>JAGHAQ010000052.1 GCA_021161425.1 Candidatus Tharpella sp. | reverse complement strand
GTACGGTTGAGCTCCCCGAGGGCGTCGAGATGGTAATGCCCGGCGACAATATTACGATTGTCGGTGAGTTGATTACCCCGATCGCGATGGAAAAAGAGTTGCGTTTTGCGATTCGTGAAGGCGGCCGTACGGTAGGTGCCGGCGTCGTCAGTGAAATTATCGAATAGAAACATTACAGCCAGAGGTTTTTGCAGGGTCGTCATGGTTGGAATGTGACGAGATTCCGGATTAATTACAAGAGCCCTTGAGGTAGTAAAAAAGATGACTATAGCAAGCCAGAAAATTAGAATCAGACTGAAAGCCTATGACCATAAGATACTGGATCAGTCGGTCGGCGAGATTGTCAATACTGCGAAACGGACCGGCGCGGCTATCGCCGGACCGATTGCTTTGCCGACGGCGATCAATAAATATTGCGTACTGCGTTCCCCGCATGTCAATAAGAAGTCGCGTGAGCAGTTTGAGATGCGAACCCACAACCGCTTGATCGATATCCTTGAGCCGACCCAGCAAACTGTAGATGCCTTGATGAAGCTGGACCTTTCGGCCGGCGTTGATGTTGAGATTAAACTCTAAGCACGTTTATTGGGCAATATCTTCAAGATTGATTGATAATATAAGGTTTAATGATGGCTGAAATACAAGAATTATTAGCTAAAAAAGTTGGCATGACCCAGCTCTACAATGAATTGGGAGAGCTTGTGCCGGTAACCGTATTGGCGGTAGGTCCCTGTACCGTGGTGCAGGTCAAGACCGCAAAAAAAGATGGCTATAGCGCCGTGCAGCTGGGTTTAGACCAGAAGTCAATGCAGCGGGCAAACCAGCCACAGATTGGGCATTGTAAAAAAGCCGGCAAAGGTGTTTTCTATCATTTGCGCGAAGTTCCAGTAGATGATGAGAGCAGTTATCAGCCTGGCGATGTTTTTACCGCCGATCAGTTCACTCCTGGAAACCTGGTAACCGTTACTGCCAAAAGTAAGGGTAAAGGTTTTGCCGGAGTTATGAAGCGCTATGGCTTCAAAGGTCAGCCTGCTTCACATGGCGCTCATAAAAACCATAGATCTGGGGGGTCAATTGGAACCTCAGCCTATCCCGGAAGAGTTGTTAAGGGTAAAAAAATGCCGGGCCAGATGGGTAACCAAAAGGTCAGTGTGAAAAATCTGACGGTTGTCCAGGTTCAGTCGGAGCAGGGGCTGGTTCTGGTTAAAGGTGGCGTACCCGGTTCTAAGAATAGTCTGGTGACCATAAAAAAGATTAGGTAAGTTTAGTGCCTTACAGGTTATTTTATTGTTTGAAAAACAGCAAAATGTTCTAATAAGAGCACTTACTTGCGGGTAGCACCCGCGTTAGCGATATTTCCGACCTCGGAAATAATCGGAGAATGATATGGCCAAAGTTGATGTCTATAATTTGCAAAAAGAGAAAGTCGCTGAAACCGAGATTGCCGATTCGGTCTTCAATGCGGAGATAAAAGAGCATCTGGTTCGCGACGTTGTCGTCTGGCAGTTAGCCAAGCGCCGTCAAGGATCAGCCGCTGTTAAGAATCGCTCCAAGGTTAAGGGTGGTAGTGCCAAGCCTTGGCGTCAAAAAGGAACCGGCCGTGCTCGTGCAGGTACCAGTCGTTCGCCGATCTGGCGTGGCGGCGGCGTGATCTTTGGGCCGCAGCAGCGTGATTATGGCTATCGTTTGCCCAAGCAGATTCGCCGTCAGGCCCTGATCTCGGTTTTGTCGCAGAAATTTCAGGAAGGCAAGCTTCTTATCCTTCAGGACTTTAACCTGGAAACGGTAAAAACCAAACAGGTCGTCGAATTGTTTAAGACTTTTGGTGTAAATAAAGCCGTACTGGTGGCTGAAGACAATCGCGAACTCTCTCTCTCAGCTCGAAATATACCGGGAGCTTTAGCGGTTAATCAGAATGGGGTCAATGTCTACGATCTTCTTAAATATGATTATCTGATGCTATCAGATGCTTCACTGAAAAAGATTGAGGGGGCCTTGGAGAAATGATACCCAGTACGTATTATGATATAATCCGCTATCCTGTATTGACTGAAAAAACTATGCAGGCCTATCAGATGTGCCGTCAATGTACATTTACAGTTGACCGTATGAGCAATAAGGTTGAGATTCGTAAGGCCGTAGAAAGCCTCTTTAAGGTCAAGGTCGATGATGTTCAGACGATTCGAACCAAAGGAAAAAAGAAGAGAGTAGGTAAAAATCTGGGCAAAAAGGCGGACGGCAAAAAGGCGATTGTGACACTTAAGCCGGATCAAAAGATAGACATCTTTGAGGGTGTATAGAAAAGGGTAACTCTTCGGCGGGTTGTATTGCCTGGCGACTTACCTGAAAGGTTTTAAAATGGTACTGAAAAAATATAATCCGACATCGCCGGGACGGCGCTTTCAGACTTCATCTTCTTTTGATGAAATAACAGCTGATAAGCCTGAAAAAAGTCTGTTGGCTCCGCTTAATAAAAAAGCGGGCCGTAACAATACCGGTAGCATTACTGTGCGACATCGCGGTGGTGGTGGTAGGAAGAAATATAGAATAATTGATTTCAAACGTGACAAGTGTGGCATGAGTGCTACCGTTAAGACCATAGAGTACGATCCCAACCGTACAGCCAGGATTGCCCTGTTGCAATATGCTGATGGGGAGAAGCGTTATATCCTGGCGCCGTTGGAAATCAAGGTTGGTGACCAGATCGAGTCGGGCGACAATGTTGATATTAAACCTGGTAACTGCCTGCCACTTAAGAATATGCCGCTTGGTAGCATTATTCATAATATTGAGATGAAAATCGGTAAAGGCGGCCAACTCGCAAGAAGTGCCGGTTCATATGCTCAACTGATGGCCAAGGATGGTCAAAGAGTGCAGATAAAAATGCCCTCAGGTGAGGTTCGTTATATTCACCAGTTATGTCGAGCTACTTTGGGCCAGTTGAGTAACCCTAAACACGATAATATCTCAATCGGTAAAGCGGGTCGTAGTCGTTGGTTAGGGCTGCGCCCTAAAGTCCGCGGAGTTGCGATGAACCCCGTAGATCATCCTCATGGTGGTGGTGAAGGTAAATCATCCGGTGGTCGTCATCCGGTTACTCCTTGGGGTGTACCTACCAAAGGTCATAAAACCCGCAAGAATAAAGCGACTGATAATGATATTGTCAAGCGCCGTATTAAGAAATAGAGTTCCCAAGCCTATAATTTAGGGTTTGTGGATGAAGATTTATAGAGAAAACAGCAAGACGCAAGATGAAACAGGAGGCCACAAGTGGCACGTTCAATAAAAAAAGGACCTTATATTGACCAGCACCTGCTCGATAAGGTAGATAAACTGGTAAATAGTAATAATAAAACAGTTAAAACATGGTCTCGCCGTTCAACGATCTTCCCGGAAATGGTTGGATATACAATGGCGGTTCATAATGGTAAGAAATTTATCCCGGTTTTTGTTACCGAAGAGATGGTGGGTCATAAACTCGGTGAGTTTTCTCCGACCCGAACCTACTACGGTCATACCTCCGATAAAAAGTCAAAAGTCCGTAAATAGAAAAACATTGTGATTATTAGATAAGGAGTTTAGCCATGCAGGTTCAGGCCAAACTGAGACACTACCGGATGGCGCCGCGAAAAGCCCGTCTGGTTACAGATATGATCAAAGGAATGGAAGTCGAGAAGGCTATCAACGCGTTGCAGGTGACGGGTAAAAAATGTGCGCCGGTCATTCGGAAACTAGTTGAGTCGGCAGTTGCCAACGCTGATCAGCGCGGAGATATGGATATCGATGCTCTTTACATCAGTCGGGCTTTTGTCGATGAGGGGCCGACTACGCGTCGTTTTCAGCCTCGAGCAATGGGGCGGGCTACAAGAATTAATAAACGTTCGAGCCATATCACTGTGGTTCTTGAAGATGAGCGTTATTAGAACTCAAAAGTTATAAATAGAATATAAACTAAAGGTAAATAGTTTGCGCACATTTAATGTGCAGGAGATGAGTCTTGGGACAAAAAGTTAATCCGATTGGCTTGCGTTTGGGAATTGTCAAAACTTGGAATTCCTGCTGGTATGCAGATAAAGAGTATAAGCAATTTTTGCATGAAGATTTAAGGCTGAAAAAGTTTTTGAAAAAGAAAATGTATCATGCCGGGATCTCAAAAATTGAAATAGAACGGGCCGCCAAACGCATTCGGGTCAACATCTTTGCCGCCCGCCCCGGTATTATTATCGGTAAAAAAGGCTCTGAAATAGAAGCTCTTAAAAAGGAGCTTGCTAAGTTGGTTAAAGGTGAGATCTTCATTAATATTAATGAAGTCAAGCGTCCCGAGACTGATGCCCAATTGATTGCTGAAAATGTCGGACTGCAGTTGGAGCGGCGGGTAGCATTTCGCCGAGCCATTAAGCGAAGCGTCGGTATGGCTATGAAGCTTGGAGTTCAAGGTATAAAAATATCTGTCGCTGGGCGTTTGGGCGGGGCTGAAATAGCACGATCCGAATGGACTCGTGATGGCCGAGTACCGCTGCATACCTTGCGTGCCGATATCGATTATGGAGTTGCAGAATCCAAAACTACTTATGGTATTATCGGAGTTAAGGTTTGGGTATTCAAAGGTGAGATTGTTGCCGGTAAACAGGAACAACTGGCTGCAGCTAAAGCCTTATAAAGGATTGGTCAATAGACCGGATCGGGTTAACAGCACCTTTTCGGAGTTATTTGATCAGAGAGATTTAAAGTTTAAAGTTAGCTTTTTTTAAAGCTTCGCCATTAATAAAGAAAAGCCAGGGGTATTGCCATGTTAATGCCAAAAAAGGTTAAATATAGAAAGCAGCAGAAGGGGCGCAACCGCGGAGTTGCCTCCAGAGGTTCTGAGCTTGCATTCGGTGACTTCGGGCTCAAGGCCCTGGAATCCGGATTTATTACCAACCGTCAGATTGAAGCTGCCCGTATTGCGATTAATCGTCATATTAAACGTGGCGGTAAGGTATGGATTAGGATCTTTTCAGATAAACCGATGACTAAAAAACCTGCTGAAGTACGAATGGGTAAAGGTAAAGGTTCTCCTGAGGAGTGGGTAGCAGTCGTTCGGCCCGGACGTATTCTCTATGAGATGGAGGGTGTTTCCAGAGAGGTGGCCGAAGAGGCTTTGCGTTTGGCAGCCCATAAATTGCCCATCAAGACCAAAGCGGTGAGCCGAGAGGTAGCATAATGAAAAATAGTGAAGTTAAAGAGATGTCGGCTGAACAGTTGCAGGAGAAAGAGGGTGAACTCTCACAGGAGCTCTTCAACCTGCGCCTGCAGAAGAGCATCAGTCAGTTGCAGGATACTGCTAAGCTGGGTAAAGTTAAGCGTGATCGAGCTCGAGTAAAGACTCGTATTAATGAGATAAAATAAGGAAGAACCATGGGAAATAGCGGCCAGAGAAATAAACGGACGATGGTTGGTCTCGTAACCAGTGACAAAATGGATAAAACCGTAGTTGTCCAGGTTTCCAGTAAGGTTAAACATGCGACCTATAAGAAATATATTCTCAGAAGCAGTAAGTATAAAGCTCATGATGCTCTCAACCAGTGCTCTATCGGTGATACCGTAGCGATTACAGAGTGCCGCCCTTTAAGTAAGGGTAAAAACTGGCGAGTGAGCAAAATTGTTGTGCAGGCTATCAAGTAACAGCGTCTCTTCAATTGTAATGAAGACGTACTACTGGGAGAAGATAAGATGATTCAGGTTGAGACGCTCCTTGACTCGGCAGACAATTCCGGAGCTAAAAAAATGTTATGTATCAAGGTGTTGGGTGGATCCCGTCGGCGTTACGCCCGAGCGGGTGATATTATCAAGGTTTCGGTTAAGGAAGCCGTGCCCAATGCCAAGGTAAAAAAAGGTGATGTATTAGAGGCTGTAGTTGTGCGTTGTGCAAAAGAAGTTCGTCGCCCGGATGGCAGCTATATTAAGTTTGACTGTAATTCTGCAGTACTTATTAATCCTCAGAATGAGCCGATTGGTACCCGTATTTTTGGACCTGTAGCTCGGGAACTGAGAGCTAAGAATTTTATGAAAATCGTATCCCTGGCCCCTGAAGTACTTTAAGGGAATGGCGAAATCAAAGGTTTTGGAGTGTTGCAATGATGCGGCTTAAAAAAGATGACAAAGTTATGGTCATCGGCGGAAAAGATAAAGGTAAAAGCGGGAAAGTTAAAAGAGTCCTCCATGCGAAAGACCGGGTTGTTGTCGAAAAACTCAACCTTGTCAAACGTCATACGAAGCCGGGTATGGATCAGGCTCAGGGCGGAATAATTGAGAAAGAGGCCTCTATTCACTGTTCCAACGTCATGCTTTACTGCGATAAGTGTGAGAAAGCAGTACGTAGCGGTGTGCGGAAAATGGGCGATAACAGTAATGCTCGCTACTGTAAACAGTGCGAAGAGCTTTTTGATAAGTAGTTGATCCCGGAGGGTAAAGCTAGATGGGTTTGTTTAAGGAAAAATATCAGCGGGAAGTAGTGCCGGCCATGCGCAAAAAGTTTGCCTATGGTAATGTCATGGAGGTTCCGCGCCTGGAAAAAGTCGTGGTTAATATGGGCCTCGGTGAGGCCGTGCAGAATGTCAAAATTCTCGAATCGGCAGTTGCTGAAATGGCGGCCATAACCGGCCGCAAGCCGGTTATAACCAAGGCTCGGAAATCGATTGCGCAGTTCAAATTGCGTGAAGGTATGCCGATTGGTTGTATGGTAACGTTACGGCGCGAAGTCATGTATGAATTCCTCGAAAGATTGGTCAGCGTTGTCTTACCGCGCGTTCGTGATTTCAAGGGAGTCTCAGGGAAAGCATTTGATGGACGAGGTAATTACTCCCTGGGTTTTCGTGAACAGCTGGTTTTTCCTGAAATTGACCTGGAAAAAGTGGACAAGGTCAAGGGCATGAATATCGCCGTAGTGACGACCGCCAAAAACGATGAAGAGGGACGTGAGTTGTTAAGCCTGTTTGGCTTTCCATTCCGGAAATGATTTTATTACTGGTTACCACTAGCTTGTCCGGGGCCGGTAACCAAGGAGTTGTTAGATGGCAAAAAAGTCAATGATGGTCAAGGCTTTACGGCCCAAGAAATTTGCAGTTCGCGAATATAACCGTTGTCCTTTATGTGGTCGTCCGCGTGGCTATTATCGCAAATTCGACATGTGTCGAATCTGTTTTCGGACTCTGGCATCACAAGGTGATATACCCGGTGTAATTAAATCGAGCTGGTAGTTAAACTGAGCAATAAACATTTTTAAAAGGTGGGTAGAATGTCGGCAACCGATTTGATCGCTGATATGTTGACCAGGATTCGCAATGCGAATATGGTTAAACTTGAGAAAGTTGACATAATCTTGACTAAGATAAACCAAAGTCTGGCCGAGATTCTCAAAGAAGAGGGCTACATCAAAAACTATAAAGTTTTGAGTGGTGAAGGGCATGGTGTTTTGCGCCTCTTCCTTAAATATGACGAGCAAGGCCGAGGTGTTATAAACGGTTTACGTCGTGAGAGTCGCAGTGGTTTGCGTCGTTATGTCAAGCATGATGAAATTCCTGTAATTCGCAATGGACTGGGAACCAGTATCCTTTCGACTTCAAAAGGGGTGGTCAGTGGCGAAGAGGCCGCGAAACTGCAAGTCGGCGGCGAATATATCTGCTCTGTCTGGTAAGCTGCTTTTAGGTTGTGGAGATAAAAGATGTCTCGAATAGGAAAACAAGAAATTTCGTTGCCACAGGGTGTTGATGTTGCTGTGGTGGATGGAATGGTTAAAGTTAAGGGCCCCAAAGGTAGTCTGGAACAGGCTCTGGTTGATCGGGTGGCGGTTGAAGTTAACGGTCAGACGGTTAACGTAACCCGAGTCTCTGACGATCGGCGTTCTCGTTCGTTTCATGGTCTTATGCGGGCCCTGCTTGCCAATATGGTTACCGGTGTAACTGAAGGGTTTAGCAAGGCTCTAGAGATTAAGGGGATTGGTTATAAGGCAAATGTAAGTGGTAAAACATTGAATCTTGCCTTAGGTTTTTCCCACCCTATTGCCTACCCGATACCTGATGACATCAGCATCTCGGTTGATCGTGAGAAGGTTGTTGTCCAGGGGATTGATAAACAGTTGGTTGGTGCTGTTTCGGCTGATATCAGAGCATTTCGCCCGGTCGAACCCTATAAGGGTAAGGGCATCAAATATGTAGACGAACTAGTTATTCGTAAAGCTGGCAAAGCTGGTAAATAGTCAGCTTGGAATAGTTGTTGAGGTGATACTGTGGATCTGAAGGCAAGAAAAAGAGTAATACGCGAGAAAAAGAAGCGGAAGATCAGAGGAACCATCAGTGGCACCACTGAGCGGCCGAGACTCTCGGTTTTTAAATCCGCAAAAAATATCTACGTGCAGGCAATTGATGATGTGCAGCAGAAAACTCTGGCGGCGGCCTCTACCAAGGAGAAAGGTTTTAGCCTTGCTTCGGGTGGTAATCGTGCTGCGGCCAAAGAAGTTGGACGTCTAATTGCTGAACGTTTGCAGGCCAGCGATATTAAGGATGTAGTCTTTGACCGAAATGGATTTATTTATCATGGACGTGTCAAGGAGCTTGCCCAGGGAGCTCGTGAAGCCGGTCTGAAATTTTAATTTTGGGTTGGAACAGGCTTTATCGAAAACTGAATATTATGGAGGTGTGGCTTGGAAAAGCCCAGATTTCTTGAAGAAGAAGTAACCGAACGGGTGGTCAAGATCAACCGGGTTGCTAAAGTAGTAAAAGGCGGGCGGCGGTTCAGCTTCAGTGCATTGGTGGTTGTCGGTGACGGCAAAGGGCAGATAGGTTTTGGCCTGGGTAAAGCTAATGAAGTGCCGGAAGCGGTACGTAAAGGTACTGAAGCAGCGCGACGTCAAATGGTCAATGTTGCTCTGGTTGGTAATACGATACCCTACCAAGTTGTCGGCAACTATGGCGCCGGTAAGGTGCTATTGCGACCGGCTTCTCCAGGAACCGGTGTGATTGCTGGTGGGGCGGTTAGGGCCGTGCTTGAGTCCGCCGGGGTCAAGGATATATTGACCAAATGTATTGGTTCCAACAATCCCCATAATGCAGTTCGAGCCACTGTTGATGGACTCTTGCAGTTGCAGAGCGCTGAGCAGGTTTCACGTAACCGGAACAAGCAGGTAAAGCTTAACAGTTAGAGGATTCTGCCGCTTTGAGGCGCATCTCTATGCTGGAAAAGAATGGACACTGGAGCGATAAAATGAGTACGCTTAAGATAACATTAAAGAAAAGTTGCGCCGGTCGTTTGGAAAGGCATAAAAAAACGGCTGAAGCTTTAGGGTTACGTAAGATTCGCCAGAGTGTAACCTTGACTGAGACCCCGCAGATTGTTGGGATGGTGCGTAAAATTTCTTATCTGGTTGATGTAGAAAAAATCTGATGATTCAGGTATTAGCTGACTGGAATATGAGGGAATAATGGTCGATTTAGCTTCATTGCCGGCTGATAACGGAGCCGCCAAAAATAGAAAAAGAGTTGGACGGGGTGCTGGGTCCGGATATCAGAAGACTGCCGGACGTGGTCATAAAGGTCAGAAATCTCGCTCCGGTGGTGGCATTCACCCTTGGTTTGAGGGTGGGCAGATGCCTTTGCAGCGGCGTATCCCCAAGCGCGGTTTTACCAATATCTTTCGACGGGAATATGCGATTGTCAATATTCACCAGCTTAATTGTTTTGAGGATGGCAGCATCGTCGATGTAGCGTCGCTACAGCAAAAAGGTTTGGTGAACCAAAGGGAAAATCGAATCAAACTGTTGGGCAACGGACTTTTGAATAAAAAGCTGACTATCAGGGTTACCGCTTGCAGTGCTACGGCTATCGAAAAGGTAAAACAGGCCGGGGGCTTGGTTGAAGAGGAGGCGAAGCTTGCTTAAAGGCCTTGGAAATATCGGCAATATACCAGAACTGCAGAAACGTCTCGGGTGGACTTTTTTTCTGCTCTTTGTCTATCGCATCGGTATTCATGTGCCAACCCCGGGTATCGATGGTCAGGCATTGGCGGCCTTTTTTGTTCAGGCTAAAGGTACTTTGCTGGGCATGTTTGACATGTTTTCCGGCGGAGGTTTGAGCCGCCTGTCGGTATTTGCGTTGGGGATTATGCCATATATCAGCGCTTCAATTATTCTTGAACTGCTGGCCATGGTCGTACCTACCCTTGAGCGACTCAAAAAAGAGGGTGAAGCCGGCCGTCGCAAAATCAGCCGCTACACTCGCTATGGTACTATTTTATTAAGTGTTATCCAGAGCTTCGGGATCGCCGTCGGGCTTGAAAGTATGCAGGGGCCGGCTGGTGAAATGATCGTTATGTTTCCGGGTTGGGGATTCAGGGTTCTGACCATCATTACACTGACCACCGGTACCGCGTTTATTATGTGGATTGGTGAGCAGATCACTGAGCGGGGAATCGGCAACGGTATTTCACTGATAATCTTTGCTGGTATTATTGCCCGGGGGCCAGCCGCAATAATCAACTCAGTTCGCCTTATTAAAACCGGTGAGATGAGTCTTTTTATTGCGATGTTTATTCTGCTTCTGATGGCGGCAACGATAGGCATAATTGTCTTTATCGAAATTGCCCAGCGTCGAATACCTATCCAATACGCCAAACGTGTTCAGGGGCGGCGGATGGTTGGCGGACAGAGTACGCATCTACCCTTGAAAATCAATACCGCTGGAGTTATTCCGCCGATTTTCGCTTCATCGATCATCATGTTTCCGGCGACTATTGCAGGCTTTATAGATTTGCCGCTTATGAAGAAGTTTGCCGCTGTCTTCGTGCCGAGCAGTATCTCATATAACATTGTCTATGTTGTTTTGATCTTTATCTTCTGTTATTTCTATACGGCGGTAACCTTCAAACCTGATGATGTGGCTGATAATCTGAAAAAGTTCGGCGGCTATGTACCAGGTATCAGACCAGGGAAGAAAACGGCTGAATATCTAGATAAGATATTGACCCGTTTGACCTTCTGGGGAGCAGTTTATGTCTCCGTTGTTTGTGTTCTGCCGATGTTACTGATTGGTAAATTCAATGTACCTTTCTTTTTTGGCGGCACCGCTCTTTTGATCGTGGTCGGGGTTGGTATCGATACCATTCAGCAGATTCAATCTCATATGATGTCAAGAAATTATGAAGGGCTGATGAAGAAAGCTGGCGGCCGTCGTCGATAAGGTTACAATCTGGATTGTCAGAGTTTACTTATAACTTGAACGGAACAACTATCAGATTAAGGAGAATGTCATGAACTTGATTTTATTGGGACCTCCCGGAGCCGGAAAAGGAACGCAGGCAAAGAAGATGATTGGTGCTTTGCAGATTCCGCAGATTTCGACAGGTGACATTCTCCGAGCAGCAGTTAAAGAAGGTACCGAGATGGGTCTCGAGGCTAAAAAATATATGGATGCCGGTAAATTAGTGCCGGATTCAGTAGTTATCGGGATTATTGACGACCGTCTTAAAGAGGAAGACTGTGTTAAAGGTTTTATTCTTGATGGTTTCCCGAGGACGGTTGAACAGGCTGCTTCACTTGGGGAAATGCTGGAGAAAGGCGGCCGCAGTATTGATCATGTCGTCAGTATCGATGTACCTGACGCCGATCTTATGGCCCGCTTGACGGGGCGTTGGATGTGTACCTGTGGCGCCAGTTTTCATAAACTTTTCAATCCTTCAAAGGTCGACGGAATTTGTGACCTTTGCGGAGCCAAACTCTATCAGCGAGATGATGATAAGGAAGCGGCAATCAAGGTCAGACTTGAAAACTACCACAATCAGACTGCGCCCCTGATCGATTTTTACAGTAGCAAAGATCTACTTCGCAGTATCCCAGGTACCGGATCACCGGACGATATTTATGCGGCAATAATGGCCGTTGTAACAGGATGATTGCGTTACGTTCCAAGCGTGAAATTGCAAAGCTGAAAGCCGCTAACCAGATGGTCGCGGAGGTTTTGCAGCTGGTAAAAAGAAATATTCACCCCGGGATTAGCACTGCGGCCCTCGACAAGATAGCTGAAGATGAGATCGTAAGACAGGGAGCGAGACCAGCGTTTAAAGGTTATGCCGGTTTTCCCGCGACCCTTTGTACTTCGATAAATTATGAAATTGTCCATGGCATTCCTTCAAAAAAGAGAAAACTGAAGGAAGGAGACATTATCAGTATAGATGTCGGAGTTTGTCTGGATGGATACTATGGAGACGCAGCTATAACCGTTCCGGTGGGCGTTGTCAGCCAAGAAGCTGATAGGCTTATGCAGGTAACTGAGACTTGCTTGGGTAAAGCTATTGAGCGTGCTTATCCAGGAGAAAGGCTTTATACGCTATCGTATAGTGTCCAGAAGTATGCCGAAGATCACGGCTATAGTGTAGTTCGTGATTTTGTCGGCCACGGTATCGGTACAGAGTTACATGAACCCCCACAGATACCGAATTACGGTAAACCGGGAACCGGTCTGGTTTTGAAACCGGGTATGGTTCTGGCGATAGAGCCGATGATTAATCTGGGCGATCGTGCTGTTCAGGTCTTGGCTGATGGTTGGACAGCTGTTACGAAAGACCACAAACTGTCAGCCCATTTCGAACATACCATAGCCATTACCGCAGCCGGGCCTGAGATCTTGAGTCGAGTGTAAACCGGCAGGAGATCACAGGTTTGAATTTTAGCTTTAATTCAATTATTAAGTACAAAAATCTGATGGTAATTAGAAATGTCGAATAAAGAGGATGTCATTGAGGTAGAAGGGACTGTTGTTGAAACCCTGCCTAATGCAATGTTTCGGGTTGATCTTGAAAATGGGCATCGGGTCTTAGCCCATATATCCGGGAAAATGAGGATGCACTTTATTAAGATTCTGCCCGGAGACAAAGTGACAATTCAGTTATCACCATATGATTTAAGTCGCGGCCGGATAATCTACCGGACCCGTTGAGCAGGGTAATCCAGGGAAAAATAGTAGTGGAGTGAAAAATGAAGGTTCGAGCATCAGTTAAAAAAATGTGCGACAAGTGCAAATTGATTAAACGTCATGGTGTAGTACGGGTTATTTGTGTAAACCCAAAACATAAACAACGGCAGGGTTGATAAATAACGCGGCAGTTTAGGAGGAAAATCCATTGGCCAGAATCGCAGGGGTGAACTTGCCCCGAAACAAAAGAATTGTCATTGCTCTGACCTATATTTACGGTATAGGACGCAGTACCGCTGAAAAATTACTTGCCGAGGTTGAAATTGATCCGAATTCCGACAGTGATTCTTTGAATGATGATCAGCTTGCTCGTATTCGTGAAAAAATTGAAAGTGACTACAAGATCGAAGGTGATCTGCGGCGGGATGTAACAACTAATATCAAGAGACTTATGGATATTGGTTGTTATCGTGGATTGCGGCATCGTCGGGGACTGCCGGTTCGCGGGCAACGTACAAAAACCAACGCCCGGACTCGTAAAGGCCCGGCTCGTGGTCCGATATCTAGAAAACGCAAATAGTAAGTAAATGATAACTGGCAGCGGGTGAAACCTTAAAGCTGCTAGGAGGAAAAATGGCTAAACCAAAAGCTAGGTCCGGCAAGAGCCGGGTGAAAAAGAACGTTCCCGCCGGGATCGCATATATATTGGCAACTTTTAACAATACAAAAGTTAGTTTCACTGATCCGCAGGGAAATGTGATTGCCTGGTCTAATGCCGGGGTAGTGGGTTTTAAAGGTTCGAGGAAAAGTACCCCTTTTGCAGCTCGGCAGACGGCGGAAGATGCAGCCAAAAAGGCTATGGATCATGGTATGCGATCGGTCGATGTCCATGTTAAAGGGCCCGGATCCGGGCGTGAATCAGCTATCCGGGCGATCCAGAGTGTTGGTATGACCATTAATGTTATTCGAGATATTACTCCCATTCCGCATAACGGGTGTCGCCCCCCGAAGCGGAGAAGAGTTTAGTGCCTTACAGGTTATTTCCTGTTTTAAAAACAAGAAAATGTTCTGATAAGAGCACTTATTTGCGGACACACACAATTAAGTTTTGGGTTGCGGGCTTCAAGCCCGCATTAGTCTAAGGAGGAAGTTTTGGCACGATACAGAGAATCTGTCTGTCGCCAGTGTCGACGTGAAGGGGCTAAACTGTTTCTTAAGGGAGACCGTTGCTATACTGAAAAATGTGCCTTTGACCGTCGAGCCTATGCGCCTGGCCAGCATGGCCAGAGAAGGATGAAGTTTACCGAATATGGAATGCAGTTGCGGGAAAAACAGAAAGTCCGCCGAATTTATGGGCTTCTTGAAAAACAATTTCGTAGCTATTTCGTCAAGGCAGACCGTCAGAAAGGGGTTACCGGTGAGAACCTTTTGGTGTTGGTCGAGCGCCGTCTAGATAATATCGTTTATCGGATGGGTTTTACCAATACCCGGGCCGAAGCCAGACAGCTGGTTTGCCATGGTCATTTTATGGTTAACGGGAGGCGGGTCGATATCCCATCTTTCCAGGTTTCTATAAATGATAATATTGCGGTCTGTGAAAAGAGCCGTAAATTGAGTCGGATCAGCGAGGCTCTGGCTTCGGCTGGGAGACGCACTCTTCCGGAGTACCTTGATATCGATAAAGAGAAAGGCAGCGGGGTTCTCAAGGCTCTGCCCAAACGTGAAGATATTTCACAGGCGATCAATGAACAGTTGATAGTTGAATTTTACTCTCGCTAACCCCAATTGGTACCGCATATGTCATTGATATATAAAAATTGGCGTGAACTGATTAAACCCGCTGAAGTAAAAACCGAAGAAGCCACATTAAGTTCGACCTATGGTAAATTTGTGGTCGAACCTATGGAGCGCGGTTTTGGTATTACAATGGGTAACGCTTTGCGGCGGGTTCTGCTTTCATCATTGCAGGGAGCCGCGATTACCTCTTATCATATTGATGGGGTTAATCATGAGTTCTCGACAATCCCCGGGGTGCATGAGGACGTGATGATTGTCTCCTTGAATCTCAAGGGTGTTGCACTCAAGATGCATACGGATCAACCGAAGACACTGTACATCGACGCTAAAGGGAGTAAAAAAAGAGTAGTTACGGCAGGTGATATAATTGTCGACCATGATGTTGAAATTCTGAATCCAGATCATCATATTGCTACTCTTGAGAGCGACGCCACTCTCAAAATGGCTCTTACAGCGCAAACCGGCAAGGGGTATATCCCGGCCGGTCAGATTAGTGCCCATCACACCTATCCCATCGGTACCATTGTTCTCGACGGTGTCTTTGCTCCGGTTATTAAAGTTAATTATGTAGTTACAAATGCTCGGGTCGGTCAGCAGACGGATTACGATAAACTGACCATTGAGATCTGGACTGATGGCAGTCTTGAGGCCGCAGATGCTTTAGCCTATTCTGCCAAAATACTTAAGGAGCAGATGTCGGTCTTTATCAATTTCGATGAGGAGATCGAGCCTGAAGAAGTAGAAGAGGTCGAGGTTGAAGATAAAGAGGTAGTTAATGAAAACCTCTATCGTAATGTCAGTGAGCTTGAGTTATCCGTAAGGTCGGCCAATTGTCTTAAAAATGCCGATATCGAACTGATTGGCGAGCTTGTTCAAAAAAGTGAATCAGAGATGTTGACGACCAAAAACTTTGGACGCAAATCACTGCTGGAAATTAAGGAAATTCTTGCCGTTATGGGTCTTTCATTGGGTATGAAGTTAACTGATTTTGATCCTAAAAACGCTGAAATGATTAAGAAAGTTATGAGTGATGACTACGAAGAGTGATGATGGCCGGAAATGCGAAAGTAGTAAAGAAAAGCCATTATCTTAAGAGCTTGAAGGAGAAGAGAGCTTATGCGACATAGAGTATCCGGCCGCCGATTGGGTCGGGGCCCCAGCCATCAGAAAGCCATGTTCAGGTCCCTGGCCTCATCGCTGATAATCCATGAACATTTAGAGACCACAGATGCCCGGGCGAAAGAGTTACGCCGGGTTGTCGATCGCCTGGTTACTTTGGGTAAAAAAGGATCCCTGCATGCCCGTCGTCAGGCTTTTAAATTCTTGAATAACCACCAGCTGGTACAAAAACTTTTTGATGAGATCGCCCCGCGTTTCAGTGATCGTCCAGGTGGGTATACGCGTTTGATAAAATCGCGTATAAGGTTTGTTGATCAGGCGCCAATGACTTTCGTTCGCTTTGTCAGTGAAGAGCTTCCAACCTCGTCAGTAAAGGAAGAATCTGCAGATTTGGTTCAACCAACTACTGTTGAAGTTCAGGTTAAAGCTGCAGTTGAAGAGGAGCTTGAATCGGCACAGGCTGAAACAGATGCCGTCGACGAGACTGCCGCGGCCGAACCGGTTGTTGCAGAAAGTGATGTACCGTCAGATGCTGACGTTTCAGACGATTCAGATGAGACAGCGAGTGAGGACAAGGCAGAGAAGTAGAAGCCAGTCAGTAATAGCATTACAAGCGTTGAGCTTGAAAAGCGGTCTCCGGATAAACAGGGGGCCGCTTTTTTTATGCCAATTTTAAGGGCCTTGTGAAAACTTCAGTTCCTTTATTTAATCTTAACAATCACTGTTTATTATCCAGAAAAAACAATCAATGAAGGCGTGTCAGCGCCCCTTTTTAAATCAAAGTCGGTTCAATAATTTTATTTTAGGAAAGAACAGTCACCCATAACAGGGAAAAGAGACAATGAGTAAAGAGACAATTGTTGTAGTTGAAGACGAAGTCGACATCCGGGAAGTGTTGATCTACAACCTGGAACGAGAGGGTTACCAAGTCTTTGGTGAAGCGGATGGAAAAAGAGGTTTGGAGATTATCCGGGAGAAAACACCAGATCTTGTCCTTCTTGACCTCATGCTTCCCGGTCTCGATGGTCTACAGATCTGCCGGAGCTTAAAAGCCGATAGCGAAACCAGTTCGATACCAATCGTCATGGTTACGGCTCGTGGTGAGGAGAGCGATATTGTCCTTGGCTTGGAACTTGGTGCTGATGACTATATTGCAAAGCCCTTTAGTCCCAGGGAACTGATAGCTCGGGTGCGGGCGGTTTTACGCCGCCGGACAAGTCCTTCGATCGATGGCGCCGGCATGTTCATTGACCGTGAAGGGGTAGTCATCGATTCTCGTCGCCATAAAGTTGTGGTCGATGGTCTTTCAGTTTCCTTTACGGCAACCGAATTTAAACTCATTCATTTTCTGGCCCACCATCCGGGCTGGGTCTTTACCCGGGATCACCTCTTAAGTAAAGTTGTAGGTCAGGAAAACTTCATTGTTGATCGGAATATCGATGTTCACATCCTGGCGGTACGTAAAAAACTCGGCCCGCACCGCGATTTGATTGAAACAATTCGTGGCATCGGTTACCGCTTTAAAAACATAAACGAGTAATTCATATGACCTTGTTGCGTTCACCTCTACTCTGGAAAATATACGCGATTTTTGTTGCTATCATTCTTCTCGCCTCCATCATTGTCGGTAGCGTCGTTGGCCGGTTGATTGAAAAGAGAACCTTAAATGAAGTCAGGAGAACACTGGAGGTACGCACTCTCCTACTGGGCCGCCTGAGTTTAGCACAGCTAAAGCAAAAGATTGATCCAATTCTACAGTCTACGATTAAAGATCTCGGCCGGAATACAAATACCCGTTTAACTTTGATCGGGGTCAATGGCCTCGTGCTTGCCGATTCCGATAAGAATCCGGCCACTATGGATAATCATGGTCGGCGACCGGAGATATTAGATTCGCAACACCACGAATATGGTGTCGCTACCCGTTTCAGCGAAACCTTGCAAACCGACATGATGTATCTTGCCCGATCGATTCGCAAAGGGCAAAATCTTTTTGGTTATGCCCGGGCTTCACTGCCTTTGACTCTGATTGAGCAACGGATCGATGACAGCCGCAAGGCGATTATTTTTGCGATCAGTATCATCACTTTGATCGCCCTGATTTTCGGCTTTTTTCTGGCCCGTCATTTTATCGAACCACTATTGGAGATGACCGGCATGGCCGAAGCGATGGCGGACGGCGATTTCAGCAGGCGTCTTAAAAGTCAGAGCCGGGATGAGATTGGCAGACTGGTCAAAGCCTTCAACCTGATGGCTGAAAAATCACAGAATCGTATCGAAACCATCAATACTGATCGCAGCAAGCTGAATGCCATTCTCACCGGTATGTCGGAAGGGGTGGTTGCGGTCGATCGGGATGAAAAGGTTATCCACATGAATCATGCGGCAGCTTTACTGTTGCGCGCTGAGAGCGACAAAAGTCTCGGTAAGCCGATCTGGGAGGTAACCCGTCTACAGGAGTTGTGCGACCTTCTTAACGATGCCTGCAAGAGTGATGGTGAGATAAAAAAAAGCATAAATATCTCATACGGTGTTCGTGAGCAAGTCGTTGAGATGCATGCCGTGCCGCTTAAAAACGGTTTCGGTAAAACAGTTGGTGCGATGGTTGTTCTCCTCGATGTTTCGGAATTACGTCATCTTGAAACCGTGCGCCGGGATTTTGTTACCAACGCATCACACGAGTTAAAAACCCCGATTACTGCGATCAGGGCCATGGTCGAAACCATGATTGATGATTCGGCAAACATGTCGGAAGAGATCCGACTCTCGTTCCTCAATAAGATTGCCAATCAATCTTTACGACTCTCCGCCATTATAGTTGATCTCATGGCGTTGTCTCGTTTTGAACTGCAAAATGACTTATTTATGACCAGTGTTATTGATCTGGGTCAGGTTGTCAGATATTCAGTTCAGGGGCTGACCCCTGCGGCTGAAGCTAAAGGTATAATCCTGGAGTTCTTTGAAGCGGAGGGGTCCCTGGAAATTGTCAGTGATGAAGAGGCTCTTGACCAGGCGGTTACCAACATCCTTGATAACGCCATCAAATACACATCTTCGGGTGGGCATGTCAGCACCCGTCTATATACAAGCGGAAAAGAAGCGATTATCGAGGTTGAAGATACCGGTATCGGTATTGAACCGCAAGACAAAGAACGGATATTTGAACGTTTCTATCGCGTTGATAAGGCCCGTTCACGGGGGTTGGGCGGAACCGGTTTAGGGCTTGCTATAGTCCGTCATATCGTTATGGCTCATCAGGGTCGCGTTGAGGTCGACAGCCGGCCCGGAATCGGTAGTACCTTTCGTTTGATTTTTCCTTTGGGGAAATCTTGATTTAGAAAAACCCCGCAAGACATCAATAATGGAGAAGTAAACCCATGGCCAGACACCTGCAAGCTGCACTTGACAACTTAAGAAAAGAGTTGCTTAATATTTCCTCAATGGTCGAAAATGCCACCGAAAAAGCTCTTGTTGCACTGCTTGAGAGGCGGGGTGGATTGGCTCAAGAGGTTATTGACGAAGACTACCTTGTTAATGACAAGGAGGTGAGAATTGAGGAGGAGTGCCTGAAGATTATGGCTCTCTACCAGCCTGTGGCTAATGATCTGCGCTTTGTTATCACCGTACTCAAGGTTAATAACGATATCGAGCGGATTGGCGATTTGGCCGTTAACATTGCCGAGAGGGCTCTTTATCTTTCGAACAGGGAGATGCTGGCCATCACCCTGGATTTTCCCGAAATGATCTCTGATGTCATGGAGATGCTGCGTGGTAGTCTCGATGCTCTGACCAAAAGGGATACGGAACTGGCTCGAAGGATTATTGTTATGGATGACAAGGTCGATGAAGCCAACCGAAAAAGCTATAAAGAGCTTCAACGCCTGATGCACAAAAACCCGGATGCTGTCAACCGGGCACTTAACCTTCTTTCGGCCTCCCGCCATCTCGAGAGGATTGCCGACATGGCAACCAACATCTGCGAAGATGTTGTCTATATGGTTGAAGGTGAGGTCATCCGCCACCAGGCAGCTATATTTATGGACTAGAAATTTTCATTTTTTTCTCCTTTACAAGAATGATGTTTTCAGATACCTGTTTATTCTGGTTTTATGATGAAGCGCTAAAAAGGAAATGGTGAGGTTTTAGATCTTCAAGATTAATTATTCGGTATTTGGAAATTAAACCAAAAAGAGGGTTGTAATGGAAAACATCATTTATGAGAAATTGGAGTAAGCCTTTGCCGAAGTAGATATCGTTCAGGTTTTCACCACAGATTTAAATGGAAGAAATATTTCACTTCAGGTGAACCCTAAAAATATTACCTCTTTTTTTGATCGAGGGGTTGGTTTTGACGGCAGTTCTGTCCCGGGTCACGGAACGGTTGATGATAGTGATAAGCTGATCATTCCTATTTCAACAAGTTTTCGTAAAATTGAATTCACAAATGAAAATCTTGGTTTTTTGATCGGAAGAATCAGTGAGGAGCATGGGGCAAGATCAGTTTGTGACCCCAGATCACTATTGGAAAATGTCTTAGATCAAGCAGAATCGGAATTTGGCTTACGTTTTCTTGCCGGTCCTGAGCATGAATTCTTTTTATTAACCAATGATGAGTTCAGTACTGATGTTCACAGTGACAAAGCTGGGTATTTTTACGCCGGTCCGCAAGATAGAGGGGAGTTTGTTCGCAGAAGAATTGTTCAAACTTTGGATAAAAGCGGCATTCATTTTGAAAAAATGCATCATGAAGTGACCCCATCACAACATGAGATTAACCTTGGGCCCCTTGACCCATTGAGCGCCGCTGATAGAACTGTTTTGTTCACATACGTAGCCCATCGAGTCGCTTACGAAAATGACCTTTACGCGACTTTTATGCCGAAACCATTCAACGACCAAAACAGAAGTGCTCTCCATATTCATCTGTCCGCACAGGATAAAAAAGGTAAGCCGGTATTTTACAGCGATTCGGCTGAAAACAATCTCAGTCAAACAGCAAAATATTTTATTGGAGGCATCCTTAGATACGCCCGGGAAAGTTCGATTATTATGGCTGCAACTTTTAACTCCTATAAGGCCTATGTTTCCGGTAAAGAAGCTCCTGTGGTTAGAGGCTGGGGGTACAAAAATCGTAGTTCAATGGTCAGAGTCCCTTATTCTATAGAGCCGAATGAGAAAAGAATTGAACTTCGTTCCCCGGACCCATCCGGTAATATATATCTTCAAATGGCAACTTTGATAGGGATGGGACTGGAAGGAATTCGTAAACAAATTGATTGCGGTAAACCGGACATCGGCAGTACTTATCAAAGAAAGAAAAGCACTCGTCTATGGGACTCAAAATTTTTACCTAAAAGTATGTTTGAAGCCCTGGTTGAAGCTGAGAAAAGTACTTTTCTAAAATCTTTTCTCGGCACCCCCCTGTACGATCATTACATGAGTTTAAAAACTGAAGAATGGGAAGGATATCGTACCTACGTTACCCCTCGTGAACATAGAAGAAGCTTGAGTACATAAAAGCCTGAATTGAAATTAGCAACTACTGAGAAAAAGAAGAAAAGATGATGGAACAATGGACTGAGCAGATGAAAAATCAAGTGAATACACTTGAAAAACTTGGCAACTATATCAATGTCTCTGATGATGAAAGAAAGGCAATTGAGACTTTGCAAACCAAGTGGGGAACAACTCCCTATTTTGCCTCGTTGATGGATAAGGACGATCCGAATTGTCCGATCCGAAAACAGGTGATTCCATCCATGAAGGAGCAGGTTAATAAACACGGGATGGAAAACTACCTGGTCTGGAAAGAGAATCGAGCTACCGAAGAAGTTCGCCCGGATAGTATTGCCCGTCAGTATCATGATCGTATCGCTTTTACCGTTATAGATATTTGTGCTATCTATTGCCGACACTGCTTTCGCAAGGAATTGGTTGTCGACCAGGATTTGCAATTGCATTTTGATGTTGATGAAGGACTGGCCTGGATTGCCGAACACCCGGAGATTCGTGACGCAATACGCGGCCATACTACCGGCCTGGCGCAACCAATGTACGTGCTGGCGACCAACATCGGCAAAATTCCACTAATGCCGGACTATTATATACTCGATAAAAACGAGAAGGAATACACCCTGCGAAATTATAAGGGTGAAATAACCAAAATTCCCAACGTTCCTGAATAAAGGCGGGTACTGACGGTTTTTTACAATGTCATCAAACTTAAAGGTCACCTCTTGCGGGGTGGCCTTTTTCATTTGCCCGCCACCCAAAATGAGGGTTGACTAAAATCCATCCGCTTTAGATCTCATCTTATATTTGTTGCTGTTTTCCTGTTGCCCACTCTCTTTCCTGAAAAATTCTCTATCATCTTTATCCAAACTTAATTTTTCGATGTTAAGTTCTGAGTATGATTTCAATTGATGGAGTTGGATTTATAAACTATAGCCGGGGAACTGTACGAGGATGACTTCACTTCTTCCAATTATTCTGGTTATTTTGACCGTCATCGGTTTTTGGCTCGGTCGACAGCGCTCCCGAAAAGTCGCGATCGTGGCCGGCGGCCTAGATCGGCTTCATTCGAGACCGGTCTATCATGGAGCTTTAACGGCTCTCTGGTGCAGCTTGCCGGTGGCTTTTATCTATGGGATTTGGCTTATATTTGAAGGTCAAATCGTCACTTCTTTGGTAGTTGCCGGACTGCCGGAACATCTGCAATCATTGCCCGCCGACCAGCTCGGTCTGGTGATCAACGATATCCGCAACCTGGTGGTCGGCAATATCGTCTCGCAGAATATTGACGCAACTATTATCGCGGCTGCCGATCACTATAGTTCTTTGATCTCTATCAGTCATGCACTTCTGGCGGTGGCGATGTTGGGCTTGGTAATCATCGGCATCCTTTTGGTCTTAAGCCGGATTAAAGCCAGCATGCGGGCTCGCAACCAGGTCGAAAAAATTATCAACATATTGTTTCTGATTTGCTCCACGGTTGCCATTTTCACAACTGTCGGCATTGTTCTTTCGATCCTCTTTGAGGCCCTTCGTTTTTTTCAGAAAATCCCGCTTGCCGATTTTCTTTTCGGCCTGAAATGGAGTCCGCAAACCGCGATCCGGGCCGATCAAGTTGGTTCATCCGGTGCTTTTGGTGCGATTCCGGTTTTTACCGGCACCTTGATGATTGCTCTTATTGCCATGCTGGTATCGGTACCTTTAGGTTTGATGTCAGCCATCTATCTTTCCGAATATGCGCACCGTAAGGCGCGCACCATTATAAAACCCCTGCTCGAAATTTTGGCCGGCATACCAACCGTTGTTTACGGCTTTTTTGCGGCCTTGACCGTGGCTCCCCGAGTTCGTGATCTTGGTGCTTTGTTGGGGCTTGATGTTTCATCCGAAAGTGCCCTGGTTGCCGGAGTCGTTATGGGAGTTATGATTATTCCTTTCATATCTTCGCTCTCCGACGACGTTATCAATGCCGTCCCCCAAGCCTTAAGAGACGGTTCCTACGGTCTTGGTGCAACTCAGTCTGAAACTATTTGCCGGGTTGTTATCCCGGCCGCCCTGCCCGGTATCGTCGGCGGTGTACTTCTGGCGGTTTCACGAGCTATCGGGGAGACCATGATCGTAGTTATGGCGGCCGGTTTGAGCGCTAACTTGACGGCTAATCCGATGCAGGCAGTGACTACGGTAACCGTCCAGATCGTTACCTTGTTGGTTGGTGACCAGGAATTTGACAGCGCCAAAACCCTGGCCGCTTTCGCCCTGGGACTATTATTGTTTATTGTCACTTTAATTTTGAATATTATCGCTTTACAAGTCGTTAAAAAATATCGTGAGCAGTATGAGTAAGAGAATCTTAGAAGACTCACAAACCGCCACCGAAATTGTTCGGGCCGGGCTCAAACGTCGCTACCGGGCGGAAAAACGTTTTCGTATTTTCGGGATTGCGGCAATTGTCATAAGTCTGCTTTTTCTGGTGATTCTTTTTGCCGATATCCTCGGGAAAGGTCTGCCGGCTTTCCGTCAGACCCATATTCGCTTAAGTGTCTTTTTCGATCCGGACGAATTGTCACCGGGAACGCTTGATAGCGCAGATTTTCATGGCATCGTCAAAAAAAGCTGCCGCACGCTCTTTCCCGAAGTTGCCGGCAGGCGCCGGAAAAAAGCTCTCTACAAATTGGTCAGTGCCGGTGCCCCTTATGAGATTAGAAAAATGGTTGTCCGCAATCCTTCTCTCATAGGTACCGTTAAAGAGCTTTGGCTGCCGGCTGACGATGAACTCGACATGCTTATGAAGGGAGCTATCAGCCGCGACCCGGATGGTAGATTCAATGTTGATCAACTGGCCTGGATCGAACGTCTCGAAGATGAGGGCCGTTTACGTAAACAATTTAATTTTACCTTTTTTACGGCCGGGGATTCTCGTGATCCGGAGCTTGCCGGTATCCTGGGGGCCTTGAGCGGTACGATTTTGACTCTCCTGATCACCTTGCTGCTCTCCTTTCCGATAGGTGTAGCGACGGCAGTATACTTGGAGGAATTCGCTAAAGAAAATCGCTGGAGCGATTTTCTTGAAGTTAACATTAATAATCTGGCGGCGGTTCCTTCGATTATTTTCGGTCTTTTGGGGCTCGGAGTATTTATTAATTTATTCGGATTACCACGTTCGGCACCTCTGGTTGGCGGGCTCGTTTTAACCCTGATGACCCTGCCGACGATTATCATCGCCGGACGGGCGGCTCTCAAAGCGGTTCCGCCATCTATTCGTGAAGCCGCTTTGGGGATTGGCGCATCACCCATGCAGACCGTTATTCACCATGTCCTGCCCCTGGCCATGCCCGGGATGCTGACCGGTACGATAATCGGCATGGCCCGAGCTCTGGGAGAGACGGCCCCTCTTTTGATGATTGGTATGGTGGCCTTTATTGTTGATATCCCACGGAGTTTCAGCGCACCGTCCACGGCTTTACCGGTGCAGATATATCTTTGGGCCGACAGCCCGGAACGGGCTTTTACTGAAAAAACTTCTGCGGCTATTATCGTCTTGTTGATTTTTTTGATTTGTATGAATGCCTCCGCCGTCTATCTTCGCAAAAAGTTTGAAAGACGTTGGTAGGTGAAGAAAAAAACATAACCTGTAAAACTAACATGGAGGAAAAAATGAAAAGAAAATTATTAATGTTGGCTGCGGTAGTTATGATGATGTTTCCGGCTGTGATGTGTCAGGCTGCGGCCCGTGACTATGTTTCAATTGTCGGTTCCTCGACGATTTACCCTTTTGCGACGGTGGTCGCAGAACAGTTCGGGAAAAGCACCAAGTACAAAACCCCGAAAATTGAGTCGACCGGATCCGGCGGTGGTTTAAAACTTTTTGCGTCAGGGATCGGTGTCCAGCACCCGGACATCACCAATGCCTCCCGTCGAATCAAAAAATCGGAATATGAAAAGTGCCAGAAAAACGGCGTCAAAGAGGTTCTGGAGATCAAGATCGGTTATGACGGCATCGTGGTTGCCAACTCTAAAAAAGCTCCGCGTCTAAAACTGACCCGCCGCGATCTATTCCTGGCTCTGGCCCAAGAGGTTCCGAATCCCAAGGGTGGTGAAACTCTCATCGAGAACCCTTACAAAACCTGGAAAGATGTTAATCCGGATTTGCCCGCTATCAAGATTCGGGTTTTAGGTCCCCCCCCGACCTCCGGTACCCGCGATGCTTTCGTTGAACTCGCCATGCAGGGTGGCGCCAAGACCTTTTCCTGGTTGGCGGCTCTGAAAAAAAATGATAAAAATAAATTCAAAGCGATTGCTCATACCATTCGGGAAGATGGGGCTTATGTTGAAGCCGGCGAAAATGATAATCTGATTGTCCAGAAACTGGAAGCCGATCGTGATTCCCTGGGGATCTTCGGTTTCAGTTTTTTAGACCAGAATACCGATAAAGTCCAGGGCTCTTGGGTCGATGGCGTTGAGCCCACTTTTGACAATATCGCCGAAGGCAAATATCCGGTCTCCCGGGCCCTCTACTTTTACGTGAAAAAGGCCCATATCGATGTGATTCCGGGAATGCGCGGCTATCTCGTTGAGTTTACAAGTGAAAAAGCTTTTGGTGAAGAGGGCTATCTGGGTGATCGAGGGCTGATCCCAATGCCGAAAGCAGAACGCAATAAATATCGTAAAGTGGCGGTTGAGTTGGCCCCTTCTTTGAGCGCCGCTGATTTTCAATAAATAGATTAGCAGGAATTGAAATGGATAGAGATTGTAGCTGCCCGTCTGATATGGGGCTTGGAGAAAGTGGCAAACACTCCTTGGTGGATCGTAAACAGCGTAAAACCGTAGGCGAAGCCTTTGTCGAAAGACCGCGTATGACCTGCCGCGATATCGATGTCTTTTACGGCGATAACCAGGCTATCAAGAATGTCTCCTTAGACATTGCCGGCAATGAAGTTATCGCCATGATCGGGCCGTCCGGGTGCGGTAAATCGACCTTTATCCGCTGTCTTAATCGCATGAATGACACCATCGATGGCTGTCGTGTTACCGGGAGCATTCTCTTAGATGACGAAGATATTAATCAACCCGGTATCGATGTCGTTCTTTTGCGGGCCAAAGTCGGCATGGTTTTTCAGAAACCAAATCCTTTTCCCAAGTCAATCCGGGAAAATGTTGCTTACGGCCCCCGCATTCACGGTCTTGCCGGAGATCGCAACCAGCTTGAAGAGATTGTCGAGACCTCGTTAAAAAAGGCGGGCTTATGGGAAGAAGTTAAGGATCGATTGGATGATCCCGGTACCGGTCTCTCCGGTGG
>JAGHAQ010000016.1 GCA_021161425.1 Candidatus Tharpella sp. | reverse complement strand
GTTCTTTTGGAATTGGTGGTTGTTTGCTTTTGAGACGATGACCTCTTTTTTGCTTCATGGCGATTTCCCTTGTAAGTAGTTGATATTACAAAGGAAAATCGCGCCCACCTTTCAGACAGAAAGTCAAGTGAAAAAATAATGGACAAGAAAACTTTTTTATCTATAATTTCATATAGTTACGCTAACTTTAAGGTTATAGAGGCACGCTACAAATGTTGAAAAGTCTACGAGAAGCGTATTTTAAATATACTGTAAAATTAGACACTTAAGAATATGTCGGGAATTGCTGATATAACATATAAAAAAGCCAAAAGAAAAAGAAAAGGGGGACGAAATACCGACATCATAATGTCGTTCAACGATCTTGAATGACATTATAAATTTCCGGCTATCTTTTTCAACTGCTTTAACAGTTTAGGAATATCTCTATTGACTGAATCCCAAACAATTTCATCTTCCACTACATCGTAACCATGAGCAATCACATTTCTAAACCCGATAATTTCCCGCCAATTATCGACCTCAGCAAGAATGTAGACATCAATTTTTTTAATCCTGTTTAAAGCTTCACCAACTATTTCAAATTCTCTTTCCACAGCAGCTTTGGTCTTTAAATCCAGGTAAAAATCCACCTCAACCATGGTTTTAGTGAACTCTAAAATCAATTCACAGGCTGTAATGGCATCTTCAATGCAAACCAAAGGATCATGCTGCATAGAGGTTCCTTACATTAGACATGATGTAACTCTTGATCCGTTTATTTTTAATCGCTTTCGGCATAACCAGATCAACTGGACATTTTAACAAAGTTTCCAATTCAAACTTTACATTCATATACCTGACAATACCATTTTTGGCACTGTCCAGCTCAATCAGAAAATCGATATCGCTGTTTTCATTGAAATCATCAGACAGCGCGCTGCCAAAAGCACCAAGACTTTTGACCCGGTATTTCCGGCAAACACTCTCTATTTCGTTCTGAAAGTTATCAAAATTAAACATCTCTTACCTCGTCTAAATTATCATTAACGCTTTTTATAACAGATACAAGGCAAAAAAAAAAGCCCCAATGGTTAAAAAACCATTGGGGCTATAGTATTAAATTCCTGGCAACGACCTACTTTCCCACACAAGGCAGTATCATCGGCGCTGAAGAGCTTAACTTCCCGTGTTCGTGATGGGAACGGGTGGAACCTCCTCGCTATAATCACCAGGAAAACTGTAAGGTACAGATTTCCAATCACATTATCGAGAATTTAAGTTAGTAGTCATCCAGCTTTGCTGGATAAGCGCTTCTATCAGAACATTGACCTGTTCTTCGAACGGGTGCTGTTGAGCCGCGAGCATCGCAGGTGGCGGAGCAAGCTTGCTTGCGTAACCACCGAGAAGCGGAGTCGGCTCGAACGCTATTGATAGGCGGAGCGCGGAGCGCGGAGAATATCAATAGCGTTCGAGGTACTCAGCAGCACCCGATAGCACGGTCCGCGGAGCGGTCCGTGCTATCAGTGTTAATAGATGGAAAATTTCTTTGATATTGCCTTAATATATGGACATATTTTCCACATACCACAATATTAAAACATGCTGAATGGAAAATCGTTTCCAGATATTATTTTACAGCCATACAACAAACTTGAGATTAATCGTTAATCTTGACCCAACGGCTATCATCAAAAACACAAACCCTCAATTTTTCGAACATTGTTAGCAGCCAGTATTAACCCTGTCAATCGTTTTCCCCACGAGCAATCTGAACTCATCACCATCTTCATTTTATCGCATGTCGCAACCTTAAAAAAATGACTGCTCAAGTTTTAGCATGAGGCCGCCGGGAACGTGGTGGACTGATTTGATGGTAATCAGGTCGAGGGGTGATTTGCCGAGCAGGGGCAGGGGTTGGTTGAGTTTCTGGATGGGGGCGAGGGTGGAGAGGTCGATGTCGATGTCGGTCTGTTGACCCTTGGTGGTGGTGCGGGAGACGATCTCTTGATCTTTGATTTTGTCGATAAGGATGCGGTTGATGATGCCTTCGGCGAGACCGGTGGCGACTTTGCCGAGAAGGTTGTTGCCAATCGCTTTTTGCGTAATAACGGTGAGCAAGACCTGTTGTCTGTCGCCGGAGAGTATAAGATCGCCGGCTTTAATCAGGAGGGAGCTGGTCAAGGTGCTGCCAAGTTTGTTGATGGCAAGGTTCAAGGTGATACCTTGCGCATGAAAATTGACGGTTTCGACCTCAACCCCTTCCTCGTTTTTGATGGTGTGACGCAGAGCGTCTTCGAGATAGGTTTGCGAAATCAGAAATTCGCCTTTTTTGGCCGCGGCGAGAAACTCTTTTGAAATTTGCTTTTTTACCTTATCTTTGATGGTTTTGAGAGCACTAAACAAGTCCATATAAGTCTCCTTTATTGGGCCTCTATTGCCGGTGCGAGAGGTCAAACACCGCCGACAACCCCACTGAATTTTCAAAAAAATGATTGGGGATCGATATCGAGACGCCAGCTTAGCGGGGGTGCTGTGGGGAGTTGCTGTCGCCACCGACGTAAGAAATTATGCAGAGGTAAGCGTTGATTTGCTTTGATTAAAAGATTCCAGCGAAAACGGCTCTGGACTTTTACAATGACCGAAGGCACGGGTCCCAGCAGGACGATGGGCGGCGGGATATCGTGCAGGCCGGTCGATTTTTGACCAAGAAGTTCAAGGCCCAGTTTTTTAGCCGAGAGGAGAAAATCACGTACGCGCTCCTGATCGGGACCGACCGCCCTTAAGTTGGCAAGGTGAGAGAAGGGCGGAAAACCGAGCTCGCGCCGACTTTCGAGCTCCTGATTATAAAAGGAGACGTAGTCATGAGCGGCGGCCGTGAGCACACTATAGTGGTCGGGTTGCAACGTCTGAATAATCACTTCACCCGATGAACTGTCGCGCCCCCGCCCGGTGCGACCGGCAACCTGAGCCAGAAGCTGAAAGGTTCTCTCCGGCGCTGTATATTCAGGCATCTCCAGGGAGAGGTCGGCAAAAATGACGCCGACGAGATCGACCATCGGAAAGTTATGGCCCTTGGCCAACATCTGGGTACCGAGCAGGATCTCGGCTTTTCCCTCTCTGAAATCCTCCAAAATCCGCCCCAGCTCACCTTTACGCCGGGTCGCATCACGGTCAAGACGCAAAACTTTAGCCTCGGGAAAATGGTGCGCCAACCCCTCTTCCAGCTTCTGAATACCGATTCCCAAAGGAAAGAACCGTTTGCCGCCACACTGCGGACAAAGCACAGGAACCGGTTGCTGACCACCGCAATAATGACAAACGAGCAGGTTAAGACTCTTATGAAAAGTCTGATGCACCGAGCAGAGACGGCACTCCGGCATATAACCGCACTTAAGGCAGTAAAGGGTTCGGGAAAAACCGCGTTTATTGAGAAAAAGCATCACCTGACGGCCATTGGCGAAGACCGCTTTCATGCGCTCCAGCAGGCGCGGGCTGAAACCATCCCAGGCAAACATGTTTTTCTGATCTTTACCGAGATCGATGATTTCGACCCGGGGCATAGCCTTCTCATCGAGACGCTGGGGCAGAGAAAGAAGCTCATAACGCCCCGCCTGAGCCCCATAATAGCTGATCAGGGCCGGCGTCGCCGAGCCTAAAACCACACAACAACCAGCCATCTGCCCCCTGAGCAAAGCCAGATCTCGACCATTATAGGCAAATCCCGACTCCTGTTTATACGAAGGCTCGTGCTCCTCATCAACCACTATAATTCCCGGTCGGGCAAGCGGCGCAAAGACCGCCGAACGGGCTCCGACGACGATTAACGCCTGACCTGAAGCAATCCGCCGCCACTGATCATATCGCTCACCGGCATTTAAACCGCTATGCAGAACCGCAATCCGAGCCCCAAATTCATGCACCAGACGATCGACAAGCTCAATCGTCAAGGCGATTTCAGGCACCAGGTAGAGGGCTCCCAACCCCTGCCGAATAACCTCGGCGATCAATTTGATATAAATTTCAGTCTTGCCGCTGCCGGTTACCCCATGCAGAAGGTAGGGGGCAAACTTTTCCGGGGCCAAAGTGGCGTTAATCCGGGCAAAGATCTCCCCTTGAGCCGGAGTCAGAGTCACCTCTTGCCGAAGGATTGCCATAGGAGCGCTTTCGTCCGACGCTAGAGAGCGTAGTTTGGGAACTTCAGAAACTTTAAGCCAGCCCCGCTCCTGCCAGCGCCGGAGCCAGGTGCCGCCTCCGCTAAAAGCCGAAAGAAAGCGCCGCCGACTAAAAAAACCTCCGGCTGAGATAAATTCAAGCAGGCGCAAACGTTTGCTTTCTTCAATCCGGGAGGCACTCGCCAAAAGCTCGACAATTGCCGCTTTATCGGCAATTTCATAGATCAGCTCCACCTGCGCCTTAACCAAGGGCGGCAGCAGCTGATCTTCACTTTTCAACCAGCCCTGTCTGACCCAGTTCGTCAACCGGGCTTTAAGACGGGGCAAAGGCACCGGAACCGCAAGCTTGGCGACCAGCTCTTCAAGCGGCAAAGAACCGGCAGCAGTCAGCAATTCAAGAACCTCCGTGAGTAAAGGGGAGCGCGTTTTAGCTTGGGGCGCAAGCGCCTTCTCCCCTAAAGCGAGTAAACGCCGCTGACGATATTGCAAACCTCCCGGCAAAAGTGCGTGCAGAGTTTCCCCCAAAGGGGTCTGATAGTAACGTGCGGCGCGCTCGTAAAAAGCCAGATGATCCCGGTTAAAAAGAGGCTCTTCGTCGACCACCGCAGCCAGGGTAAGCAAGGTGACGCCCTCTCTGAGAGGCGGGCATTGTTCACCCCAGTCCAGTAGATAACCGGAGGTTAAACGATTACGGAAAGGGGCCAGAACTCTTTTGCCGACCGCCAGCCGAGCGGCGATTGCGGGATCCTCAACCAGATAGGTAAAGATCGTATCGAGCGGCAGATTAAAAGCCACCTGAGCGTAGATGGGTGGGGAAATTACGGACATGTGACAATGACGATTATTTAAGTTTTTTACCGGTCATTCTGAGAAAAACGTCTTCCAGATTGACCCGACGAATGGTGTAAGGGTTGGTCAATGAGGCGGCTTTTGTGGACGCAGTTTCCCGAGTCGCAAAATAGAGACTTTCGACCCGGCCGTCAGAAATCTGATCTAGAGCCCACTCACCCAGGCTATCGACCAAAACTTGGGGCTTATCGAGAGCCACAATCTGACCATGATCAAGAAATGCAACCCGGTCGGCCAGAAACTCAGCCTCCTCGATATAGTGAGTCGTCAGAAAAACCGTCACGCCATCCTGCTGAACCTGCTTGATCAGAGCCCAGATCTGGCGCCTGATTCCGGGATCAAGGCCGACCGTTGGTTCATCAAGGAAGAGAATGGCGGGCTCATGAAGCAGGGCCCGGGCCATCATCAGGCGCCGTTTCATACCGCCGGAGAGTTCCCGCACCAAAGAGTTACGCCGATCCAAAAGATCGATATAGTCAAGCAGCTCATCGATACGCTGACGCTTTTCGCTTCCTAAAGCAAAAAGACGGCGATGAATCTCAAGATTTTCGAAGACCGTCAGTTCCTGATCAAGGTTTAAGGCCTGAGGCACGAGACCGGACTGCCGTTTGGCGTTAAGAGCCTCCTCTTCAACCGAAAAACCGTTGAGCCAAGCCTGTCCGCCGGTCGCCCGGCTGAGACCGGAAAGAATACGAATCGTGGTCGTCTTTCCGGAACCGTTAGGGCCCAGATAGGCAAATATTTCGCCCCGAAAAACCTCCAGCGAAACCCCGGATAGAGCCCTGATACTTTTAAATTCTTTAACCAGATCTTTGATTTTTATGACTGGATCAAACATTTTTTGGAGCTCTTTTTTCAACGTTTCACCAGTTCGACAATGGTAATCGCAGCCCCGCCGGCGGCGGCATCGGGATGAAAGAAGTTACTTACATAGGGCAAAGTTTTAAGAGTTTCATGAATTCCCTGGCGCAGACGTCCGGTACCATGGCCATGAATGATCTCGACCCGAAGCTGTCCGCCGACAACCACCTGGTCAATAAAAACGGTGAGCAGGTCGGCAGCCTCCTCAACCCGTTTACCGATCAGGTTGAGAACCTGGGTCGCTCCCCCCGTAACCCCGAGGGTAGCACGACCTAAACCTGAATCACTCCCATGGACGGCAAAATTACTGATCTTGACCGAGGCCTCTTTACGAGCCCCATGTCCGACCGCCGCCTCAGGCAGATGCCGATTGATCTTGTCCGGAGTCAGAGTCACCCGCAAATTACCATCCAGAACTACAGTTAAACGCTTGCGCGAGGGCTCTACCGCAACAATCGTTGCTGCCTTATTCTGACCGGCAATCATAACCCGGTCACCAATGTCTAGTTTTTCGTAATTGACAGCGACCGGCGCCTCTACCGGTTCCGGCAAAAGCTCGTAGACCTCGTCGCGAGCTTCATTAAAAGAGTTACGCAGCTTGCCGACCTTAACCCCCGGCATCTCTTTTAAAGTGGCTTTATCGACGGCTTTTATCGCCCCTTCCAACTTATCTTTGGCAGCTTCGAGTTCCGAAAGGCGCGCCTTAAACTTCTGTCGCGCCTCCTTGACCAACAGGGCGACCTGCTCCCGGGCACTGGTCTGAACCTTCTCTTTTTCGGTCTCAAGCTCGACCGTCAGCCGCTGTTGGCGCTCGCTTTCGATCCGGGTCTGCTGCTTTAATTTAAGGAGTTCCTTTTCATGACCAGCGGTGTGGGCCAAACGTTTTTCGAGTTGGACCGCCAGGTTTGTGGTTCGGGTTTCACCTTCACCCAAAAGTGAGCGGGCACATTCAACCAGAGCCTCGGAGAAACCCAGATTACGGGCGATCAAAAAAGCATTACTAAGTCCCGGAACCCCATATTGCAGATAGTAGAGCGGCCGGAAATTTGCCGGATCAAAAGCAACCGCGACACTGCTGATACCCTCCTCTTCATAAGCGTATGACTTAACATCATTATAATGAGTAGTCACCATGAATGTCGCCCGCCGCTGTTTGAGCTCAATCAACACCGCCTGGGCCAGAGCCGCCCCCTCTTTCGGGTCGGTTCCAACCCCGAGTTCATCAAGCAGAACCAGTGAATTCGAATCAGCCCTCTCTAAAATCGCCTTGACCGCCAGCAGGTGGCCGGAAAAGGTGCTCAACGATGCCGCCAGATTCTGCTCATCACCGATCGCCGCCAAAACCTGGGAAAAGAGCGGCAAGCGACTTTCAGGAGCAACCGGCAACAACAAACCGCAACGCGCCATCAAGGCGATCAGACCGGCGGTTTTCAGGCTTACGGTTTTACCGCCGGTATTAGCTCCGGAAATCACCAAACCACAACGCCCGGTCGGAAATTCAATGTCAATCGCCACGACCTGATTTTTCGGCAGAATCGCGGCCAGCAGCGGATGGCGGGCATCTTTAAGAAAAAACCCCTCGGTCTCCCACGATTCCAGTAAAACCGGGGCTGATGCGTTGATCTGCTCGCCAAAAAGGGCTTTGGCCTGAAGTTTATCGAGAGCTAAAACCTGTTCCATAGTCTCGATGATCAGGGGCGCTGTCTGGCGCAGACGATCACCGATCATACGCAGGATATTGATCTCCTCCTGTTTTTCTTCCTGGAGCAAAACTGCGAGATTGTTGTTTAGGGAGACACTCTCCAAAGGTTCGACAAAACAGGTCTGCCGGGTTCGGGAGTGGTCATGAATAATCCCGGGAATAGCACTGCGAAAATTGGTTCTCAAGGGCAGCACGTAACGCTGATTACGAATCGTGACGAGGTTGTCCTGGATAAGAGGTTGAAACTCCGGGTTGGCAAGGATCTCTTTGAGTTGAAAGCTGATCTGCCGCCTTGATGAAGCAATCCGTCGACGGATATCCTTTAACTCGAGACTGGCGTTGTCACGAATCTCCTCCTCGTCATTAATACAACTCTCGATCAGGCGGGCCAGCGGAGCAAACGACTCGATATCGGCGAAAACCGAAACCACCGGCTGATAGAGATCGGCGGCCCGCTCCTCAACCTTGTCACGATAATTACGCACGTCTTCAAGAGCCGCAAAAGTGCGAGCTATAACCAACAGCTCACGCGGCGGCAACCAACTTTCGGGGAAGCGAACCTCCTCTAAAAAAGGCTTAAGATCCTCGACTCCGGCCAGCGGCACAGCCCCGCACTCGCGGCCCAAGGCCATAAAGGCCGCAGTCTCACGCAAGTTTTCCTTTAAGCTTGAAACATCTTCGACGATCGCCGGCTCTAAGGCCAGAAGGGCTGCTTTACCAGCCGCCGTACAAGCCTTTGCCGCGACCAGAGCTAAAACCCGATCGAGTTCAAGAATCCGGGCCGCCTGGCCCTCCGGGGTTAAGACCGAAATATTCTCAGTTACCATCAGATACCGGGTTATCCCAAGAGCCTGGCGACTATCTGATTAACAGCTTTACCATCAGCTCGCCCGGCGATTTTCGGCATCACCACTTTCATAACCTTGCCCATATCCTTTTTACAAAAGGCCTGGGCCTCGGCAATCGCCTCTTTAACCAGATTTTCAAGCTCGCTTTCAGAGAGGGCTTGCGGCAGGTAGCCTTGCAAAACCTCAATCTCACTCTTCTCTTTGGCGGCGAGTTCGTCGCGTCCGCCGTTGGCAAACTGCTCGGCGGAATCGTGACGCTGCTTGACCATACGCGTGATAACCTGGAGAATATCCGCCTCTTCGAGCTCACGCTGACTCTCAATCTGGCGATTTTTCATCTCCGACATCAACATCCGCAAGACCCCGAGACGAAGCTTCTCCTTCTTCCGCATGGCATCCTTGACCGATGCCGCAATATCCTCTTTTAAGCCCATACTAATCAATCTCCTGTACCTATCTATGTGTTTACCTGAAAAAACTTCGGTGCCGCAAAAACGGTACTGCTTCATTTATACGGAAAGCAACCATTCATGTCAAACAATCACTTTGCCTAATCTCGGAAATATAATTCCACAACGGTGCTCTGGAGGAGATGGATGAAGATAGTTACATTGCACTTGACTCTGCCGCCGGCATTTAGTAGGCTGAAATCAGCTCTTAAAAAGGGCTGGACATTAACGCTCTAAACCCATTCCTCTTAATTATGGAGATTTTTAATAATGTCTGAAAAAGAACACACCCTGGCCGTTTTCATCGACTTTGAAAACCTGGCCTTGGGGTTCAAGAACCGCAATAAAAATGAGAAGTTCGAGATCGAAACGATTCTCGCAAGGCTTGTTGAAAAAGGCAAAGTGATCGTTAAGAAAGCCTATGCCGACTGGGCTAGCTACGCCAAATTCAAAGAGGAATTACACGCTGCAGCGATCGAGCTGATCGAGATTCCAAAACGACGCATGACCGGTAAGAACTCAGCCGATATCCGCCTCTGCGTTGATGCCATGGACATGTCCTACGCCAAAGACCATATCGACACCTTTGTTATCGTCTCCGGTGACAGTGACTTTTCACCCCTGGTTTCCAAACTCAAAGAGAACGGCAAACAGGTAATCGGTATCGGTATGCGGGATAGTACTTCAAATCTGTTAAGCGATAACTGCGACGAATTTATCTTTTACGAAGATCTGGAACAGGCTTCACAAATGACGCCGCCGCAGATCACCGGCGACATCCCTGAAGAAAAACGCGAGGCTTTCAAACTACTTTTTGACTCAATCACGGCCTTAAGGCGGGAGAACAAGGAGATCCTCTGGTCTTCGATGATCAAACAAACGATGCAACGTAAACGGCCATCATTTAACGAGTCTACCATCGGCTACCGATCGTTCAGCGAGATGCTGCAAGATTGCGCCAAACGCAACTATCTGCAGGTCAGCAAGGATAGTAAAAGCGGTACCCTCATCGTCGACGGCTTCGGGAAATAGGATAACCCCATGCTTTTGATGATCGATAACTACGACTCGTTCACCTACAACATCGTTCAGTATTTTGGAATCTTAGGTGAAGAGGTGGTGGTCAAACGCAATGATGAGATCACCCTTGACGGTATCGCCGAATTACGGCCGGAACGACTCATCATCTCGCCCGGCCCCTGCACGCCGGCCGAGGCCGGGATCTCGGTTGCCGCGATTCAAAAATTTGCCGGAAGATTACCAATCTTAGGTGTCTGTCTCGGCCACCAGAGTATCGGTGCCGCCTTTGGCGGCGAGATTGTCCGCGCCGCCCACATCATGCACGGCAAGACCTCCGAGATCGAACATGATGGCCGCGAACTTTTCAAAGACATCGCCAACCCCTTTACCGCAACCCGTTACCATTCCCTGGTGATCGCCCCGAAAACTCTACCCGCCTGCCTTAAAATTACGGCCCGCGCCTGCGATGACCAGGAGATCATGGCCATCCGTCACCGCGAGCTGCCGATCTGGGGCATCCAGTTCCATCCCGAATCAATCCTCACCAAAGCCGGCATGGCAATTTTAAAAAACTTCCTGACCCTCAAATAATTTTTAAATTGGGGACGGCCACTGATTAAGTGCGCAGCTTCAGCCTTTTTAATCAGTGGCTGTCCCCAATTTAAAAGCCAATTTAAAAGCAAATAAAACCCGCCTCACTCAAGCAAAACCAGGCCGGTAAAAGTTGCCATCGACTCATTTTTATCAACCACCAACTTATGGGGCCAACCTGCGGTCTCCATCAGTTTACCAACATCGATGCCATGCCCGGACATTGATGGCCGGGCGAGATGGGGGTTACGGCAAGCCTTTCCCTCTTCCAGCACTCGACACTCCGGATAATCAGCACAAAAAAGTTCTTTGCAGGAACCTCCGGCAAAGGCCCGAGCCTTGAGCACACCCAGTTCACGAGCAGCCCTCTCAACCCCGGCGCCAATTTCATGAATCAGGGCCAGAACCTCGTTCCGCTCAAATGAGAAAGAGACCTCTTTCGGCACCTCAATTTTGAAAACCAGGGCTTTACCGTAATCGGGCATCATCTCCCTGAAACCTTGCGGCCCGACAACATGAGGTGGACAACTCAGCGACCGACCATAACCATCGCAACGCGGCTCCAGACACATCCCGGCCAGCTCATCTTTAACGACAATATCCTTAACCTCAATCAAAATCGCATCCGCCGCCCCGAGATGGCAGGCCAGATCCAACAAATCAGAAAACTTATTCATCTCTTTCTCAATATAGTTCTACAAACCAGAAGTTCAGCGCTGAACTTTGCACCAGACAATCGGCAAAACCCTGCAAGGTCAAGAATTGACATTTTTTCCACGACCAGTTTTTTCGGTCAAACCGGAGATACCAAAGCGACGTTTGAGTTCGTATTCGATAGCTGAAGGGGAAATTTTTTGGTCGGCCATTAAGACCAAAAGGTGGAATGTAAGATCGGCAAGTTCGTGGATGAGAGCGGGTGGATCCTGATTTTTGGCCGCCAAGAGAACTTCGCAGGACTCTTCGCCAACCTTTTTTAAAACCTGGTCACTACCCTTTTCCAGCAAAGAAGAGACGTAAGATTCTTGGCGCGGATGATCGCGGCGCTCGCAGATAACTTTATAGAGTTTATCGATCACCTGATATGTACATTCATCATTCATAACTCGCCAAACATCACTTACCTAACCCGCACCCCGCGTTCACGAAGATAGTCCTTGGTTTCGGCAATCGTATATTCGCGGTAGTGAAAGATGGAGGCGGCCAGGGCGGCGCTGGCAGCGCCTTTGGTCAGGCCTTGATAGAGGTGATCAAGATTACCGACGCCGCCGGAGGCGATCACCGGAACCTCGACCGCATCGACGATGGTTCGAGTAAGATCAAGATCAAAACCATCCTTAGTGCCGTCACGATCCATACTCGTCAAAAGAATTTCTCCGGCCCCATACTCGACCATGCGCCGGGCCCATTCAACCGCGTCAATACCGGTCGGTTCGCGACCGCCGTAGATAAAAACCTCCCAGCCCTTTCCCGCGGCCCGGGCTTTAGCATCGATAGCAACCACCGTACATTGACTGCCGAAACGGTAAGCAGCCTCCTTGACAAATTCGGGACGATGAACGGCAGCGGTATTGATTGAGACCTTGTCGGCCCCGGCATTGAGCAGAGCCCGAATATCATCAAGCGTCCGCACGCCGCCGCCGACCGTCAGCGGAATAAAGACCTGCTCGGCGGTGCGGGCGACAACATCGAGGATAATCGAACGCCGGTCACTGGAAGCCGTAATATCAAGGAAGGTGAGCTCATCGGCCCCCTGTTCGTCGTAGATGGTGGCCACCTCAACCGGATCACCGGCATCCCGTAAACCGACAAAATTAACCCCCTTGACGACCCGGCCATCCTTGACATCAAGACAGGGGATAATTCTTTTAGCTAACATTGCGAATCACCATTGTCATTTTCCTTGGCAGCCGCATCGGCCAGTACCTGAGCCGCTTTAAGGTCGAGGGTTCCGTCATAGAGAGCCCGTCCGGTAATTGCCGCCATGACCCCGCATTTTTCAAGGGGTAATAGGCCTTTAACATCGGCGATTGTGGCGATGCCACCGGAGGCTATCACCGGAATTGAGATGGCTTGAGCCAGGGCTTTAGTCTCTTCGAGATTAACCCCGGTCTGCATCCCATCCCGCAAAATATCGGTATAGATAATTGCTGCAACCCCACAATCTTCAAAAGCACGGGCCAGATCAAGGGCCTGAACCCGGGTTTTGGAAGCCCAGCCCCGGGTCGCAACCAAACCTTTACGGGCATCGATGCCGACACAGATACGACCCGGAAATTTTTTGGCCGCAGCCCGAACTAACTCAGGGTCTTCAACTGCGACGGTGCCTAAAATGGCCCGCTCAAGACCGAGATCAAGATAGGCACTGACAGTTTCAAGGTCACGAATCCCACCCCCCAACTGACAAGGAATATCTAAGGCCGTAACAATCTTTTTAATAATCTCACGGTTAACCGGTTCGCCGGCAAAGGCGCCGTTAAGATCGACCAGATGGAGATACCTGGCCCCCTGTTTCTGCCAGTTCAGGGCCATTTCAACCGGATCCGTAGAGAAGAGAGTGTCATCTTCCATACGCCCCTGCTTAAGCCGAACACAGTTGCCATCTTTTAAGTCAATCGCCGGTATAATAATCATTGTTTACAGTACTCCTGCCCCCTTAAGACCGGGAAATTGCTCAACCATTTCGGCAATTCCAACATCGGCAAACTCCCTGGCCGTCAACCACTTACCCCCACCCCGCATGAAATTTCTGAGGTTGGTAATATCATCACTTAATGATTTCTGAGTCTGGTCAAAAACCGCATACCAGACATTGCGGCCACTGCGCGCGTCAACCATCGAGATTTCTAAATAGACCGAGGCCGGACTGCTCACCGACATGGGGCCACCAACCCTCTCTTGAAAACGGTTAACAACCCCAAAAACCAAAATGTCGACTCCCAAGCGCCGACCAATCTCGGTCATCGGCACCTGACCGACCAAGGGCAACACCCGGGAGGCTGCCTGCGGTTCAACGACCTCATATTTCCCATAAATAGCAATTTCTCGGGCCAATGAGAGAGCCAGGTCGTAACCAACACTACTCTTGACCTGCTCGCAAACAATCTGCCCCCCCACCGGTCTACAGGTGGGATAGGATTCGGCACAGGTTCGGCAATTGGTTAGATTAAAAGGCAGGACTGCAATCCGGTCAAACGGAGGAATCTCCTCGATAATTTTAACCCGCACCTCCTTGGTGGTGCAAGCTGAAACCAGAAACAGAACCGACAGGAACATAACGACCATCAAACAGCGGGCAAAAGATCTCATCATAATCATCATCCCTTTTCACTTAAGGCGGCAAAAGCCCGTAAAACAGCAAGGCCCTGCTGCTGACTCTTTTCCGGATGAAACTGGGTCGCCAAAACATTATCAAAGGCCACGGCGGAAACAAATTCACCACCATAGTCAGTCAACATGGCAACCGTTTGCCGGTCTTCAGGTTCGACATAGTAGGAGTGGACAAAATAGAAATAGGAGCCCTCTTTGACCTCAGCCAGAACCGGTACCGGCTTCATAATACGCACCGCATTCCAACCCATATGCGGAATTTTCAAGAGGCCACCGGATCGATCCGGATCGGGTAGCGTCGGGGAGAAAGGTTTAACCACACCCTTAATCACATCCAATCCCGGATGCCGGCCGAACTCAAGACTTTCACTAAAAAGCAGTTGCAACCCCAAACAGATACCAAGGAAAGGTTTGCCCGACTCAATCGCCTTTAAGACCGGGGTAATCAGGGCAAAATTTTCAAGATTGTCCATGCAATCCTTAAAGGCCCCAACTCCGGGCAGAATAACCGCCCGGGCGTCGGCGATACGCTGGGGAGTGCGGGTTATCTCGGCCTTGTAACCAACCTTTTCGATGGCTTTCTGGACACTGCGCAGATTGCCCATACCATAGTCAACAATTGCAATCATCTCTAAAGGGTTCCCTTGGTACTTAAAACCTGGCCGGAAAGTTCCGCCCGTAAAGTCCAAGCACGCCGCAGGGCATGGGCTACAGCCTTGAAAGCAGCCTCAAAGATATGGTGCTGATTTTTCCCATAGTGCAGATTAATATGCAGGGTCAAACCGCCATGCACAGCCAGGGCCCGGAAGAATTCTTCGATCAATTCACTATCGAGATCCCCGACTTTAGGTGCGGTCAAAGCCAGGTTGAAAACCAGAAAAGGGCGCCGCGAAATATCAACCACAGCCCCACACAAAGCTTCATCCATCGGAATCTGGGCTTCGCCGTAACGGGCTATACCACCCATATCCACCAAAGCCTGACTCAAGGCCTGACCAAGACAGATGCCCAAATCCTCAACCGTATGATGGAAATCGACCTCAATATCTCCGCTCGCCATAATCTCCAGATCACAGCCGCTGTGACGGGCGAAAAGCGTCAGCATATGGTCGATAAAAGGGATCCCGGTCTCGATCTGCGAACGGCCGCTGCCGTCAAGATTAAGAATGAGCTTAATACTGGTTTCAGCTGTCTGACGGTTGATTTCGGCTATACGCATAGTATTTTCCATTTTTAAATCTCCAAACTATCTCAATGCGGGGAAACCACTCCAGGCCGGGCGCATAGCACCCTGGCCGCTCTGAGGGGTGTCTCCTTCGAAGTGGGCGAAGCAAAGTTCGTCGCTATTTGCTGTAACTTTATGGTGGCCGCTGCTAATCCTGAAGTCGCAAACTGACAGCCCGGCCATGGGCTTCGAGACCTTCCATCTCCGCCAATGCGGTTAATGGCCGACCATAGCGTTTTAGCGCCGCACTGCTGAAAAAAAGCACACTACTCTTTTTGAGAAAGTCATCGACCCCCAAAGGTGATGAGAAACGGGCCGTACCCGCCGTCGGCAAGACATGATTAGGACCAGCCAGATAATCGCCCAGAGCTTCAGGGGTTGAATGACCAAGAAAAACAGCCCCGGCATTACGTATTGAGCTTAAGGCCAAAAGCGGGTCGGCTACCGCAAGTTCAAGATGCTCGACCGCAAACCGGTTGGCTAGCTCAAGGGCTTCGTCAAGACTTGCGGTCGTAATCAAGGCTCCCTGATCCTGCAATGAACGCTGGGCAATCTCCCGGCGACTCAAGGAGGGCAACTGTTTTTCGAGTTCAGCCTCGACCGCGTCCCTTAATTTTTGCGACGGGGTTAGCAACACCACCACCGCAAGTTCATCGTGCTCCGCCTGTGAAAGCAGGTCGGCAGCAACATAAACCGGATTGGCGCTCTCGTCGGCGACCACCATAATCTCGCTGGGTCCGGCCACCATATCAATGCCGACCCGGCCGAAAACCCGCCGTTTGGCCAACGCGACATAGATATTACCGGGCCCGACAATCTTGTCTACCGCCGCAACTGACGACGTTCCATAAGCCAGTGCCGCCACTGCCTGAGCCCCACCAATTCGGAAAATACGATCCACCCCGCAAAGTCTGGCAGAAGCCAGAACCGCCGGGTTATAACCTTGCGCAGCCGGCGAAGCCATAACGATCTCTTCGACGCCGGCAACCCGGGCCGGGATCGCGTTCATCAAAACCGACGAGGGATAAGAAGCCTTACCTCCCGGCACATAGATACCGACTCGCGACAAAGGGGTTATTTTCTGCCCTAAAAGAACTCCCGGTTCATGGTCATCAAACCAGGATTGCTGGAGCTGGCGCTGATGGTAGACGGTAATCCGCTCAATTGCCAGCTCAATATCCTTAAGTTGTGCAGCACTTAAGGAATTAAAAGCCGAATCGATCTCTGCAGTCCGCACCTCAATGCCGACAGCGGCAAGATCAAGCCCATCAAAACGCTTCGTATAGTCAAAAAGCGCCGTATCACCCTCTTTACGAACCCGCTCAAGAATCTCCGCAACCACCGTATCGGCCGCCATATCGAGATCAAGATTGCGCTCGCAGAGACGCTGGAACTGTTCCTGAAAACCGGGGGCACTCGTTTGGTAGCAGTTTATATCCATCAATTTTCCTCTACCCGCCGGATATCGGCACCTAAAGCTCTCAACTTCTTTTCAAAACCGGCATAGCCGCGATCAAGATGGTAGACCCTTGACATCACGGTCTCGCCTTCGGCTGCAAGACCGGCCAAAACCAGGCCGGCACTGGCCCTTAAGTCGGAGGCCATCACCGGGGCACCGGAAAGTGCCGAAACCCCACGGACAATCGCCGTGCGCCCTTCGACCTCAATATCAACCCCCATACGTTGAAGTTCAAAAACATGCATGAAACGGTTTTCAAAGATGGTCTCACTAATAACACTGGTACCCTCGGCTAAAGCCAGCAGAACCATCACCTGGGCCTGCATATCGGTCGGGAACCCGGGATAGGGCATGGTTTTAACATCAAGGCCCCGTAAACCGGCGCTTCCGCAACGCACCCGCACCGCAACCCCGGTCAGAAGTTCATCTTCTTTATAAACGGAAAGCGGTTCAATGAGCAGGCCGATCTCCTGTAACTTCGTGACTACACTCCTCATCGCCGCCAACGGAGCGTTTTCTATCACAACATCGCCACCACTGATACCGGCGGCAACCATAAAGGTGCCGGCCTCGATCCGGTCAGGCATCACCTGATAGTTGGCGGCGGAAAGTTTCTCAACCCCGGTAATCGTTATGGTGTGGGTTCCATCTCCCTCAATATGCGCCCCCATTTTTCGTAAAAAGACCGCCAGATCAACAATTTCGGGCTCCCTGGCGGCGTTGCGCAAGATCGTCACCCCATCGGCCAGAACCGCCGCCATCATCAAGTTTTCGGTACCGGTCACGGTTGTCATATCAAAACTGATGTCAGCCCCTTTAAGGCGCTCCGCTTGACCAATGATATAACCATGCTCAACCGAAATCCGAGCCCCCATCATCTCTAACCCTTTGATATGGAGATTGACCGGTCGCGCACCGATCGCGCAACCCCCCGGCAGAGAGACCCGGGCCTTACCAAAGCGCGCCATCAAAGGTCCTAAAACCAGGATGGAAGCGCGCATGGTCTTGACCAGCTCATAGGGAGCCTGACAATTCTCTACCGCTGCCGTTGTAATTTCCAAACGGCTGCCCCGACGCTGAATGCCGGCCCCCATCCCCTCAAGCAAGCGGATGATTGTGTTGATATCACGCAGATCCGGAACGTTATCAAGACAACTGCAACCATTCTCGGCCAGCAGAGTGGCGGCAATCAATGGTAGAGCCGAATTCTTAGCCCCGTCAATAACCACGTTACCGGACAATTGCCGACCACCCTTAACAACTATACTTTCCACATAAACTCCAAAATTAAAGGGCGAATAATGAGTGCGGAAGTAGATTCATCCTTCTTCACTCATCCTTCATCCTTCCCATCACAACCCGTTCACAACGGGCCAGATCAAACAGGCCAGAGATAGCACTATAACCGTTACTTGCCAAGATTTTTTTGACTTCTTCCGCCTGTTCGTCGCCAACCTCAAAAATGAGACCGCCGCCAGGCACCAGAAAATCGCGAGCCGTAGCCGCAATCCGACGATAAAATTCAAGACCATCAGGACCACCATCAAGAGCCGCGACCGGTTCGCAATGCACCTCGGGCGGCAAGGATGCCATCTCTGCCGAAACAATATAGGGTGGATTGGCAACCACCAGACCAAAAGAGAAGTTTTTGGAGGGTTCGAGAGCGGCAAAAAGATCTGAGGTCAGCCATGAAACCGCCTCGATCTCCAGTTGGCAGGCATTCTCTGCAGCCACCGCAAGCGCGGCTGGCCAGCTGTCAATCCCAAGCCAGGAAAAACCGGCCTCCCCGGAAAAGTGGTGGGCCAGAGAGAGAATAATATTGCCGCAACCGGTACCCAGATCAAGCACGCCGCAACCTGTGGAAAATTTTTCTTCCAGGAAACTGATTGCTGCTTCAACCAGATGTTCGGTTTCGGGACGCGGCACCAGAACCGCCGGAGTTACTTTAAAGGTAAGGGACCAGAACTCTTTCTCACCCAACAGGTAGGCGACCGGAACCCCTTGTCGACGTTCAAGAATTAATTTTTTGAAAGAGGCTAATTCGGCAGCTGCAAGAGGTTTATCGAAACGGAGATAGAGTTCGAGACGCTGGCACGCAAGAACCTTGGCGAGCAGCAGTTCGGCATCAAGACGGGGTGAGGTAGAACCATATTTTTCCAGGTACGGTGCGGCCCAGTTAAGCAGACTGAGCACCGTCCAGGTTGAAGTCATGTAGATGACCCTTTCATCGCCTCGGCCTGGAAATGGGAGAGCAGAGCCGTAATCAATTCGCCGATCTCCCCGGCCATTATCTGATCGAGTTTATGAAGAGTCAGCCCGATACGATGATCGGAGACCCGACCCTGAGGAAAATTATAGGTGCGAATCCTCTCGCTGCGATCACCGCTACCAACCTGCTGACGACGTTCGCTACTGATCAGTTCATGCTGTTCGCGCATGCGCAGATCGAGAAGACGGGAGGCTAAAACCTTCATGCCCCGCTCTTTATTTTTATGCTGTGAACGCTCATCTTGGCTGGAAACCTTGAGTCCGGTCGGGATATGGGTAATACGCACGGCCGAGTCCGTCGTATTAACACTTTGGCCCCCGGGCCCGGAAGCTCGATAGATATCGATCCGCAGATCCTGGGGATTGATATCGACATCAACCTCTTCGGCTTCAGGAAGCACTGCCACGGTCACCGCCGAGGTATGGATGCGCCCCTGCGATTCGGTCGTCGGCACACGCTGAACCCGATGCACACCACTCTCATATTTCAAACGACTGTAAACCCGCTTGCCCTTGATCAGGACAATAATCTCTTTTAAACCACCGACCCCGGTCTCGTTACGCCCGAGCTCCTCGAGTTTCCAATGCTGACGCTCTGCATAACGGGCATACATGCGAAAGAGATCAGCGGCAAAGAGAGCCGCTTCATCACCACCGGTCCCGGCCCGGATCTCTAAAATAACATTTTTTTCATCATTGGGGTCTTTGGGCAACAACAGCAGCTGAATCTTTTTCTCCAGCTCGGTGAGACGCTTTTCGAGAGAGGGAAGCTCTTCATTGACAAGCTCTTTAAGATCTTCATCATCACCACTCAAAAGTTCGCGGTGCTCTTCAATCTCGGCTGCAATTTCCCGATAAGAGCGAAAAGCCTCGACCACGGGACGTAGATCGGCAAGCTCCTTGGTCGCCTCGTGATAGCGCTTGCGGTTGGCCATCACTTCGGGCTGAATTACTTCAGCTTCGAGGTCCAAAAGACGCTGTTCAACTTCTTCGAGTTTTGCAAACATAATTGATGAGTAATGGGTAATGGGTAATGGGTAATTTGTAGACTGTCAGGTGACAGAGGCCACAAGATCGGCAAATTCGCGGCGCACCTCAGTGGCGGCACCACAACTCATCTCACCTTCAGGGCAGGCTCCGGCCAAACATCCGGGCCCGGCCTTTTGAAAGAGAGCCGGCGCGACCTTAAGCACCTCTTTGAGCATGTTCTTCGCCAGGTCACGAATCTCCCATTGAGCCCGTCGACAGCAACGCAAACGGAAAAAGTGACGCAACTCTCTGGCATTCATGGTCATTATGAGACGGGAATGGGCGGCGTTGGGCAGGACAAAACGGGCATCTTCAGCGGCAATCCCGGCCTCTCTTAAGTCGGCATAGAGAGCCGCCAGACGACGCATCTCATCATCAAAACGGGCCGCCAGTTCAGGCTGTTCGGCAATGGTCGGTGGAACCTCATATTCAAACCCGCCGTCAAAATTGACATAGCGTTGACTCTGCTGGGCAAACGATGCCAGCCGGTGACGTACCAGCTGATGCGTCAAAGCCCGGGAGACACCTTCTGCGGCAAAGGTAAAAACGGCATGCTCCAAAACCCCGTGATGACCAATGGCCAGCACTTTGCTGATCATGCGCCGATCATCAGCCGGCTCGGAACGTTTCACCAGCGCCTGGCAATCAACCGCCGAGTAACAAAGCCGAGCCGCAGTCGCAACTACGGCCTCGGACTCCGGGGTGTAGGTCAGCAGGGAAACAAACAAACTGATAACCGTCTATTTGTTATATTTACGACGGAATTTCTCAATCCGACCGGCTGAATCAACAAACTTCTGCTTGCCGGTGAAAAAGGGATGACACTGGGAACAGACCTCAACCTTGATCGTCGGCAAGGTTGAACGGGTCTCAAAGTTGAAACCACAGGCACAGTTAACTTCACATTTTTCATATTTAGGATGAATATTTTCTCTCATAATCCTTCTAAAACCTCCTTATTTTAAGCCCGAAGCGGGCGAAACGCACTTTTTATATCTTTATGCACGTTGTTGTCAACAAAAATCAGCTATTCATAGACTCCAGGAAGTCAGCATTATTCTTCGTACCCTTCATCTTCTCAAGCAAAAATTCCATACCCTCAACGACATTCATCTGCTGAATAAATTTCCGTAATATCCAGACCCTCTGCAGATCCTGGGGATCCATCAAGAGGTCTTCACGCCGGGTACCTGAACGCATCACATCGATAGCCGGAAAGGTCCGCTTATCGGCCAAACGACGCTCTAAGTGAAGCTCCATGTTACCGGTACCCTTGAACTCTTCAAAGATAACCTCATCCATCCGGCTCCCGGTATCAATCAGCGCAGTCGAGATAATTGTCAAGGAGCCCCCCTCTTCAATATTCCGGGCCGCTCCGAAAAAACGCTTCGGCTTATGCAGGGCATTGGAATCAACCCCACCGGAAAGCACCTTACCGCTGGCTGGAATTACGGTATTGTAGGCTCGAGCTAACCGCGTGATACTGTCGAGAAGAATTACCACGTCATGCTTATGCTCGACCAGACGTTTGGCTTTCTCTGAAACCATATCCGCGACCTGGACATGGCGTTGGGGCGGCTCATCAAAGGTTGAAGAGACGACTTCACCCCGTACCGAGCGTTTCATGTCAGTAACCTCTTCAGGACGCTCGTCGATCAAAAGAACGATCAACGTAATATCCGGATGATTCTCAGTCAGGGAGTTTGCAATCTGCTTTAAAAGTACGGTTTTACCGGTCCTCGGCGGAGCCACAATCAAACCACGCTGCCCTTTACCGATCGGCGTAATCAGATCCATAACCCGCATCGAATAGCTGTCAGCAGTCGTCTCAAGGGTAAACCGCTCATTCGGAAAAATCGGGGTCAGATTATCAAAAAGAATCTTGTTACGTGAGACCTCCGGTGAATCCTCGTTGACCTGATCCACTTTGAGGAGGGCAAAATAGCGCTCACTCTCTTTCGGTGAACGAATCTGCCCGGCCACGGTATCGCCGGTGCGCAAATTGAAGCGCCGGATTTGCGAAGGCGAAACATAGATATCATCAGGGCCGGAGAGATAGCTGTAATCGGGGGCCCGCAAAAAACCAAAACCATCCGGCAGGGTCTCGAGCACACCTTCACCAAAAATCGCCCCGTTTTTATTGACATGAGACTGCAGGATGGCAAAGATCAAATCCTGACGCCGCATACCGGCCGCCCCTTCGATCTTCATCTCACGACCCATATCTGCCAATTCAGATATCTTTTTGGTTTTTAACTCATTAAGATTCATACGTGTTCCTTAAAACATCAGAAATGTTCAAACAAAAAATTGAGCGTGCGCCAACCTTTGATGCACTCTTAAGAAAATCTCGGGATGGTAACGACGCAACCTTATTTATAAAAAAGAGCAAGCCAGAAGCATTGCTCAAAGCCTATGCAAACGTCCAAAAAAGCAATTATTGAAATGTAATTCAGGTATTAATTCAGATATTAATTCAGATATTAACAATTTGATTTCGAATATTTTCGACAGGAATCAGGAATTGGGTATGAAGAGT
>JAGHAQ010000106.1 GCA_021161425.1 Candidatus Tharpella sp. | reverse complement strand
CGGACAAATGACGGCTTTTCCCTGGCGCATAGAAGCACTCAACCCGCCCTTTGGCGATCCGGGATTTTTCCTGCAGCACAGCTACAGCGGCGAGACCCTGCTCTTTGATCTCGGCGACCTGCATAAACTCTCGGCGAAACAGATTTTAAAGGTTTCACACATCTTTATCAGCCACGGGCACATCGATCACCTGATCGGCTTTGACCATCTTTTACGCCTGACCCTAAACCGCCCCAAACACCTGCATCTCTATGGCCCGCCAGGAATTATCACGATGATCGGGCACAAGCTTAAAGGTTACCAATGGAACTTGACGGCCCACTACGAACTCCTGATTACAGTCCATGAAGTACACGAAAAGAGCATAGAGCAAAGCGCCTTTGCCTGCCGCCATAAGTTTCACCCCGAACCCGGAACCACCCGGGCTCGCAAGGGTGCGACCATCTTCGAGGCTCCGACCTTTACCATGAGTGCGACCACGCTCGACCATGGTATTGACTGCCTCTCCTTTACTCTCAAAGAACCTTTACAGGTCAAGATCCGCCCCGAAGAGCTTAACCGCCGAAACTGGTCGCCCGGCCCCTGGCTCAGCAAAGTTCGACTAGCCCTGCAATCAAACCATCCGGCAGACATCGCCATTGAGATTGCCGGACGCAACTACCGCCTCCAGGAAATTGCCGACAGCATTACCCTGATCCGACCGGGCTTAAAAATAGCCTACGTAACCGATACCGGCTTCACTCCGCAAAACCGCCAAAAACTCCTGCCCCTGATAGAGGGTGCCGACATCTTACTCTGCGAGGCCGCTTTTTTGGAATCAACCGCCAACAAGGCTGAAATAAGCAAGCATTTGACTGCCGCTCAGGCGGGCAAACTGGCTCACTTAAGCCAAGCCAAACGCCTTCGACTTTTCCACTTCTCCCCCCGCCATACGGAAGAGCTAGAGGAGTTCTACCGGCAGGCCGGGAAACATTTTAAAGGCCCCATAAGTTAAAAAAAAGAGGGTTTGTTAAAAATTTCTCAGGAAAAAGAGATTGCTTTGTCATCAACCTTCTGCTAATTCTACGTAGCCATCATGTGACTTTTTACGGGTGCATCAATTTTTGCTAAGCAATCAGCAGTTAAACCTGCCGATTGTCCATTAAAAACGTCCAAACGCTGAGTAAACTGAAACCCTATGCCCTTGAAACGACTGGCTAATTTTTTCTCAACCTACCAACCTGAAACCAAAATCTCGACGGATACGGTGCGGGCCGCAGTCCTCTGTCCTTTGTATATCGAAAAAGGCATCCTGAAAATGCTCTTTATAAAGCGTTCGCAAACGGTCAAGACTCACAAGGGTGAAATCTCTTTCCCCGGCGGTGTCAGAGAGGATCGGGATTTTTCCCTGGAGGCAACCAGCACCAGAGAGACTGAAGAGGAGATCGGAGTCAAAGAGAGTGACATCTCCATTTTCGGCGGCCTTGACGAAGTCAATACAACAACCGGCTTCCTGGTCTCCCCTTTTATCGGAAGCATCCCCCACCCCTACCAGTTCAACCTCTCTCCCGATGAAGTCGAGAGCCTGATATCCGTAGCGGTTGGTGATTTCTTTGAGCCTCGCAACAAAGTTGACTTTTATTACTTTAATGGCCGCAGCCTACAGCCGCAGCTGGCCTTTAATATTGACGGACATATAATCTGGGGTGCCACGGCAAAAATCATGTGGCAATTTTTAGAGCTGGGCAGGAAACACGGCCTTTTTGCAAAGACAACCTCGCAAACCTTCCATCTTGCCAGCTAAAGAGCCTAACTCGCCACTAACAAGTTTTCAAATCATAATTTCAGGAATTGATATGACACAGAAAAAATTTCTCCCAATCCACATCATCGCCCTGCTGCTCAGCCTCCTGCTTCTCAGCCGCCCGGGCTTTACCGAAGCCGCCGGTGAAACCCGCTATATTTCAGATAAAATCAAGATCTACGCCCGGGCCGGGGCGGGTACCGAATTCAAACTGATCGCCCCCCTGATCACCGGTGACCCGGTCACTTTGCTCGGTGAAAAAAAAGAGGACTGGGTTCATATAGGCTACGGGAAAAATCGCCAGGGCTGGATCCAGGAACGTTTTCTGACCGCTATCGAACCTTCCGCCAAACGCCTGGCCAAGGCCAAGGCCAAAGTTGAACAACTCGAACAGAGTACCAAAGCGAAAATCGTCTCACTCACAGAGACCAATAAGGAGTACCGCAAAGGCAACACCGGCTTGCTCCGGGAAGTAAAAGAGTTACGCAACAAACTGCAGACGGTTGAGAAAAAGTACAAAACCCTGCACGAAGAGTCCGCCGCCTTCCTTGAACTGCAGGCCGAGCACAAAAATCTACTCGCAGAAAGCCAGCTCCGGCGAGAGCGAGAGGCCACCATCCTGGCGGAGTGCGAACTTCTGAAAACTGCTTACCGGATCAAGTGGTTTCTTGCCGGTGGCGGCGTCTTGTTAATCGGTTTTTTCATCGGCATTCTCTTGCAGGCCTTCCGCAACCGCAAAAAAAAGGGTTCCAGTTTACGCTTTAAGTAGAGGAGAACACGATTGCAGCAGGTAATGCTCGGCAATGAAGCGATGGCTCGCGGTCTGCTTGAGAAAGGTTGCAGCTTCACCTACGCCTATCCCGGCACCCCATCCTCGGAGATTTTACCGGCCTTTATCCAACAGGGGCGGGAGCATGGTATCGCCATCCATGCGCACTGGTCGGTAAATGAAAAAATCGCTCTGGAATCGGCCTTTACCGCCGCGATGACCGGCATGCGCAGTGCGGCCGTAATGAAGCAGGTGGGTTTGAACGTTGCCGCCGATGCTTTTTTGAGCAGTGCTTACTTAGGAGTTACCGGCGGTTTGGTCGTCATTAGTGCTGACGACCCGGGACCCAACAGTTCACAGACCGAACAGGATAGCCGCATGTTCGCAATGCTCGCCAAGGTGCCGGTCTTTGATCCGGCGACCCCGCAAGAGGCCTCTGTTTTTGCCGGCCGGGCCCTGGATCTTTCCGCAAAACTCGGCCTGCCCGTAATGTTGCGACCGACCGCCACTCTCTGTCATGCCCGCCAGAATATCAGCCTGAAAGCGATCTCTCAAGAGCAAAGCCGGCCCGAGTTTATACGCCAACCGCAACGTTGGGCGGCAACCCCCAAACATCGCTTCAAACTGCATCAGCAGCTCAACCGGAAACTGCTTGAGCTGGCAGCTGACCCGCGTTTTGATTTCGCTACGGAAGGGGCTACTAAGCAAACGCCCCCAACCCCCTATGGGATTATCGCTTCAGGCTGTGCCTGGGCCTTAACCTCTGACCTGCTGAACGCTTTACCGAACGATGAATCCCGGCAATTTACCCTCTACAAGGTCGATCTGCCCTACCCTCTACATAAAAATGCCGGCCGAACCCTGCTCGAACGCCATGAAAAATTGCTGGTCATTGAGGAGAGCATGCCGGTTATCGAATATCAGATGGGAGATCAGCAAAAGATTTGCGGCCGTCTTGACGGAACCATTCCCGATGCCGGGGCCTTGAACCCGGAGATCCTATTTACCGCTCTCAAGCATTTCTCAGGCGCAAAAAACCTCCTCACTAAAAACGATGACGCCGCAGCTCCTCCGGGCAAACGCCCCAGCCTCTGTCCCGGCTGCCCCCATCGCTCAAGCTTTTACGCCCTCAAAAAAGCCCTACCCAAAGGTATCTATGCCGGCGATATCGGCTGCTATACCTTGGGGATCAATCTCAACGCCTTAGACAGCTGTCTCTGCATGGGAGCTTCGATCAGCCAGGCCGGCTCCTTTTACCAGACTTTTGCCCGGCGCGGCGACAGCATCCCGCCGATTGCCGCCATTATCGGTGACTCAACCTTCTTCCACTCCGGCATCCCGGCTCTGGTCAACGCCCGCTGGGAAGGCAGCCGTTTTGTCCTTTTTCTGCTCGACAACAGTACTACGGCAATGACCGGCAATCAACCAACCCCGGCCGCCGGCTTACGGGCTGACGGCAGCCAAGGTCCGGCCTTAAAACTTGAAACGCTGCTCCAAGGCTGCGGCATTGAAAAGATTGAGGTTGTCGATCCCTACCGACAGAGTGAACTGACAGACAAGCTCAAGGAGGCCTGGCAGTATACCCAGGCACCGGATGGCGGCATTGCGGCGGTCATCGCCAGACGCGGCTGCCTGATGATTCCCGCTGAACGAAAACTGCTGCCCACTTTACAGGTTACTATTGCCGATGATGAATGCACCGGTTGCGGCTACTGCATAAAGGCTTTTGAGTGTCCGGCCCTGATGGTCAAGGCGGAAGACCCGGAAAACCGGGTCATGATCGACCAGGTTACCTGTGTTGGCTGCGGCCAATGTGTGACGATCTGCCCCCACGAAGCCATTAAAATAATTTAGTGCCTTACAGGTTATTTTCTTGTTTTTTAACAAGAAAATGTTCTGATAAGAGCACTTACTTGCGAGCAACGCCCGCGTTAGGATATTAATATGACTGACTGTAAACTTATGATTGCCGGGCTCGGTGGCCAGGGAGTGGTTTTCCTGTCGCGGTTGATCAGCCAGGCCGCTCTGCTCGCCGGTGATGATTTTATCACTTATGAAAGTCATGGCATGGCCATGCGCGGTGGTTCGGTTACCAGTCAGGTCAAGATCGGCAACTACAACTCACCTTTGATTGGTCATGACTCAGCCGATATCCTCTTGGTTCTGGCCGCCGGCGAATATGAACGTAACCGGCATTTCGTCCGCCCGGGCGGCACCTGTCTGGTAAACAGCAAACAAGCACTTGCCGACCTGCCTCCAGAGTGCCTGCTGAAAGCCACTACCATAGCTGTAGACAACAACCTGCCAAAGGCCGTAAATCTGGTTTTCAGTGGTTGGGCGGCACAACACCAGGCTTTTCCCTACAGTTTTGAACTGATGCAGGAGGCTGTCAAGACGATGGCTGTTTCACCAGCAATAGAAACGGCCAACCTCAAGGCTCTTGAGATTGGCCGTCAACAAACTTGATGGCTAAGCTCATGAATACTTAACAAACATTCCCTGACCCCTTCCATTTAAACAAATCGATTAACGACTCAACAAGACCCGCTTAACCGGAACAAAATGGCCCTTCTGAATCTGGTAAATACGCAGGCCCATCGAACCTTTGTGACTCTTAGCGGAAAAACTGATCGGCACGGTCAATCCGCCGGTATCAAATTCAGTCATCTCTTCAAGAGCGGCTTTGATGGCCGGACCATTGATCTCGCCTTTAACCCGGCTGATCGCTTCGGCCAAGACCTTCATGGTGGTAAAACCCTGGAAGTAGTTAACACTCTGAACTTTACGGGGATGGTATTTTTGACTGATCATTTTAGCTTGCTCGACACCAGAATCATTGTCTTCCCATGTGCAAAAGGGATTGGTCCAGTAGCAACCTTCGGCGGCTTCGCCGGCGAGAGCTGCGATTTCACCACTCATGGCCCAGTTCAACACAAAAAATTTGGTCCGCAGATTCAGTTTTTGGGCATCTTTCAAGATTGTCGCCATAACCGAGGTCTCCTGACAAATTACGAAATCAGGGTCGGCTTTTTTCATCTTGCGAAGCTGCGGCGTGGTATCCCGGGCGCTCAGACTAATAATCGTCTTGGCGACCACGTCGACGCCGATCTCCTTGGCATAATCTTTGGCACCGGGGAAGACGTAGCCCTGAAATTTGACCGTAAAGAAGGGTGATCGACCAAAACCGGTGTCATTGTAAATAAAAGCGACCCGCGGCTTACGGCTCTTGTCAGTCCAGGTATCCTTGATAAATTTCAGGGCAATCCGAGCCTGATCGACGTAGGTGGTGCCAACCATAAAGTTATAAGGGGTCACCTTGGGGTCGGTCAATTGCTCTGAATAGGAGCCTGAAAAATAGGGAATCTTATCCTTTGTAATCAATGGCGACAGCGCTTCAGTATCGCCGGTGCCCCATCCCAAAATCGCGACAACCTTCTCATGCTTGAACTTTTTATAGGCTGCCATAGCTTGAGAAATTTTATAGACATAATCAACATCCAACAGTTCAATCTTCGTACCATTTATGCCGCCCTGCTCTTCATTAAGATAACGAACATAGTCACGCACCCCTTCAGCATATGAGGAACCAACCAAACCGGTATCGCCGGTAATGTCGAAAAGCCCGCCGATTTTGATGGTTTTCGCTGCCACTATCGGAGCCACGCAGAACAAGACCAGAAAAACGGTCACCAACCAGATACCAAATCTATTCATCGCTCTCCCTCAACCTCAACCTTAACCTCTAAAATATAGTGCGCTACCGGAAACCGCCGGCAACCCGAATTATGCTCTCTCATTCTCAACCGGAAAGCGGTCAAAGCTTCCAACAGGCCTTAATCCTCTGCCGACGATGGATCACTCGTAGACCAAAAAACCGATAATTACAAGGCCTAAGATGCCATTCCAACACTCCTGGAGAACAATAAAAAAATCTTGACAACCATATCAGCATGATTATAAGAGTGCTCCGGCTTTTACTATTAAAGACAATTAAAATAGTAAAAACCACCTAATCTTACACAAACTGCAGCCCATCTTCAGGATATCATGAACCTAACCCCCAACAACGCGACCGATCAACCTTTGAAACGTTATCGCATCGGAGAGATCGGCAAACTGCTTGACTTAAGCACCAGAACTATCCGTTACTATGAAGAGATCGGCCTGCTCAATACCGTCAAAAGGATAGAGGGAGGACGGCGTATCTTCACTGATGACGACCTGCGCCGCCTGCGTTTTATAAAGAAACTCAAACTTCTCGGGCTCTCTCTCGGTGAGATGGCGGAACTTGAAAATCACTACAACCTGCACCGAACCAACAAAAAAGTCCTGCCCAAGGTCGCCGAACTCCTGAACCGCCACAGCTCCGAAATTGAATCGCGAATCAATGAACTCGGCAAGCTCAAAAAAGAGATCAACGACTACCTGGCCCTCATCGAGGGCAAAATCAAAGCCTTTTGACTACCTATCCAGACATAGTCTTTAACACCAATCAGGTTTTCAAATTTTTGCTATATACATTGCCGGCAAGCTAGTGCTGCAAGATGTCACGGCCCCCTGATGAGAAGCCGGGGAAAGTGGATGTAAACGCAACGCCATACAACTTCTCACCCATCAAATTAAATTCGCCACCCTCAAGATACATCTCCACAAACCCTTAGAGGAGGCAAATTTTTCTCCAGACATCCGCGGCTCAGTCAAACAGTATTTAAAAACTATCACTACAACGCCAATTACACTTAACCACATTTTCAAGTGTAACGGAGTTCGATTTAAGTTAAGGTTGATGGTAATGAGGAGCCCTCGAACGTACTTCACCCCTCACCGCTCGTATCGCAGGAGATAGAAGATGGATCAGTTTGTGAGGTTAAACGATTTTCAATTGCACTATCTGGATCACCCAGGTGATGATCCCCTCTTACTGACGCTCTACATGGCCGCTCACCACCCTGAGCGGATCAGCAAATTAGTGGTCATTGATGCCGCCGGGTCGATGCATCCTCAAGTGCGAGAGCTGATCAAACCCTCCAAGGGGCTGTGCATGGTTGAAGCGATTATTGCTTTTTTGCGTCAATGAAATCGTCATCATACAGAAATGCGCTTTACGAAAATATCATCTATCTCTGAGGATATTAACCGCAACATAAAAGGAGGGTCTTATGGCTAAGAAAATACGTAACGCACTGGTAACCGGTGGCTCCCGCGGTATTGGGAAAGAGATTTGTAAACGACTGGCGTCTGAGGGAATAAATATTGCCGTTGGTTATAATCATGATAAGGAACGGGCTGGCAAGCTTGTTGACGATCTAAGAGAGATGGGGGTCAAGGCGGTTGCTGTTCAGGGCAGCGTGGAAAACCTTTATGAAGTTAAAAGAGTTTTCAAGCAAACGATTGAAAACTTTGGTTCAATTGAGATTCTGGTCAACAACGCCGGCATTACCAACGACAAAAGCCTTGTAAAAATGGGGGCGGAAGTCTGGTTGCGGGTTATCCAGGTAAATTTATGCGGGACTTATCACTGTTGTCGAGAAGCGCTACAGACCATGTTGCCCGCTGGTTATGGCCGAATCATCAATGTCAGTTCAATTATTGCCCAGACGGGAAATATCGGCCAAACAAATTACGCCGCTTCCAAGGCTGGAATTATTGGTTTCACAAAATCATTGGCCCTGGAAGTGGCGACCAAAGGGGTGACTGCCAATGTTGTTGCTCCCGGGTTTATAGAGACGGAAATGACTAAAAAAATTCCTCCTAAAATATATCAGAAAATCGAAGAAAGTATACCGATGAAACGTTTCGGTAGAGTAGCGGAAGTTTCCCGTCTCGTCAGTTTTCTGGCAGACGAAAAGTCCGCTTATATTACCGGCCAGGTTTTCAGTATTAATGGGGGGCTGCACATGTAACTTTCCGGGCCGGAGATGCTGTTTATTAAATTAAATTGTAACTGTTCAGCGTAATTAATCATGCAGGAGAAAATCCGGCAGTGATCCTTTAAACAAACGTCCCAAAGCATGACTTGAAGAGACTCCATGCTTGCGACACGTAGATAGGTAACCCCGAAT
>JAGHAQ010000011.1 GCA_021161425.1 Candidatus Tharpella sp. | reverse complement strand
GGCGGGCTTTTTGCCCGGCGCAGCGCCTATCGTTACCTTCCTGATTCTGTGGCAAAATTTCCTTCTTGTGATGAGTTTTCCAGCTGGCTTAAAGCGGCTGGCTTCCGGCAGTGTCGCTATCACAGTTTGACTTTTGGTATTGCTACTCTCTATCTGGCCGAAAAATTGGATTTGATTAATTGAAAAATCCTTTTTTCCTTCGATAATAGTTTACAGGGGTGTGATAATGGTTGAAATAGGGGTTTTGTTGGCGGGTTGCGGGGTTAATGACGGCTCTGAAATTCATGAAGCGGTTTTGACCATGTTGGCTCTGGATCGTCTTGGGGTTGAGCGGCTCTGTCTGGCTCCGGATATTGAACAGCGTGATGTTGTAAATCATCTCTCTGGTGAGGTTATCAGCGAGAGCCGTAATGTTTTGGTCGAATCCGCCCGCATTGCCCGGGGGGAGATCAGTGATCTGGCTGGCATCTCGGCGGCAGACCTTGATGCTGTGATTTTGCCGGGTGGTTTTGGCGCGGCAAAAAATTTATCTGATTTTGCGGTTGCCGGAGAGCAAACCGAAGTTCATCCCGAGGTTTTGCGGTTTTTGCTGGAGATGCATAAAGCCGAAAAGCCGATAGGCGCAATCTGTATTGCCCCGGCCGTTCTGGCTCGGGCTTTGGGTGCTTTTGCCCCGCTGGTAACAATTGGCAATGATTTGCCGACCGCAAAATTGTTGGAATCTTTCGGGGCTCAGCATCAGGAGTGTCCGGTTGACGATATCGTTGTTGATCAGCAAAATCGTTTGGTGACTACCCCAGCCTATATGCTGGGGCCGGGTTTGTGGGAGATAGCTGCGGGAATTGATAAGTTGGTTAGCCAAATTGTTTCTATGGTTGCTTAAAATTAAAATCGGGTGGCAGATTAAATCTTTTTGTTTCCTCATGGTATCAGATATTAGCTTGACAACGTCTTTGATATTTTGTATACGCTCCACCCGAAACAGCGGTAAAATATGTGCTATATTGTGATTGGTTGTTGAATTTTCTTTAAAATTAACTTAAACAAGCAAGTTGGAGGAGATTTTCATGAAAAAAATTATTGCGTTAGTTGTTGTCGTAGCATTTTTGGCTGTAGGAGCAGTCGCTTTTGCAACTCCTGTAGGCCCTAAAGGTGATCTTAAAATTACCAAGGCTGATGGCAAACATAAAAAACCGGCGGTTGTCTATAACCACGAAAAACACAGTGCCGCGACCCCCGATTGTAAAACCTGTCATCATACTTGGGATGGTAAAGACGCGCCGAAAAAATGTAGCGAATGTCATACTGCCAAGAAAGACGGCAAAAAACTTTCCAGTAAAGATGCCCTTCATAAAAACTGTAAAGGTTGTCATAAGACAATGAAGAAAGCGGGCAAGAAAACTGGCCCGACTTCCTGTAAAAAATGTCATAAAAAATAGAAGTTACAATGATTGCTGTCTGAATGGCAATTTATGGATTGGAAAAAGCACCCTGAACAGGGTGCTTTTTTTATACATGGCTTTTTTCTTGACGGGATAATATTGTTGTGCTAGGTTTTGGCCTCAATAAATAGGTTAACCTAAACAAGCAGGTTGGAGGAGATTTCATGAAAAAAATTATTGCATTATTTGTGATTGTGGCATTTGTGGCTGTGGGAACCGTAGTTTTTGCGGCTCCGGCAGCACCTAAAGGTGAACTTACGGTCACTCAAAAGATGAAAAGTGATAAGAAAGCACCAGTGAAGTTCAGCCATGAAAAACATGCGGTCGGGGTTCCTGATTGTAAAACCTGTCATCATACTTGGGATGGTAAAGACGCACCAAAAAAATGCAGCGAATGTCACACCGGAAGAAAAAGTGGTAAAAAACCCAATAGTAAAATTGCGATGCACAACAAGTGTAAAAAGTGTCATAAAGATATGAAAAAAGCGGGCAAACCTGCGGGGCCGACCAGTTGTAAAAAGTGTCATAAAAAATAGTTGATCAAGAGAGTAAGACTGTATATAAAGGGGCACCCTGATTGGGGGTGCCTTTTTTTTGTTCAATCGCGGCTGGCGAAAAGTTTAGGTCATTGCTTTTTTCTTGACGTGAAAATCTGGCTGTGTTAGTAAAGTGTAAACTATACTAAAAGGGTATTGAAATTGACTGCAAAGAAAGAGTTAAAGAAGAGTTCGTTTCTGGGCGGGATAACGGCTTTTTTCTTATCATTAAAACTGACTATATTCCTGCTGATAACCCTGGCTCTGGTTTCAATCATTGGAACCGTGATTCCGCAGAATATGCTGCGTGCGGATTATCTTAAGTTCTATAAAGAGTCGACCTATACGACCTTGAAAGCGGTTGGTTTTCTGGATATGTACCACTCCTGGTGGTTTGTCCTGATTTTAACGCTTTTGGCGATAAACCTGATCGTCTGTTCCTGGAAACATTTTCCCCGAACCTGGCACTTTTTTTCCCATCCTACCCGTTTATTGGACAAATATTTAGAGAAGGCTTCGCTGCCGGCCCTGGTTTGGCGTCGTTCGTTCAGCCTGAGAAACGATGAACCCGCCGCTTTAATTCCTCGTCTTAATAGTTTGTGGCCGGGGAAATGGGAGCTGTTGGAGCATGTCGGAGATAATGGGACGGAATTTCACTATGCTGCGGAGAAGGGACGCTGGTCACGTTTGGGTGTCTACTTTGTCCATCTTAGTATCCTTATTATCTTTGCCGGTGGAATTATAGGCTCTCTTTTTGGGATTAAAGGTTTTGC
>JAGHAQ010000042.1 GCA_021161425.1 Candidatus Tharpella sp. | reverse complement strand
CGGGCTTTAACAAGCACAGGCCAAAGGCTCCGATCACCACGGCTGAAAATCCCCTCGAGAAGACTTAGGCGGCTGTCGTGCCATTTAAAATTAAGGCGCCTGCCCGAAGCAATCTTCTTTAAGCCCTGGCGGATGATCTCCTGACGCCGTACGGTCTCTTTAAGACTGATCTGATCCTCCCACTGAAAAGGGGTGTGCGGTTTCGGAACAAATGTGGAGACTGAAACATTAAGCCGCTGCCGTTTATTCTTTGACCTAGCCAAAGCCCGGCCACAAAGTTCGACAATCCCTTCGACATCGGCATCGGTTTCTCCTGGCAGGCCGATCATAAAATAGAGTTTAATCAGATCCCAGCCCTGGGTAAAAAGATTCTCTATGGTATCAAGAATTTCATCCTCGCTTAAGCCCTTATTGATGGCATCACGAAGGCGCTGGGTTCCAGCTTCCGGAGCAATCGTAAAACCACCTTGACGACTACGTTTGAGAGCTTCGAGGAGTTCATTATTCAAAACCCCGGCCCGTACCGAAGGCAAAGAGAGATCGAGACTGGGGCAAGAACGCCGCATCCCCAAGACCAGTTCAAGTAACTGTGAATAGTCACCAACACTCAAAGAGAGCAGGGAAAGCTCCTCCATACCGGTCGCCTCGGCCCCACTGACGGCTGCGGCAAACAGTTTTTCCGGTGGCTGCTCACGGACCGGACGATAAATCATCCCGGCTTGACAGAAACGACACCCGCGACTGCAACCGCGAGAAATCTCCAAAGCCAGACGATCATGAACCGCTTGAATCAAAGGTACCGGAGGGGTGCTGGGCAGAGGCAGCTTGGCAAGATCGGTAAAAATCCGGCGCCGGATCAACCTATAGTCACCCCGCAAGGGTTCTAAGAAGACCACGCCATCGGTGCTACTCATCTGAAAAAACGAGGGTACATAAACCCCTTCAATATCGGCCAGTCGCAACACAAGATCGGCCTTAGACAAGTTCTCTTTTTTGGCAATCAGAACTTGCTCCGCAATCTCAATGACCGCCTCTTCACCATCACCAATCAAGATTGCGTCAAAAAGTAGCGCGACAGGTTCCGGATTGACCATACTCGGCCCTCCGGCAATCAGTAGAGGAAACTCTTCCCCACGTTCTGCAGCCGACCAAGGAATTGCCGCCAGTTCCAGCATCAGAAGAACATTTGTATAAGCCATCTCATAGGAGATGGAAAAACCGAGGAGATCAAAATCCTTAAGAGGGGTCGAGCTCTCAAGTGAGAAAAGAGACTTATTCTGATCTTTGAGATTAGCCGCAAAATCTGCCGCCGGGGCAAAAACACGTTCGCAAAAAAACTTTTTCTTGCGGTTGATAAGTTGATAGAGGAGAAGGAAACCATAATTGGACATCCCCAGCTCATAAAGGTCGGGAAAGGCCAGAACCATATGCAGGATATCATCGCCCACATCTTTATAAACCGCATTGAGTTCACGGTTAAGATAGCGGCCGGGTTTTTCGACCCCGCGCAAAAGTCCGTAATCAAAATCCATCAAGATACCAGAAATCCATTCTTTTTAAACCAGTCAACCCCACGTTTAAGCTCGGAGCGCTGATGCAATTCAAAAGTATGTACCAAAGCCTTGATATTATGACTCTCAGACAAAAGTTTTAAGGCGGCAAAGTTAATCAGGCCATCACCTGGAACAAAATGATCGTCAAAACGACCGCGATTATCATGCAAGTGAAACGCCAGGATATGATTCTTTAAGAGCCCTAACCATTCGCTTAAATCCATCTCGCCGAAAAGGTTCCAGTGACCGATATCGAAACAACCGCCAAAAGCCGGAGAAGCGATCTCATCAAACAACATGCGCAAACCACCAGGGGTCGTTTCAAAGATATTCTCGATGGCAATGGCCGTTGACAGTTCTTCGGCCCGGCGTGCCAGAGGACGCCAAAAAGCGATACTCTGCTCAAGCCAGAGATTGATATTGAGATTAAAACGCCAACGTTCATAGCCTGAATGCAGGACTATCACCTTAGGTTTACAGATCCTAGCCAATTCAAAAAGGGCAAGAAAACGATCCCTGGTCACGGCTATGATCTGCGGATCGTAGCCGGCTGGTGAAAGGTCGAGAAAAGGTCCATGAAAAGAGCATGGCAGGCCATGCTCTTCAAGGCGCGCCACGACTCGTTCCAGAGATTTACGATCAACAGCCAACTCTTCCAGATGCAGGGCCGAAAAATAGATCTCTGGGGCCAATTTGAGCTCAACCAGGGTATCAATGGTATCATCCAGAGCATCTTTTAGAAAATGGTATGGAGTATGAACAAAAAGACGATCAAACATCAACTTTTACCTCTTCAATTATTGACAATCAGTTTTCCCCCGCACCCAATAACAAAACCCGCAGCTAAGCGCAAGGTTTTGCGTCTAACTGCGGGTTTAAAAAAATGATAAGACTCAGGAGATTAAGATTTGATGAATTCGTAAAAAGTCACGGGATGGCTAAGTAAAAATTTCGATAGACAAGATGTTGTGGTTTATCAGGCGCGAGACTATACATGCAGTATGTCGAGTGTCTGGGAAACCACAACAACGCAGGATATCGGAACTTTTTACGACGCCATCAGATTTATTGAGAGAGGAGCTCCACAATATCAGGAGTCTTAAGCAACTGGCAATCGTAAGAGGCAATCACCGCCTGTTTTTGAAAATCTACCAACCGAGTATTGACAAGGATATGATCACGAGCTTCGAGATAGGTTCCCAGCAAAACCAGCCTGGCATCAAGTTCTTGAGCCACTTTGGAAAATTCACGACTTAAGACAAATTCACCATCCGGGCTTTGGTAGAAAATATCTTTCATTCGGGTCTCACGCAGCAGGAAACCTCGTCCCGCCAAGCGGCTTAAGAGTTGTTCCGCCATCAACATGCCAAAACGGCTGGTTTTAGAAAAATCATCCAGCTGAACAAAAGTCGTAACTACAAGCACGACCGGCCGTTCAATATTAAGAGGGATTTTTTGAATCAACCGATCACTGATAACACCGACCTTGTAATCGCGTTCATACTCATAATCGTAATAGCCTGGAGGAAGTGTAGTACAGGACGCCAAAAGAACTAGGCCCAGCAAAGCCGTCAGAGACCGGCCTAACCATTGCCTTTTTGATAGATTCCCAAATATTCTTCTCATAACCAGACAGCTCCCCGTTCAACCAGATCAATCAGCCGGCACTACTTTTACCGTCGGTTCGCGATAATCGAGCAGGTAATTAACCATTGATGCACGTGGTAGCCAGGCCCCGGAGGAAGCGTAAATAACCTGAGAAGTATTGCCGACAACTCGCGCCAGGACATAGACCGCGTGAGGGGTTATAGTATAAGAACCGGTAATCATAAAAGTTGCCTGATACTCGTCAAAAAGTTTCTGCATATCCTGACTTAACACCATCAAGCCGAACTTCTTATGAACCCGTATCGACCGACTAAGACGCACCTCAATAACCTGGAAGCCAACATTTTGCATCCGGCTGGCCAGAGCATCACCAATCAGCCTCCCTAACGGGGTAGTAACGTCATAGTTATCCTCACCGACAAAGGCTGAATAGAGAAATTTGGTTTCGGCTTTGCGATTTTCATCATCCAATAAGCCCTGATCAATAAAGTTTACCTTAAGATCATCCATCAAACGATCCATAAAATCCTCGAAACCAGCCGCCTCATCATAACTGAAGTCACTGACTGGTAGAGGTTTTACTATCTGGGGGAGCTCTACCACTTCAGCGGTTTGCGGCTCCACTGGAAACACCGATTCACAGGTTTTTTCATTACCAATACAAGCCGTCAAAAACATGAGAAACAAACCCATAAGTAAGCATTTAAGAGCAATTTCCTTAACCATCTCCCTCCCCCTCTTTATTAACAAAAAAATAAAACAACGCACTATCATTGCAGATCAATTTTTGGAAAATTCCTAAGCAACAGATCACGGTAAGAGCTGACAAAAAGTTAGAAATCTTCCCACCAAGGGCTCATTACCAACGGCATGATAGAACCCTCTTTTTTCCGACTCAACAAGACACAGCAATTGTTGTGCCAAATGCCAACTCCAAGCCAGACAGCTGAACTGACCATCTACTACTCTCCGTTTTCTGCCAGGTTCGGACAATGAAAGCAGCAGCGTTTATAATTGCCCTGGGCCGAAAATTAAAAACTGAGACACTCACATCATCGGGACGGGTAAGCTCGAGGTCATAGGAATTAAAGCTTTTGGCTTCAAAGGAGGGGGAAAATTTTTCCTTGCAATCGAAACCAAGCTGTCCCCGGACGCCAACCAAGATTAAACGAGGTTTAGTACTTTTTCTTTACTCTTTTTTCCCTGCGCCATTTTTTTAAACATTCCGTCGTCAACTTACTAAAAAGACGTCAAACATTTGACGAAAAAAAAGGTCGAACCGGCATCTAATACCAGTTCGACCTTTGATAGTAGCAACAGGTTAAAACCATCAGCCAGACAATAACTTTACCTTGAAGCAACGTTGCCGAGGCCCATCAAGCTCAACAAAAAAAATTCCCTGCCAGGTTCCCAGAACCAATTTGCCCTGCTGTACCGGAATGGTCAGAGAGCAACCGATAAGAGTGCTTAGAATGTGGGCGTCGGAGTTACCCTCCAGGTGCCGGTAGTTGTCATTTTCCGGCACCAACTGAGCCAATTTTGAAAGCATATCCTGGGGCACGGCAGGATCGGCATTTTCATTAATAGTCAAGGCTGCAGTTGTATGCGTTACAAAAACAACACAAAGACCTTCATTCGCCGATGCGGCCTTAAGGTCGGCCTCGACCAACGCCGTAATATCGACAAATTCCTGCCGTCTGCCGGTTTTGAGATGATGGTCAAAAATCATAAGACTACAAGGCTTCCAGAATCTTCTGGACAAAAGGCTCAACCTCTTTTTTAACCTTGGCTGCTACCGGGGTCTGTTTGACCTTGATCCCGTCAACGACAAGATTCATCTCATAGAGGTTCTTCATGGTATCTTCAACAATGCCTAAGGATTCACCACTCCAACCAAAAGAGGCGAAAGCAGCCCCGGATTTTCCTTTAAGATCGGCTTTCTCAAGCTTGAAGAGTATCTGTTTCATGGTGTTCATCAAATCTTTATGATAGGTCGGACCACCAAGCAGAAGCATATCGGCCGCTTCAGCATCAGCAACCTCAACCTCTTTCGGTTTTACCGCTTTTACTTCATGACCGGCAGTGGTAAACAATTCACTCATAACATCAACAATCCGTTTGGTATTGCCGCGCAAGGAATCAAAAACGATTACTATATTTGCCATCAGTTATACTCCTAAAACAAACTGTTAATCGACCTTACTAAAACTATCTTTATCGGCACCGCACATCGGGCAGACCCAATCCTCGGGCAGATCGTCAAAAGAGGTTCCGACAGCAATGTCGGCATCAGGATCACCAACTTCCGGGTCATAAACATAAGCGCAGATATCACATACATATTTGTCCATATTTTTTCTCCATTTTTTAAGTTTTTCAGGTTATTTATTTTTTTCTCTTGGATTTACCCCCGGGTCCATCCAGGGCCAGGTTCTCTTTTACATATTTCAACACCATCAACTTATCGACATGGCTGATTTCACTGCCGTCATAAGCTGCCATACGGTCGACGATTTTCTGCCAGCCTGCCATATAGGACTCTTTTTCAACTATCACGTCGAGATTATGACAATCGGTACATTTACGTTCAAGCAAACTGACGTCAGACGGAGCCGAGACCGCCGGCGCCACAAAAACCAGAAACAATGCCGACAACAATCCGGCCAAGAGTATCAATCTCCCCATACCAACTCTCCTCTGTTTTTCACGTCGTAAAGCTGATCTTCCAAGATACGAGCATGCTGGTCTTCTTTCTTGGCCATTTTTTCAAACATAGAGACCCCGTTGGCAACAGCTGCAACATAAAAATCACTGGCCTTTTTCTCCTCTTCCATACCCAATTCGATTGCATCGATTACTGTCTTACTGCATTCGACCATAATATCACCTTTTTCACCTTTCTTTAGTTTTCCCAACCGGGAAATCTTAAAACAGAGATAAAACGCTCAAACAATACCAACTTAGTGTGGTCATACAACATCAGAGTTCTATTTGCAATCTTTTTTTAATTTATTTACTTACCTTCATACACCTCATAGACCTCCGGCCACAGGACCCACAGCAACCAGATAGAGAGGATCAAAGTTTTCCGGGATAAGGCAAACCTGAGCTAATTCTCGATCATAAAAGGCACCTACCGCACAACACCCCAAACCTAAAGCCGTAGCCCCGAGATAAAGAAGCTGGCCCAAGCGCCCGGCGGCAATCTGTAGATAACGGTAACTGCGGGGGCCGTAAATCTCCTGAGCCGATTCAAGATCGGCAAAAAACAAAAATTGCAGAGCCGCCCGTTCGAGCCAACGCTGGTCAAGAGAGGCTTGAGCAACCTCTCGACGCCGGTCCTGATCATCAAAAAGAGCAAAACGACCGGCCAGCCAATCAAAGAGATAGAGACCATCACTCAACCCCCTTATGCCGGCTGCCAGAAAAGCTATCTCGGGTGCAGGCTCAGAGATAGCTTTACCTCGCTGTTTAAGAAGCCCTAACGCTGGTTTAAGCAGATCGTAATGGTAGAGTCCGGCCGGCAAATCGTCAGCACCGGGAAAAGAAAGATAAAATTCAAGCGGATACAGGGCCCCGGCCGAAGCATTGCTACGATACCAGATCTCCCCTTCAGCAAAAGTGCTGCGTGCAGTTGGAGCAGAGGTCAACAGTAACAGAGAGGCCAGAGAGTGACGGTTCCAGATTAAAGGACTCCGGGAGGGTGTTTTTTCCGACAATGTAAAAAGAGACATTTCAGGAAGTGTTTCCGGCAAGGGCAGCGGGTATGAGGTACAAGGAGAGTAGTCTTTAAAAAATGAGGGCTGACCCGGCCAGTCAAGACGATGGCCCTCCATAAGCTGTCGGTTGTAGGCGGTCAACCATTGAAATTGATGACCGCCGTCAATCATGACTGTAACCCCTCAAGACGTTCAGCACATTTTCCACCTAGAAAAACCAAGGATTCGATATCAAGGTAATCGAGCACCGTCTCATCGAATAGAATCTTGACTTGGGCGGTAAAGCCATCATCTAAGTCGGCATCCCAAAAGAGCAGTTGAAAAGGAATCATCGGCAGAGGATAAAAAACGGCCGCAACTTCAGCATTACTTTCAAGGTCGGGGAATTCAGCTTTGAGAACCTTCAGGGATTGGCGCAAAAGTTCCGGCTGACCACTATATGCGGCCGCAATCTTCTCTTCACAACCGGAAACAAAGGCCTTGCGCTTAGCCAGACTGCCAGGCAGGCTCTCCATCGCTACCCAGTTACCGGTCAGCGGCCGCCCCCCGGCTTCAGCAATATAGTTGTAGAGCAGGATATGTTCCCAAAGATCATGTTCACCATCATCTAAAGGCTCAACCTGCTCTTTACCAACCCGGTAAAGACGTTCGAGAAGATTTATAACCAGAAAAGTTTTCCCCTCAGCCTCAACCAGCCGGGCGCCGATTTTCTCTGCAACTTCAGAAAAATCGTACTCTTTAATCTTTCCCTGAACAAATTTACGGGCCGAAAAAAGATGCTCCGGATAGGCGCTATCATTGCCTTGGTCAGCCAAAGATTGCACGACAAAAGCCAGATCTTGAGGCTTCCAGTAAGGACATTTCCCTGGGGTTTCTCCCTCCCGCAAGACATGGGTGGCAAAAGCCATACAGGTCGGATAACCACACTCTTTGCAATTTGTCCGGGGCAGCATCTTAACCAGGTCGAGAATCTGCAACAGACGTTTTTTCTCAGCCATTACTTGGCGGCCTCTTTAATTTTTCGTAAACGGTTCAACTCCGCATCAGAGGGTCTGATATAGAGCGGTTCGAGTCTTTCGCCGGCTTTATGCAATCCGATCCGATCACTGACATCAACAGTTGACCCAATCTCCGGCAACAATGGCATTCGCGAGAGTAAAGCTAAGTCAGGTAAAGCTTGAGGAGCCCCGAGCAATTCGGCTCCAGGCAGAGCTGCAGCCAACTTAGATCTGTAAATATCAACCCCGGAGCCAACCAGCAGGATATCCTCTTCAGGTAACAACGAGATAAGGGCCTCGGGATCGTCAACCCGACAGCGGGCCAGGCGCGTAACATTCAGTCCATCACTGACATAAGGAGCCCAGTAGACCTGCTTTCGCCGAGCATCCGTCAAGACCGCAAAAACCCCGTTCATAAAAGCAAATTTCCAGGCTATCAGATCGTGCTCAACGAAGGTATAGAGAGGCAATCCCAGAACCTGAGAAAGACCCTGCATAGTTGCCATGCCAATCCTTAAACCGCTGAAAGATCCGGGACCGCAACAGACCACCAGTTGCTCAAGCTGAGAGGCTTCAAGCGAGGCTTGGCTCAAAGCCCAGTCAACCGCCTCCATCAAGGTTTTTGAGTGGGGCTCGGAAACCGCCAGACGCAACTCGACTAGCGCGCTACCCTCACCCAAAAGAGCGACAAAGAGAATCTCACTACTACAATCAACCGCTAAAGTTAGAGACATATCATTTAACAAAAATATTGGATGGCTAAGTAAAAAAATTCATATGCAAGGCGTGTGATTTTGAAGGAATGAGGCGTACATGAAGTACGCCACAGTGACTGAAAACTCACAACAACGAAGCAGATGAAGAGTTTTTACGACGCCATCATCACTTCGTAAAGATCCGGGCCAGATCATTATAAAAAACAAAGATCATTAAAGAGACCAACAGACAGAGGCCAACCTGCTGGGCGATCTCGATTTTACGCATACTGACCGGCCGGCCCAGAAGAATCTCCATCGTAATAAACAGCAGGTGGCCACCATCTAGTACCGGAATCGGAAAGAGATTAAGAATACCAAGGTTAACACTAATAATACCCATAAAATAGAGCAAACTCAAAATACCGGCTTTGGCATGTTGACCGGCCATTTGGGCAATCATGATCGGCCCACCCAGGTCCTTGGCTGGAATCACTCTCTCTATCATTTTGACAAAACCAACCACTGTCAAATATGAAACCTTCCAGGTTTCGCTCAAGCCCTGAATTAGGGCCTCACCGGGTTGGTAATGTTTAATCTCGGTCTCACCCGACGCCGTAATACCAATAATATAAGTGACAACATTTTCACCGAACATATTTTTACTTTCCATCCGCTTCGGAACCACTCGGGTCTCCAGCAACTCGTTTCCCCGCTCATAAGAGATAACAAGTTCACGACCACCGCTGCCCCGTACCACCGACGACAACTGTTCCCAATCATTGATCGCCTGACCATCGATTAAGACAACTTTATCACCGGCCTGAAACCCAGCGCTATAAGCCGGCATCTCGTGATTAACCTCACCGATTACCGAACTTAAAGAGGGAACCCCGAAAAGATAGACCACAGAAAAAACCAGGACGGCAAAGAGGATATTGGCTCCGGGGCCGGCAATAATAATTGCCAGCCGCTGCCAGGGACTTTTATACTCATAGGAGAAAGGTTTCTCTTCGGCTGTCAGTTCGACACCATCATCACCTTTCCCCTCCCCCAGCATCTTGACATAGCCCCCCAAGGGCACTGCTGATAGAAGATATTCGGTATCGCCCTTGCGAAAACCGAAAAGTCGCGGCCCGAACCCCAAAGAAAAAACCAGAACCCTGACCCCACAAAATTTAGCCACAAGAAAATGGCCAAGTTCATGAACAAAGATAAGGACCCCTAAAACAATTATGGCTGAAACAGTACTGTACATAGATAAATTATCCTACAATAAAATGGACTGCCGCACCTGGGCATCAAAATCAAGAATCTCGGTAAGGGTTGAAAAATCATTTTGGGCCACTGTATCGAGTGCCTTTTCGACAGTATTAGCGATTTCAAGGAAACCTATTTCACCCTGGCGAAAGCGTTCAACGGCAACTTCGTTCGCCGCATTGAAAGCGATAGCTCCGCTGTCACCGGCCGCCAGGGCCTGGCGGACCAACCTTAAAGCCGGAAAACGTTTCGCATCAGCCCTGATAAAATCGAGCTGACCAATCGCCGCCAGATCAAGTTTCGGCAGATCGAGGGCCAGTCTTTGCGGATAACCCAAGGCATAGGCGATCGGCAGACGCATATCCGGCAGACCGAGCTGAGCCAGTACTGAACCATCGACATATTCAACCAGCGAATGAACAATACTTTGAGGATGAACCAAGACATCGATCCGTTCTGGAACGATATCAAAGAGCCAGCGAGCTTCAATAATCTCTAAGGCTTTATTCATCATAGTTGACGAATCGATGGTAATTTTTGGCCCCATCTGCCAACGCGGATGCCGCATCGCCTGAGCCGGAGTGACTTGGGCCATTTCGGCTAAAGAAAAACCCCGAAAAGGACCGCCGGAAGCTGTCAGGATGAGTTTTTCAATGCCCTTTCGAGGCTCTCCATTAAGGGCCTGCCAAATCGCCGAATGTTCACTGTCAAGCGGCAAAATAGCGGCCCCGGTTGCCGCCGCCACTTGGTTTAAAAGACGCCCGGCCATCACCATCGACTCTTTATTGGCTAAAGCCACATCTTTACCGGCCACAAGAGCCGCATGGGTCGGTTCCAGCCCGACCGCACCAACCATCGCGGCGACCACGATATCGGCTTGCGGATGGGTAGCCACCGCCACGGCCCCCGGCTGGCCGACCATAACCGGAATCGAAAGACCACTATCCCGAAGCGCCAGGTTTAGTTCATCGGCCCCGCACTCTTCCTGCACAGAGAGTAACTGCGGCTGAAAACGCCGGGCCAGGGCAATCAATTTGCTGACATTTTTCCCGCCGCCCATGGCAACCACCTGATAACGCTCAGGAAAACGGGAAACAATATCGAGAGTGCTGCAACCGATCGATCCGGTAGCTCCCAAAAGAGCTATTTTTTTTACGGTTTCAGGCAAAACTATAAGACCCACAGACTATAACCATAAAAAATAACCGGTGCGGCAAAAAGTACGCTATCGACACGATCAAGAAAACCGCCATGACCGGGAATTAACTCACCGGAATCCTTGATACCGCGACTGCGTTTAAGGTAGGACTCAAAAAGATCGCCCATCTGACCGAGAAAATTGGATGCCAAGCCTAAAACGACAATCTCATTCCAAGGCACCGTCACCAGACCTAACCAGTTCAGTAAAAGAGCAAAAAAGCCCCCCCCAAAAAGACCGGCGAGAAAACCCTCGACCGTCTTGTTGGGACTGATTGCAGGTGAAAATTTGTGTTTCCCCCAATAAGTGCCGAAATAGTAAGAGAAGGCATCCCCGCCCCAGGTCACCATAAAAACCATAGCTACTAAACTACGACCCTCGGGTAGATCCCAGATCAACAAGAGATGAGCAAAAAAGAACGGCAGATAAAGGATAAAGAGTACCGCCAGAGCAAAACGGGGCAGTGCTTCAGCCTCCAGTCCCGCCTCAAAAAGCAATAAAACCAACACAAAAACAGCAATTGCCAAGGCCCCGGAGAGTGCTATTACACCACCCATATAGGCCGCTAAAAAGAGTAGAAAGGTGAGAAACCAAACCGGTCCATGCAAAAGAAAACCGCCTCTTTCACCAAAGAAGAGGGGCCAGCTCTCATGTACCAACAGGGCTAGAACCGCCAACAAAAGGATGAAGAAAACCCATTTCGGAGCAACCGCCAGAAACAGTACAATCAGGGGCAGAGCAACTGCAGCCGTTTTGACCCGCCGACTACAAAAAATTTCTCGAACAGTCTCGTTCATAGTTATCCTCTCTCCACTACTTTACCAAAACGGCGCTCGCGCTGCTGAAAATCATTGATAATACGCAACAGTTCTTCTTTGGAGAAGTCAGGCCACAGGGTATCACTGAAATAGAGTTCTGCATAGGCCAGCTGCCAGAGCAAAAAATTACTGATACGATATTCGCCACCGGTACGAATCATAATATCAGGATCCGGTAGACCAGCCGTATCAAGATGAGCGGTCATAAGTTTGTCATTGATCTCATCACAGCTGTATTTCCCGGCCTGAACTTCACGGCAGATGGCAGCCACAGCATCACAAAGCTCATCACGCCCGCCATAGCTGATCGCCAGATTAAGAATCATACCGCTACCCGAAGCGGTTTCCACACAGGCCTTTTCAAGTTCCCGACGAACCGCAGGATCAAGGAGTTCAAGACGACCGATCGCCCGCAAGCGAATATTCTTCTCTTTCAGACGTTTAGTCTCGCGACGCAGATAGTGCCGCAAAAGACGCATCAGGGCCGCCACTTCTAGGGCGGGACGCTGCCAGTTTTCGGAAGAAAAGGCGTAGAGAGTCAAAACTTCAACCCCGATTTCGGCACAAGCACTGACCATGCGATCGACAGTCTCAGCCCCAACCTCGTGCCCTTTTACCCGCAGATGCCCATGCTGCTCGGCCCAGCGACCATTCCCATCCATGATAATAGCAACATGACGCGGCGGATTGATATTATTTTCAGTTTCACTCATTCCCAAAACATTATACTCTTGAATAGGACCTTAAGGTTTTTCAAATTATCACTATACTACTATATTATCACAACAAGGCTTGCAAGCCTTTTCAGGCGGGCCGAAAATACCCTGTCAACTGAAAACATGTCAAGAAAAAGTTGATGGCGTCGTAAAAAATCCGATCTCCTGCGTCGTATTGATTTTTTACGAATACATCAAGAAAAAGTTGAACTTGAAACCTGAAAGATGTAAAAGGCCCCATGTTTACACAAAAACCGATTATCCTGGCCCCGATGGCTGGCTTAAGTGACCGCCCTTTTCGCCGACTCTGTCGCTCTTTTGGTGCCGACCTTTGCGTCAGTGAAATGATCAGTGCCAAGGGACTGGTCTATGGCGACCGCAAAAGCCGAATCCTGCTGGCCCCCGATAAAAGCGACCGACCGTACTGGGTCCAGCTTTTTGGTTCTGATCCTGAAATCATCAGAGAGGCGGCCCAAATTGCGCTGGAGGCTGGAGCCGATTTGATCGATATCAACATGGGATGCCCGGTCAGAAAAGTTGTTAAAACCGGAGCTGGAGCCGCCCTGCTACGCGATCCTGAACGGGCTGAGGCAATCATGCAAGCTCTTAACCGGGCTCCGGCCATTCCCTATACAATCAAAACCAGAAGCGGCTGGGATGCCAAACAAACAACCCTGAACCTCTTTATCGAAATGGCCGCCAACCATAATGCCATGGCCCTCACCTGTCATCCACGCACCGCCATCATGATGTTTTCCGGCCGCGCCGACTGGCAGCAATTGACTGATGCCGCCCAAGATGCCCGCTTACCGATTATCAGTTCCGGCGACCTTACTGACCCGCAAACGGCAATTGAGGCTCTGGCCCGACCCGGCATGGCTGGTATCATGTTGGGCCGGGGAAGCCTCGGTCGCCCCTGGTTTTTCCGTGAGATTAAAGAGCTGCTTCAGAAAGGAACCGGATGGTCTCCCGACCCAGAGTTGAAGCGGGAAACCATCCTTAAACATGGAGATTTATTAAAAGAGGAGTATGGCGAAAAAACCGGTCTCCTCCTCTATCGCAAACATCTCGCCTGGTACTCAAAAGGCCTTTCCGGCGCCGCCGCTTTCAGAAAGAAACTTTTCACTCTGACAAGTTTTGCTAAGCTTGAAAGCGCCATCCATGAGCTCTTTTTCGACCCGGTCTGATTGGAAGTAAGTGGTTCGTGTTGTAACTATCCAGGTGTCCACCATAAAGTTACAGCAAATAGCGGCGAACTCTGCTTCGCCCACTCCGACTGGGGACACAGCTCAGCCCGTCACGGGCTAAAGCCCGGCCTGGAGGTATGTCCCCGCATCGAGACGGTTCGAAAACAGCACCTGAATAGTTACTAAAAAATAACAAAAATGCCCTAGTCATTTGATGACCAGAGCATTTTTGTTAAGCAGTCTATGACCTTTGCTATTGAAAATGGCAACTATTCAGGTATTGTTACAAATTGCCTCGATGTGGGGACAGACCTCCAGGCAGGGCGCCAGCCCGTAGCCGGGCTGAGCTCTGTCCCCGGTTACAGAGGGCGAAGCAAGGTTCGCCGCTATCCGCTGTAACTTAACTCTTGAATTATGGGCACCTGAATAGTTACTAAAAATGATTATTATAGGTTGTTACCTGACAGTGGTGCATTCATAAAAAGTCGCGAGATGGCTAAGCAGGCTTTTTTTTACGACGCCATCAATCATCTTTGGTAGTATGACAGATAAAACACCCTTCCCCACCGCTTCCACCACCGGCAACGATCGCGTCGTAGTCCCAGCGCAGAATATCCGGATAGTCGGAACCATGGGCAAAGTGGCAGGAGAGACAGGTAACAACGTCGGTTCCCGGAGTAACTATGTTACTTGCGATCCCGGGAACGGTTACCCGGCCGACCGGGGCGTCGATATCATAGGTGGTGTAATTGGCGTATTCACCGCTGTTGGGGATAACTAAATCGGAGGGGTGGCGAAGCCAGATACCGTTTCCGCCATCGTCAATCTTATGCATGTCAATATGACAGGCGGTACACAGGTCGGTAATGGTTGAGCCGGCCGGCATACCACCGCTGCCCACATCATGACATTTCGTACACCGTTGGCCTTGGCTCGGAGTGTCCGGAGTGGCTGCGCCATAATATTCGTTGTGATGACTGCTGTCGGTATTCTGCCAGTCGGCTGCCTCAAGCCCCATAACTCCAAGGAGAAAACGATAGCTTTTTCCTGTCGTAGTCCCGTCAATGGTATTGACGTTGGCATGATGGGCGCCGGCAATTGATGCCATCGGGTCTGAAACTGCGCGATCCTTACCAGTTCCGTGGCAGCCATAGACCCCGGCACAGGTAAAGGTTGCGACTGTCGGCACTCCCGCCGGCTCCCCATGGGTAATTGTCATACCCGGAGGCCCTTCGAGTGTATCTTCCAAATTGCCGAAATCTATTACATTATGCCCCTTGGCATCGCTGGCACCACTCCCTTTCTCTCCCAGCATATAGGCGAAGTTGCCGGCCGCCAGATCTTCGCCATCCACATGGCGAACCTGGGGAATGCCGTCAACAATTTTTGTCGTTCCCTGGCCGTGACAACCCAAACAGGTACCCCTGAGCAAGGATTGGTTCGGCGTGGAACTGCCATCGAAAGTCATCGGTACGCCGTCCTGAGAGTTGTGCATGGTGTGGCAGTCGGAACAGGGGCCGCTGACCATCGCCGTGGTCGGTGCGGTTAAGGCAAGACAAAAAAAGATGCCTACGATAAAGATTACTATATAT
>JAGHAQ010000013.1 GCA_021161425.1 Candidatus Tharpella sp. | reverse complement strand
TACATTCCCTTCCGACATTTAGAAAAGATACTCTTTTCGGGCGGCAAGCGGCAGCGCCATCAAGGAAACATCATGCATTCCGCCACCAGCATCCATAAAATAATCATCAAGCTCGGCATGCCGCACAAATCCGAGTTTGCGAAAAGCCTTGACCACGGCAAGCTCAGCCGAGACCACTTCGGCAACCAGCATATGCAGACCCATCTCCCGACCGATCTCAATCAGCTCCTTAAGTAACTGCATCCCCAGACCAACTCCGCGAAACTCTTTCGTCAGGTAGATTCGCAACTCCCCAATATGCCGCCCGGCACCACCACGCCGATGCAAAGTTGCATCGCCAACCAAACGGTCTCCATGCAAAGCCAACAGGGGCACAACCCGTTCATAATCAAGATTAGCAAACCAGGTGGCTATCAACTCCGGATCACGAATATCCTCTTTCAAGAAACGAACATCTTCGTCACTTGCCTGCTGACAAAACATTTCGCTAACAGCATCCTGATCGACAGCACTCATGGGTCGCAACAACACCCGTAAACGATTGCTGGTATTAACAAATTTACGATAAACCTTGACCTTCATAAAACTCCTCCTCTTCTCCATTCATCAAACTTGCTTTACATTATTATATAGTATGCTATGGTTCGTCAACATATAGGTTTACTAAAAAACTGATCGTAACAAAAAAAAGAGGTTCTCCATAAATATGAACAAAGAGCAGATCACCATAACCCTAATCCAGATGAACGTCAGCTTGGGCTGCCCGGAAAAAAATCTGGCCCGAGTCGAGAAACTCCTGGAACCGGTCAGCAAATCGCCGGATATCATCCTCCTGCCGGAACTCTGGAGTAGCGGCTACGACTACGAACATTTCACCCAACTGGCGGCCACAACCCCCAGCATGCTTGAACATCTGGCAATAATCGCCAAGACTAGGGGGTCTTACATTGGCGGCAGTCTAGTTGAAGAGGACAGTGGAAATTTCTACAACACCTTTTTCCTCATTGACCCCAAAGGCAGCCACATTGCCGCATACCGAAAAATCCACCTCTTTTCTCTGATGGAAGAAGACCGACACTTTTCTCCCGGCCGAAAACCATGCCTGATCGAAATTTGCGGCCTGCCGGTCGGTTTGATGACCTGCTACGATATCCGCTTCCCAGAACTCAGCCGCAACCTGGCCCTACAAGGGGCTCAACTTTTACTGATCTGCGCCCAATGGCCAAGGCCCCGCACGGCTCACTGGCGTACCTTGCTCAAAGCCCGAGCCATAGAAAATCAACTCTTTGTGGCCGCTTGCAACCGCATTGGCCAAGGCAAAGAACATAGCTACCCCGGAAGCTCAGCAATCATTGACCCTTGGGGCGAGACTAAGTTAAAGACACCAGATCGCCAAGGCGCTTTCACAGCCACCATCAACCTTGCCAAGGTCAAAGAGGTACGCCAGACAATGGCTTGTTTTGACGATCGGCGCCCTGATATCTATTAAGCTTTAACCCATATAAGATGCCAACGCCTCTTGCCAGGGACGCACCAGAGACGGGAATATCTTTTTAAAACGGTCAAGTTTCAGAATGGCGCGTTCCGGCATATTCAGAGGGCCGCCAAAATCTATTTCAGTCACTGGAGTTGCCTGCAAAAGAGTGCTGTCAAGACCAGCCCGCTCAGCCACTGCCCGGGCAAATTCGTAACAGCTGACACCATTACCAGCATCATTGGTATAGTGATAAACCCCGGCCGCCCACTCAGTTGACAAGGCCACCATCGCCGCCGCCAAATCACCAACATAGGTTGGTGCTATAAAAAAATCATCACTAACCGGCAGAGGACGACCGGCTCCCAACTCCTCCTTGATACGGCTGACCCAATCATCACCACCACCGCCATAAAGAAGATCACTCCGGACAATGAGATAGTTCTTAAGCTGATCATTGACCATCTCTTCGCCACCATGCTTGGAATTGCCATACTGATTAAGCGGCCACTTATCATCTTCTTCATCGTAAGGTTCACTGTTTTTGCCGTTAAAGACATACTTACTGCTGAAAGAGCAGAGATAAACCCGAAATTTTGCCGCCGTCCGGGCCAGATTGCAAAGCCCCCGAGTATTGACTGGAAGTTTGGTTGCGAGCCTATGTTCAGCTGCGGCGACATCATTAAAACCGGCACAATTGATAATTGTTGCGGGCTGTAAACGCTCAACAGTTGAGTCCACCAACACTTCATCCAGGATATCAAGCTCATCCCGACCCAAGGCCACAACCTCGGTATCGGCCTGCATTTCAAGCAGTTGTACGACGGCCCGGCCAAGCTTACTACAGGCTCCGGTAACCATTATTTTTCTAGCCATACTTTTTCTCTCCTCACTCTAATCAAATTCAATTAAATAGTTAAGTTACAGAGGATAGCGGCGAATATCGCTTCGCCCACTCGTACCGTTTAAATTCCTGCATCAGAACGTTCGCCTACCGGCTAACAACCTGGCAGTCATTTATTCGAGGGGGACACACCCCAAGAGTACTTCCTCGCTTCGCTCACAGCGCAGCTTCAGCCCGTCACGGGCTGAAGCTCGGCTTGGAGGTATGTCCACGCATCGAGACAATTCTAGGGCGGCATCTGAAAAATTTTAAGTTTGGG
>JAGHAQ010000114.1 GCA_021161425.1 Candidatus Tharpella sp. | reverse complement strand
CTAATGATTGATTCGGTTTTGTTGATTTTTTTCTAACCCAGTAACCCAAACGGTGGGCTTTCAATTCCTGCCTGCGGCAGTACTCGGCCTGGCTCAGATTGCTGTCCTTCCAGGCTTTGACATGAGCCAACCAGAATTTACGTTTTTGCCGGAAGTTAGCTTCCGACCCTGAAGTTTGTTTCGACATAGTGGGCCTCCTCAAAATTGATTTGGCGCTATCTACCATGTCATGCTAATGAGAAGAAGATGCGGTTAATATGACGCTTACATCTACCCCGGCAGAACCGGAGTACGAAAAAGATCAAAAGTCCAGCAGTTTTGCGGCCACCACATTACCCAGCGCCCAAATGACGTCGAGTTGAAATATCTGTTCAAGATTTTTGTCAAAAAAATATTGGGCCCGAGCGCAAAATTCCTCATCCTCTTCCCACAGAGCAATACTCCAATCAAGCCCGGGAAAGATCGTAAAGGAGAGGGCATATTCGCCAAAGTCAACTTGTTTTCCGCCCCAGTTCTTACCTGCCTCCAACAACTGCACACCTTCTTTTGCAAAACGCCGGGCTAAAAGGGCGGATGCCATAACGTGTGGGCCGCGAAAAAAGGTAGTTCCACCAGTCAGGTGGTTCTCATTAATCAAACCCACAGGCTTCGGTAGATGACAGTTTTCTGAAAGATAGTTGAGCAGAGCCAAGACCACCAGCCCATCCTGATAAGTAGGCTGCGGCTCATTGCCCTTATCAAAAGAGATACTAAAAGTTTCCGGTTCAAGCCTAAGGCGGCGATTAAACCAGGGAAGTTCAAGACCACCACCAAAAACCTGAACATGGGGGAAAACCTCACCCTCATTCTCCGCCACCAATCTCTCAACCTTCCGCCACCAAGCGGGATTAAGCTGATCAAAACGGGAATATTGACAATTTTCTTCAGGGTCTACCGGCAAAACGTCGCCTGTTGCGACCTTCAGGTTCACAATAAAACCTCAATGCTTTGCAGTTTACCCCCTCTATCAATAAGCACTTCGACGACCTCACCTTTGCTCTTTTTTAAGAGCAGGAGTGAAAGATCAAGAGGGTCATCAAGATCTTCTCCAGCACAATTGATTATCAGGTCTCCTACCTTAAAACCGTGTTTTTCAGCCACGCTACCAGCTTCGACCAAAACAATCTCAATTCCTTTATCCGCACTTTTCAGTCCAACCCCCAGTTTGACCTGTTGACCTTTGAGATTACGATAGGGTACACACCAGAGATAATCACCAAGATAGAGGGGCAGATCCGGGAAATCGACATCCATGGTCTGGCGCTCATTCTCAACCAAGGCTACCGGGGTATGTGTCAAAAGAACACAATAGGGTATTTTTTTTCGTTGAAAGACCCGGCGCGGCAACCCGTATCCACGGGTCACATGAAAGCCTCCGGCAATAACCACCAGCAATTTCTCATCTCCGGCCGGGCTCTCAAGATAGGCAGCAATATTATCCGCCATAGTCTCTTCCCAAAGCTGATGCACCTTAAGAAACAATTTAATGTCACCATGCCCTTCGGCATGCCCGGCAAACATCGCCCGCAAAGCCTGTTCCTGATAGATATCCTCAAGCAATTCAGGCGGGTCCTTTAATATGTTCTTATCGTCGGATGATTTCATCTCACTCATAAAGCCCATTTTTTCATGACGACTGACATTCAAGGCCCGCACCGAAATCTGGCGCGATTTTAAAAAAGCAAAAATCTCCCGGTAATAGACAAACGCAGCCATACTCCAGTCATCGGCAAAAAGACGGATAAAATCATCCTCGGAAAGTTCTCCGGCTAACCAAAGATCAACCTTTTCCTGGTTAACATGGGCCAACATCTCAAAACCAACCGCCAGACGCTCCGGAAAACGTTGATACAGGTTTTTGACAACCTCCAATTCAACCCGGTGATCATAGATATTATCATGCCCTTCCCCGACATAGATAATCCGCTCATTAGCCAAAAGGGAGAAGAGTTCAGGCTGGGTCAGCGCCGTCCCGGTCGGCAGATGAATTATCTCATCACGTTGCATAGTGTCGGGATCAACGTAGGGTGATCCGCCAAGCATAATTCCGGGTTGTCGGGTACCGCAGGCAGCCATAAAAAAAATCGCCGAAAACAGAAAAGAAGATAAGGTGAAAAATTTCAAAACCTGGAGCCTCCTTATTTAAAAAAGATCGCCATCAGATACGAGTCGACCCCGGCCCGGCCGACAAAACAATTACCGACTTTCCTATCGATGTTTCTACTTAAAGGTTGCAATTGCAACTGATTTACTGCTAGAGAGCGAGCCGTTTCTCACACTCCAACCATAATGTTAAAGGATTTATGGACCCACACTTGTACCCTTTGGGTTAAAAGGTAGGATCATGACTTTTTCACAAAGATATCAGGATTAATCATTGCGTTTACAAAAAGCCCCCCCCTTCTATTACGGCTGGATTATCGTAGCCACATCTTTTATCACCTTAGGGGTAGCTTTCGGGGTTTGGTACTCGTTCTCGGTTTTCTATATTGCGATCATCGACGATTTTGCCTGGCAACGAGCAACCACAGCCGGCATTTTCGCCCTTTTTACCATTTCACACTATCTCTGTGCTTTCTTGACCGGCTGGCTGATTGATCGTTTCGGTCCTCGCTTGGTAATCCCGGTCGGAGCCATGTGGCTGGCAGTATCCCTAACCCTGCTCGCAAAAGCGCAAAACATTTTCGACTTTTATCTAATCTATGGGATTTTTGCGGCCATCGGCGTAAGCCTCATCGGCTTCGTTCCCCACGCAACTTTTTTGCCGCGCTGGTTTGTTAAACGTCGAGGACTGGCCTTAGGCCTGGCTATGGCCGGGGTCGGGGTCGGCATGCTGACAGTGCCACCGGCCATGCAGCATCTTATCAGTAACCATAATTGGCGCTACGCTTACCAAGTACTGGCTATCATAGTACTTTTCATTATTCCGATCAATCTCTTTTTCCAGCGTCGTGATCCGCAGCAAATCGGTCTGCGACCCGATGGCGCCGAGATAAGATCAGCAGACAACTCAGATTCGGTCAAAGCTGAACAGTCTGAAAGCGCTGTCATCATCGACCAAAACTGGGCCGCCACTGAGTGGACCCGCAGTAAAGCTTTGAAAACCAAACGTTTCTGGTATCTGGCGGCAGGCTTTTTCCTTGGTCCATTTGCCATTCAAGGAGTTCTTTTACATGCTGTTGCCGGCCTCGTCGACGGAGGTATGACAACCCGAATGGCGGCCTTAACTTTCGGATTTCTGGGCATCTGCGGTTCAGTCGGCAAGATAACCTTAGGTTTTTTCGGCGACCGCTGGAACCGGGAAACCGCCAACACCATCGGTATGGCAGCAGCCACACTGGGAGTCCTGGCCTTGGCCGGAATGCAGCTATTGCCAGAGTTGCTACCCTATCTTTTCGCCGCCGGGTTTGGTTTTGGTTATGGCGCTGCCGCACCACTCTTTCCCTCAATTGCGGCGGATATTTTTCAAGGCCGTCATTTTGGCCGGATTTTTGGCCTCCTCTCGTTAAATTTAGGTTTTGGCGGAGCGGCCGGAGCCTGGTTTTCCGGCCTCATCTTTGACCAGACCGGTTCTTATTTTACAGCTTTCATTTTTGACATCATTGCCCTCTGGCTCTCATGCCTCTGCTTCTGGCTGGCTGCCCCCCGTCAGATCCGTCTCAGCCGTAGCCACCACAAGTGCTGACTGAAATTGCCATTGCCGCTTACAAGGTTTTAGAAGCAGACCACATTCGATCATTTGGGAAAATGGACAGTTGACAATTTCAACCATTGTCACTACTTAATCAACACCTAAGAAAACCGGCAACTTAAATTTGCAGAATTTATGAAGAGACGTTTCACGAAAAGCATCAGCCACGACCTTTGCTTGAGAATGGTAGGTCTCGGCACTATTGTGGGAATTAGCTTTCCGTTCTTCACCTACCTCATCTTGGACCTGCCGGCCGACAAAATCTTCAGCCCCCTCTTTTTTTCTCTCTGCATGGCCACCGGCATTGCCGTTGGTCTCTGCAACTACTACCTGTTCAATATAGTAGTTGATCTTTATCTTCGACGTATCCAGTCAAAACTTGCCACTTTCCACCAAAATCTGGAAAATCTGTTCTGGAAAAATGACAATGATTTAAACCCCTTAAAACATTTTCTTAAAGTTGACTCCGCCGACACAATTGGTGAGATCACAGAAGAATATAACATTTTCATGGCAACTTTTTACAAGCTTATTAAAACTGAACGAAAAACTGCCAACTTCCTCGAACGTCTCCAGAAAAAAGTCAAGATGGGAGCGATGGCTGAAACCATCGTTGAAGTTTTCAAAGAGTACTTCGGGGCTGATGGTGGTTGCCTCTACAGCATGGAAAACGGCCGCTTGCGACAGGTCAACAACGACTCTCTGGACATCAACAACGACGCCATCGACCATAACTTCTGCCACGACCTCCTCAATAAGGGAGAAATAGTTGTCTTCGAAGATTTCGACAATCTCCAGGTGCGCTTTAACATCGGCATTGGCTCCTTAAAACCAAATGCCATAGCCTACCTGCCCCTCACCTACCAATCTCAACCGGTCGGACTTTGCATTCTCTGCACCAACAAAGAGTTCAAGGCTGATTTTTTCTCGTTAGAGAGCCGCAACCTGATTAACCAGGCAGCCCCATTCATCTACAACGGCCTGCTTATGAAAAAACTGGAAGTCCTGGCCGCAGTCGATGAACTTACCGGCCTCTTCAACCGCCGCTACGGCATGAAACGCCTAAATGAAGAATATGAAAGAGCTAAGCGGCATAAGCTGCCGTTGGCTGTCGCGATGCTCGACATCGACCATTTCAAGCAACTCAACGATACCTATGGACATCAAGTCGGTGATGAAGTACTTAAAGATTTTTCCGGGATTATTGGGGAAGAGATAAGGGTTTCCGAGTTTGCCTTACGCTACGGAGGGGAGGAGTTCATGGTCGTTATCCCTGGTGCTTCGGCCGAAAATTGCCATTTGGTCATCGAACGTCTACGACGTAAAGCTGAAAACCTGCAAATAAATTTTCCACAACACCAGTTGAGTTTCACCTTCAGCGCCGGCATTGCCGTCTACCCGGAGGAAAGCATCACTAACCAGACGCAACTTATCAAGGCTGCGGACACAGCCCTCTACCAAGCTAAAAATCTAGGTAGAAATCAGATAGTAATTCATTCATCCACTAATTTGCCGGCAACCCTGAAACCACAAAGCGTTACAGGATAAAAAACTAAAGGTTAGCAATTGATATTCAGTTTCATCACCAATTTCATCAACGCCATCCGTAGCACTCTGGTCGTCGTCCCCAACACCTGTTTCTGGGCGGTAACCACTTGCCTGATAACTTTCACACCATGGTCACGACGCGGTATCGAATTCTGCGGTAACTGGTGGGGCTGGATAAACTTGAAACTGAATGGGGTCAAGGTCATCTATCAAGGCTTGGAAAATATCGACCCCCACCAAACCTACATGGTTATCGGCAACCATAAGAGCTTTCTCGACATCTACGCAATCTTCAGTTGCCGGGCTCTGCACTGTCTCTTCGTCGCCAAACGGGAACTAATAAAAATTCCATTCTTCGGCCTCGCTCTACAACGCAGCGGATCGATAATTATTGACCGGAGTAACCGCAAAGAGGCGATTTCACGCCTTCAAGCTCAAGGCAAGATCTTAAGAAGCCGAGAGACATCAATCGTTCTCTTCGCCGAAGGAACCCGCATTCCGGCATCTATCCGCTTAGGGAAATTTAAAAAGGGTGGATTCATGCTGGCTTCGCAACTGGGTCTACCAATTTTACCGTTAACAATTACCAACAGCGGCAACCTACAACCTAAAGGCAAGATCGCTATCAAACCAGGTACTATAACCCTGACCTTCAGCCCAGCCATTCCATCGCCCAACTATAATGAAAAGGTCGATCTTATGGAGATAATGGAGCAAACGAGAAAGGCAATCGACACACATCTCTGATGGCTTCGTAAAAAATCACCTTATGCGTTGCGCCCGACAAAAGTACTTCCTCGCTGGCGCTCACAGCGCACCCCAAGAGTACTTCCTCGCTGGCGCTCACAGCGCTGCATAACCATAAGAACTAACTCAAGGTTTTCGCAAAAATTCTGAAACCTCTCCTAAAAAACCGTCAACCCTCATCTCACCAAGCAGTTCCGGAACCTCTTTCACGATCTTGCCGTCAGCCGCCAGGATCATTCTTTCGCGCCAACGCTGCTGGACCTGAAACTTGGTCTGCCAGAAAGGGTGAGTGTTGCAGACTTCGAGAGGCAACATTTTATTAAGAATAAAACCATTTACTCCAATACCGAATTCAGCCAACGAACCGGCAATATCAAGAGCCTGTTCAACCGGCAGACGTTCAGGATTGGCAACCACCCAGGCGGTTGTCTCGGTTTGTAGAAGTTCGATGATTTGCGCCGTCAAATGCCGCCACTTATTTATAAGAGCCAGCGGATCAACCTGATTAAAAACACTTTTCACCTTCAGATAAACCTTCTGGGCCTGGGTCAGATGGGAGTAAAAAAGCTGCTGAATAAAGAGCAGATTCAGGGTAGTTATCGTCGGTGCCGTATCCCAGACAATCATCCGATAAGCTCCTGATTGAGCCATCGTCAGGAGATAGTCGAGCATAAACTCTTCATCAATTCCCGGTGCTCCCTCAATATAGTCGATAATTTCACGTCCGACAGGCAAAAAAGAGGATAAAACCGTGTAAATTTCATCGGCAAATTTGTCTCGCCACAAATCAAGAACCAGTTGACGAGTCAACTCAACAGCATCAAGGTTGGCGGCAACCGTCGTCACCCTCTGATCGAGCGGTTGAGAAAAGATCTCTGAAAGAGAACCGGAAGGATCGGTAGAGATCAATAGGGTTTTGCCGGATTGCGCATATTGCAAAGCGGTCGCAACCGACATTGTCGTCTTTCCAACCCCGCCCTTTCCGGTAAACATCTCGATTTTTGTCATCTTTCACACCTTAAACACCAAAAAAAAAGGCCTCGGAGAAAACCGAAACCTTTTTGCAAATCCACCAATTCCAACAATAGGAAAAATCATTCCGACATTAACAGAGCAAATGTATCTTTGAAATAGGCATAACCAGTCCACATCGTATAGAGAAACGCTATCCAGAGGAAGAAGATACCCACCGCATGGGCATCCGCACCCAAAAAAGGATAATGAATAATCAGAGCGACAACGGCCACAATCTGAAAAATTGTCTTGTATTTCGCCATTGCACTGGCGGCTATAACCTTCCCTTTCTCGGCGGCTATCGACCGCAGACCGGTGACTGCCGTTTCACGACAAAGAATCAGGCATATCAACCAAGCTGGAGCACGCTGCAAATACACAAGCATCACCATGGTCGACAACAACAAAATCTTATCAGCCATGGGGTCAAGTAGTTTACCAAGGTTTGATTCAAAATTATATTTTCTGGCCATATAGCCATCAAGACCATCGGTGATCGCCGCCATAACAACCAAGATTGCTGTCAACAGGTTTAACCATCGACTGTCAAAATAGAGAAGGGCTATAATTAGGGGAACAACCAGGATGCGACTACAGGTCAAAAGGTTCGGCAAATTGGATGGTTCTTTCAAAACCAACCTGATCCTGGTCACATAAGGAGAGAAAAATTTCGTAATCAAATCCAGCAAGTTATTATTCTGAGCCATTTCCATTGATCCGTTCTTTAAGATCTTTACCCACTTTAAAGAATGGTAAGCGTTTCTCTCTTACTTGAATTGATTCGCCTGTTTTAGGATTGCGGCCGGTATAGGCTTTATAGTTTTCTATATGAAAACTACCGAACCCCCTCAACTCTATACGGTCTTCATCAAGCAGGGCTTTTTTCATATTATCGATAACCAGATTGACAATAGTTTCGGAAACCTTGAGATTTAAATCGGAACGGTTCGCCAATTCCTCGATCAACTCTGATTTATTCATTACAAAACCCTAACCCAATAGTGCGGTACCAAACAGGTACTTTATAATTAATTCCGAAAAAGCTCAGTGCAAGCCACTCAACTTTCAGCAAACTCCTTAACCAGTTTATTTCATTAGCAATATCTAATTGGCAATGTCAAGTAAAAATTATCTTAACTGAGTAATTAACCATTAGTTACAAGCAGTTAATGGTTGACGTTGTTACTTTTCCACCAACCCCTGAAACAAAGGCCCAAAAAAATTCGAACGAAAAAAAGTATAACCGACTGTTTTTATTGACTTAGATGCTTACCTGAAAAATGTTGATCTCTCAATCAAGAAATTAATAACCAACGCTCAACTCTCAGTTTTTCAACTTTTTTTCTCGCGGCCCTCACGCTTCCTGAAATAAATTTTCACTGGAACCCCGTAAAAACCAAAGTGTTCAATTATTTTATTTTCCAGATACCTTTCATAGGTCGGCCTGATTCCCTTGATTTTATTAACAAAGATGACAAAAGTGGGAGGTGCACTGCGAACTTGGGTGATAAAATAGAATTTCAGTGGGTGCCGGTTAATCAAGGGATGCTGATGGGCAGTCACAGCTTCAGTCAGCCAGCGATTGAGCTCCCCAGTTCCAACCCGGTGACTGTGAACCTTGTATAGAGCTTTGAGTTCTGGAAAAAATCTTTTCAACCCCCTACCGCTCTTGACCGACATCTCCAAAATCACCGGTCGCCGAATGCCAAGCAGACGGTAAACAAGGTCTTCCTTTATTTCAGCCAACCGTTTTTTACCGGCAGGCAGAAGATCTATTTTATTAAATATATAGATAACAGCCTTGCCTTTTTCATGGGCCAGACCAGAAATCTGTAGATCTTGATCGGTAACTCCGGTGGCTGCATCAACCATAAGCACTACGATCTGGGCAAAATCTATGGCTCGGATAGTTGCAACATTGCTAAGATTCTCAACCTCTTCGTGAACCCGAGCCCGGCGCCTGAGACCGGCAGTGTCGAGAAAAAGATAATTCTGCTGATTATTTACCAGAGAGATCTGAACCGCATCTATCGTAGTTCCCGGTCGCTCGCTGGTCGTCAGACGTTCACTCCCAACCAGACAATTGAGCAAAGAAGATTTCCCGACATTAGGCTTGCCAACTACTGAAACCCTGACCACATCGCCTTTACTTTCCCCTTCAGCTTCCGCCTCGACTGACGGCAAAAGTTCGGCCAAAGCCTCTTTTAAAGTGGCAATCCCCTCACCATGTTCAGCTGAAACTTGATATATCTGATCCATTCCCAAAGCATAAAAATCAACACTCTCCTGCTGGACACGGGGTGACTCACATTTATTAACAACCCATAAAATAGGCTTCCCGCAGCGGCGCAGATAACGGGCAAGCTCACCATCCTCAGCACTCACTCCACTCTGTCCATCCAGCAAAAAAAGAATTATATCCGCTTCATCTACTGCCGCCCGAGTCTGCCGGCCGACATCTTTTTGCAATTCATCCTCAACGCCAAAGACCAAACCTCCGGTATCGACCAACAAACACTCCTTATCTTCAACCTTAAGCTCGGCAAAAATACGATCTCGAGTAACTCCGGGAGTGTCGGCAACAATCGCCCGCCGTTGCTTTAAAAGCCGATTAAACAGGGTCGATTTCCCGACATTGGGCCGACCAACAATCACCACGCATCTTTTCATCTACAATTTCCATTTTCAGACATTCAACTAAAAACACCATTTCGACCAAGGCCCGTTCATTTAATATGATTTTTATATTTTTGCAAGTTTTACAACCATCTTTGCCAATACCGAAGGCCCTGAATTAAAGAGTTTTTACTTGCCAATCTACCAATATCCATGTATAAGTATCCGCTTCTATTTAAGCCGCCCGCCCCCTATGGGTGGTTTTTTTATAGCCACCTAAACCTCTAACTTAAACAATGGATTAAACAGTTTTATGTCAGCAATGAAAAAAAATCAGGATATGAAACCTTTTTATAAAAACCTGGCCCTCTGGCTTGTGATCTGCCTCATCATGATCATGGTTTTTAATGTCTTCAATAACCCCGGCGTTGCAAAACATGAAATCAGCTTCAGTGAATTCATCGAACTGGTTGACTCCGGCCAAATCAGCGAAGTCACAATCCAGGGCCAGAATATCTCCGGAACCTATGGTTCTACGACATTCAAAACCTATACGCCGGACGACCCCTCCCTGGTAAAAATGCTGCGCGACAAAGGCATTCGCATCACCGCCCAACCCGAAGATCAATCGCCCCTATGGCAATCGATCCTGATCTCCTGGTTTCCGATGCTTCTCTTAATTGGTGTCTGGATCTTTTTCATGCGCCAAATGCAGGGCGGTGGCGGTAAAGCGATGTCCTTTGGCAAAAGCCGCGCCAAGCTTCTCAATAAAGACCAGAAAACGGTCACCTTCAAAGATGTTGCCGGCATCGAAGAGGCCAAAGCGGAGCTTGAAGAGATTATCAACTTTTTAAAAGAACCCAAAAGGTTCACTCGCTTAGGCGGCAAAATCCCCAAAGGGGTCTTGTTAGTCGGAGCTCCGGGAACCGGCAAGACCCTGCTTGCCAAAGCGATTGCCGGTGAAGCTGAAGTCCCCTTTTTCAGTATCAGTGGTTCGGATTTTGTCGAAATGTTTGTCGGTGTTGGAGCTTCACGCGTCCGCGATCTTTTTATCCAGGGCAAAAAAAATGCCCCCTGCCTGATCTTCATAGATGAGATCGACGCTGTCGGCCGCCATCGGGGCGCCGGCTTAGGGGGTGGCCACGACGAGAGAGAGCAGACCTTAAACCAGCTTCTGGTCGAAATGGATGGTTTTGAATCCAACGACGGAGTAATCCTGCTGGCCGCCACCAACCGACCCGACGTCCTCGATCCGGCCCTTCTCAGACCAGGCCGTTTCGACCGTCAAGTGATCGTCCCCAATCCCGATGTCAAGGGTCGGGAAGGCATTCTCAAGGTTCACGCCCGCAAGGTGCCGCTCGCCAAAGATGTCGACCTCATGGTCGTTTCCCGCGGAACTCCCGGCTTTACCGGCGCTGATCTCGCCAACCTGATTAACGAAGCCAGTCTCCTGGCCGCCCGAACCGATAAAAATGAAGTTGAAATGGACGACCTTGAGGAAGCCAAAGATAAAGTCATGATGGGGGCCGAAAGACGCAGTCTGGTAATCAGCCCTGAGGAGAAGCTCAACACCGCTTTTCATGAGTCCGGTCACGCTTTGGTGGCCCGACTTTTACCGGGAACCGACCCGATCCATAAAGTGACCATAATTCCCCGAGGCCGGGCCTTGGGCCTGACTCAGCAGCTACCGGTCGATGAACGCCATACCTACAACAAGGAATATTTGATCAACAACATCATAGTCTTGATGGGTGGTCGGGTCGCTGAAGAGATCGCTTTAAACCACATTACTACCGGTGCCGGCAACGACATTGAAAGGGCCACTAATCTGGCCCGCAAGATGGTTTGTGAATGGGGTATGGGACACATGGGACCAGTCAGTTTCGGCAAGAAAGAGGAGCACATCTTCTTGGGCCGGGAGATGGCCCAGAATCGTGACTTCAGTGAAAAAACCGCTATCGAGATTGATGATGAGATCAAGGAGATCGTCCACAACGCCTACAGCAAGGCCCACCAACTGGTTAGCGAAAACCGCAAGGCCCTCGACGACCTCTCCCAGGCCCTGCTCGAAAAAGAAAGTCTCAACGGTAACGAGGTTGACAAGCTCATCGGCATCACGGCTAAAGATGAGAACGCAAACGACGCCCCTGAAAACGCTGACTCACCGAAAAGCGTTGAAGCAAAACAGTTAAAACCTAAAATTATTTAATCGTTAAGTGCCCAAAAACAATTACGACAATACCGAAATCAACCAGGCCCGCTTTCTCGGAGAACAGTGGACGGTTGTCAAAAGGGTCATGGCAGTAAAAGCCATGAAACCTGACATCCTGATTGTAGAGCGCGGACAGCAGTTTCTAGTGGCCAAAGATTTTCGCAACAAAGGATGGGTAGCCTGCTATTTCTGGGGACCGCTCAACCTCATGTATGAAAAATTTATCCTAAACAAACTCAAAGGTGTCGCCCAAATCCCCAGAATCATTGGGCTTGAAGACTACAACTGCCTGCTCATCAGCCGTATTAACGGTGATGAGATCAAAAAATGCCGCCATCTTCTCTCGGAGAATTTTTTTGATCAGCTTTTGAAAATAGCTGACGACCTGCACTCCAGAGGCGTACTTCATCTTGACCTCGGCCACAAAAGCAACATCATGGTAGATCAGCAAGGCAACCCGGCAATCATCGACTTCAATTGCTCTCTCTATCTGCCGCCGAACGCTTTTTACCGCCCCCTGATTCGCCTGTTGTCCATGGTTGATCGATATTCAATTCTCCGACTAAAAATCAAGTTTCGGCCCCAGGATTCAAACCCGTCAGAAAAGAGAAAAGTAGAAAGATTTTTACGTTTAAGAAAGTTATGGATTTTTGACCGTCTTTTACGCAAGCTTACCAATTCAATGCAAAAAGAGAATAGACCACAGCCGTAAAGGAACCATCGTCATGCGCAACTACCATGTCAGGCTTTTAGACATCAAAACGGCTGGCGATGCCGTAGCTTTGATGCGACAGATCGGCACCGATGTACACGGTGTCAGCCTGATGAAGAACAAGATGGTTCACTACAACTTTCGGGTGGGCCCCCTCCCGGCAGCAGCTGCCAATATCATCAAACAGGAGATGCTGTCTGTCGGTGGCGAAGCCGCCGTCACCCGCGGAGTCATAAACTGCAGCGCCGACAACAGCGACGCCATCTTAAGCGCGACTCGGAAACAATTCCGCAAATTCTGCCAGAAACTTCGCACCCAACCTTTCTCGCTGGCCCAAATGGCTGACCGTCTGGAAGTTGCCCTCCGAAATCAGGAAAAAAACAGCGGCCTTCCATTTGCATGCCGTGGCATCAAGGTCGATCTTAAACAGCAGTCACTGATCATGGGTATCCTCAATATCACCCCTGACTCATTTTCCGACGGTAACCATTTCTTTACTTCTAAAGAAGCTCTAAATCAAGCTCGCCGCCTGATCTCGGAAGGGGCCGACATAATTGACATCGGTGGCGAATCGACCAGACCTGGAGCGGCCCGAGTCGAAGAAGATGAAGAACTGAATCGGGTACTACCGGTAATCGAAGCCTTGCGCCATGAATTTCCGGATTTACCAATCTCGATTGACACCTACAAAAGTCGAGTTGCAGTAGCGGCCCTTAACGTCGGGGCCGACATAATCAACGACATCAGCGCGTTCAATTTCGACCCGGAGATGGCCCATGTTGCGGCCTCGACCGGGGCCTATGCCTGCCTCATGCATATCCAGGGGACCCCGAATGCGATGCAGAAAGACCCGGTTTACAGTGATCTTTTTGCTGAAACATATCACTATTTTGAAAAAAGTATCAATCTTGCAGTCACGGCCGGCGTCAAAACAGAAAAACTCATAATTGACCCCGGTATCGGCTTTGGCAAGACCCTTGATCATAATCTTCTGCTTTTAAAGCACCTTAAGGACTTTACCGGATTCGGCCTGCCGCTGTTAATCGGAACCTCACGTAAATCATTTATCGGCAAGCTCACCGGCGATCCGGTCGACCAGCGCCTCTTCGCCTCGCTGGCCACGGTTGCCCAGGCTTTAACCAATGGCGCCAACATTGTCCGCGTCCATGATGTGGCCGCCACCAAACAGGCCCTTACCGTTATTGACGCCATCAACCACGCACAACGCTGAGATGACAAAGTAAAAGTACACCATGGCCGAATTTTTCGAGACCTTACTCAACAGTCGCTGGCTTGACTTTATCGATATTATTATCGTAGCCGTCCTTATCTATCAGGTCCTACTGATTATTCGCGGCACCCGAGCCTTTCAGATTCTTTTGGGCCTTTTTCTGATCTTCATCATCTACCAGCTCTCTCTGTTGCTTGGTTTCTATACCCTACATTGGCTTCTCAACGGTTTTTTGAGTTCGATTGTCCTGATTGTCATCGTTTTGTTCCAAAACGAATTCCGCCGGGCTCTAGCCAAGTTTGGCAAGACCTCCTTCGCCATCAACCCGGCCGAAAAACTCAATTTTCTTGATAAGATCATCAAGGCCTGCACAACCATGTCATTAAAGAGGATTGGTGCCTTAATCGTCTTTACCCGCGAAAACAAGATCCCCGTCATCGTTGAAGGTGGCGTCGAGATTAATGCCAAGGTCAGTGATGCTCTTTTGTTGAGCATCTTCAATCCGGCATCCCCGATTCACGATGGTGCGGTAGTCATTGATGAAGGGAAAATTGTCGCTGCCGGCTGTTTTCTACCTTTGGCCATCGATCCCATGATTGAAAAGATGTACGGCACCAGACATCGGGCGGCAATGGGTATTTCCGAAGATACCGATGCGGTTGTCGTTGTCGTCTCTGAAGAAACCGGCAAAATATCGCTTTCAATCGGCGGCAAAATAACCAAAGAACAAAATGCCGAATCCCTAAGTCGGGTTCTGAATAATATATTTTCTCCAAACCGTAATAAATCGGGTTTTTTTGCCTCTCTACAAAATATCTTTCGTAACCAGTAACCACCATCCCCCAACAACCATGGCTCAGATACGATCACTTTTTTTTGAAAACCTGACCCTCAAAATTCTGTCAATCATCCTGGCGGCATTTCTCTGGTTTTTTGTCTCCGGCAAAAGCAAGACTGAACTGGCCTTGAGCGTTCCAATCGAATTCACCTCGATTCCGGCCGATATGACCATCATCACCAAGGTACCTACCAGTACTCACATCCGAGTCAAAGGAACCAAGACTCTACTCCGCCCTCTGACCTCCAAACCTCCGTCATTAAGCATTAATCTGGCTAAGGCCGTAACCGGCAAAAATGTGATTCGTCTTGCGCAAGAAACCTTTAACGATCTCCCCCTAGGGGTTGATGTTGTTAATCTTGACCCTGACACATTGACAATCTATCTCGATCGTTTCGTGAAAGTCACTCTACCGATTAAGCTAAAAACCAAAGGTGTACCTCCAAAAGGATTTCAGATCAGAGAGATAAAAATAACCCCACAGATAGCTGAATTCAGAGCCTCTGAAGAGTATCTCAAGGAGCATGATATCGTCTTCTCTGAACCATTGGATATAAGTCAGCTACGTAAGAGCACTAGGATTAATATCACCTTACTGACTCCGCCGAATGAGCTTAAGCTTGTCAACCCGGAAAGAAAAATTTGGGCAGCTATCGAGATCGGAGAGAGTCAGGCACAACGGGTTATCAAAGGGATCAGAATAAACTTTCAAAACCGCAACAAAGAGATCGGCCGAATCGGTATCAGCAACTACTTCGTCGACCTCGTCGTTGAATGTCCGCTTTTAATGCAAATCGATGACATCCGCAAACAGGCACACGTAGACATCGACCTAGCTCCCCTTATGGAGAGTAATGAAAATGGTTACTACACTTTCCCGATCCAGGTAAGCCTGCCGGAGAAAGTAACATTGCTATCGATGGATCCGACTGAAGTAGAGATCGTCTTCAAAAAAACCGACCCTTAACCCAAAGTAGTCGGTTTACGTACTCACAAAAATACACGTCATAACAGGAAAACATCATGCATAAACTCTTTGGCACCGACGGCGTACGCGGAACCGCCAATATAGACCCGATAACCGCTGAAACTGCGCTTCAGATCGGCCGAGCCACGGCCTATATTTGCAAAGATAAAGATCATCGGCACAAGATAGTCATCGGCAAGGACACCAGGATATCCGGCTACATGCTGGAAAGTGCACTGGTTTCCGGCATCTGTTCAATGGGGGTTGACGTACTCCTCATCGGCCCCATGCCGACCCCGGGAATTGCTTTTATTACCCGCAGTATGCGGGCCGATGCCGGGATGGTCATTTCGGCATCGCACAACCCTTTTCAGGATAATGGCATTAAGATTTTTTCGCGTGATGGTTTCAAACTCCCCGACCATGAAGAGTCCCGCATTGAAGATTTGATCTTCAATCAAACAATTAATCAGTTACGCCCAACCGCTGACGATATCGGCAAAGCCTTCCGCATTGATGACGCCAACGGTCGCTATATTGTCTTCCTTAAAAACACCTTCCCCGACCATCTCACCCTGGAGGGGATGAAACTAGTTATTGATTGCGGTAACGGGGCGGCCTACAAAATTGCCCCGGCAGTTTTCAGCGAACTCGGTGCCGAAATCATTACGATCGGCATCGACCCGGACGGCAAAAACATCAATGCCGGCTGCGGCTCCCTCTATCCTGAAAAACTGCAACAAAAAGTTATCGATGAGCAAGCCCATATCGGCATCGCCTTCGATGGGGATGCCGACCGCTCCATCTTCGTCGATGCCGCCGGAAAGGTGGTCGATGGTGATCAGATTATGGCCATCTGCGCCCTCCATATGCAACGCCAGAAAATTCTCAAAAAAGATACCGTTGTCGCTACAGTGATAAGTAATATGGGACTGGAAAAAGCATTGAGCAGGACTGACATCAACCTGATTCGCTCCCAGGTTGGCGATCGCTATGTAGTGGAGGAAATGCGCGCCGGAGGCTTTAACTTTGGCGGAGAACAATCGGGGCATCTAATTTTCATGGATCACAACACCACCGGTGACGGAATCCTTTCGGCCCTGCAGGTCTTATCCGTCATCGTCGCCGAAGAGAGATCCCTGGCTGAGCTCTCTTCAGTCATGGAGATCTTTCCACAAATCCTGCTTAACGTACCAGTCAAAAGGAAAACTCCGGTCAGCGAGGTTCCGACTCTTACTCGCCAAATGGCTGAAGTCGAGGAAAAGATAGATGGCCGCGGTCGCCTGCTAGTTCGTTACTCAGGCACAGAAAACAAACTTCGAATCATGCTTGAAGGGGAAAATTACGATGAGATAAAACGGTACGCCGAGGAGTTGGCCGACTCAGTCAGAAAACTACTGGGCTAACTTAGGTGAGACAGCAAAAAACACTTTTCCCTGATAACTGCTAAAGCTATAAAATCAACACTTCACCGATAAGATTCTAAAACTTTTTTTCTAATACCTACGGCATCAAGCCCCAAATCATGACGTAACTGCTCTGGAGTCCCATGCGGCACAAAACGGTCGGGCAAACCGATGGTCACGACCCGAGCCGACCAGAGATTTCTGGCCGCCATAAACTCTAAAACTCCACCGCCAAAACCACCTGCAACCACATTCTCTTCAAAGATAAATACCCATTTATACTCTTTAAGACAGGTCTGCAGAAGCTCTTCATCAAAGGGCTTCACATAACGACAATTGACCACCTGACACTCGACTCCATCTTCAGAGGCCAGTTGCCCGGCCGCCGCCAGCGCCGGCGCCACACAAGATCCAACTGCCAGAAGAACCGCATCCCGGCCCGGTCGCAACACCTCCCAGCTACCCCTAGGCAGTTCTTTAAACTCCTTCTCCATCGCCACCCCGAGACCATTGCCACGCGGGTAGCGAATCGCTACCGGACCATCAAGCTTTAAGGTCGTAAAGAGCATATGCTGCAATTCATTCTCATCTTTGGGTGCCATGATCGTCATATTAGGAATCATCCTGAGATATGAAAGATCAAAAGTACCATGATGGGTGGGACCGTCCTCACCCACGACACCGGCCCGATCAAGACAGAGGGTAACCGGCAGATTCTGTAGGGCAACATCGTGAAGCACCTGATCAAAGGCCCGTTGCATAAAGGTAGAGTAGATGGCAACAAAAGGCCGCAAACCACGACTTGCCATACCAGCTGCCATAGTGACCCCATGCTGTTCGGCAATCCCGACATCATAAACCCGATCGGGAAATTTTTCGGCCATCATCTCAACCCCGGTACCCGCCGGCATCGCCGCAGTGATCCCAATGACCCGTTCATCTAGCTCGGCAAGAGACGTCAAAGTGCGGCCAAAAACAGAAGTATAGCTGGGTGCAGATTTTTTCGATGACTCTAGCTTGCGACCACTGGCGACCTCAAAGGGGCCTACTCCATGAAAAAGTGCCGGATCGGCCTCGGCCGGATCGTAGCCTTTACCTTTCTTTGTAACCACATGAAGCAAAATCGGACCATCAAGATGGTTTATATTCTCAAAGGTTTCGATCAGGGTAGCAAGGTCGTGCCCGGGCATCGGCCCGACATATTGAAAACCAAGGTCTTCAAAGACAGTCCCAACCGGGATGACAAATCCTTTAAAAGACTCTTCCGCCCGTTTCACCATCTTGAAAACACTCTCACCAACCCTGGGGATATTGGTCAGCACCGACTTCACATCGTGACGCAAGCGGTTAACCGTAGAACCGGTCAGAATCCGGTTGAGATAGGCTGACATAGCTCCCACATTAGGGGAGATCGACATTTCGTTATCATTTAATACAACAATCAAATCACGATCCAGGGAGCCGGCATGATTTAAGGCTTCGAAAGCAAGACCGGCCGTCATCGAACCATCCCCGATGATGGCTACTGTACGCTGTCGCCTTTTCTGATGCTCGGCCGCCAAAGCCATCCCGAGAGCGGCAGAAATAGAAGTACTGCTGTGGCCGACATTAAAGGTATCATATTCGCTCTCATCTCTTTTGGGAAAACCACTGAGACCACCGGCCTGCCGCAGGGTTGCAAAACGCTGGGCTCTGCCGGTAAGAATTTTGTGAGCATAAGCCTGGTGACCAACATCCCAGACTAGAAGATCACGAGGTGTCGAAAAGACATAGTGCAAAGCAATCGTAAGTTCAACAACCCCCAAAGATGAGGCCAGATGACCGCCGTTCCGAGCCACGGTTTCAATAATTAGACTACGAATTTCAGCTGCCAGATGCGGCAGATCTTCAACCCTGAGTTCCCTTAGATCAGCCGGATCTTGAATCTTTTCCAGTAATTTCATAATCTCAAAATAAATACAGAGGTTAAACCATCAGAGAAGGTCTTCCAAGTTGTAGTTACCTCCATCGACAATCTTTTTCAAACGGCGCAGAGCCGATTTTTCAAGTTGACGAATCCTCTCCCTGGTAAGTTTCAATTGCCCGCCAATCTCTTCCAAGGTTTGACCCTCTTCCTCAGAAAGGCCAAATCTCTTAGTTATCACCTGGCGCTCCTTGGGGTTCAGTTCATCGAGCCAGCAGAGGACGATTTTCAAACGCAGATCATGATCGAGAACATCTAAAGGATTAACGTTACTCTCATCCGCCAGCTGCTCAAGTGAAAGGGTGCCTAACCCACCATTATAACTGCTATAATCACCATTCGAATTACTGCTAGAAGTCAAGCTGATGAGATTATTGAGACGAGCTAGAGAGGGCGTGAATGAGGTGAATTTATGATCTATATAATCGGCAACTTCTTCAAAACTGGGTTCACGACCATATTCGCGAATATATTTCTGCCGACCCTTGATATAGGTATTAAATTCATCGACAACATGAACCGGTAAACGTATAATCTTACTCTGACTAATCAAGGCCCGGCTCATATATTGACGGATCCACCAGACGGCATAAGTTGAGAAACGACAATTGAATTCCGGGTTAAAACGTTCCACAGCCCGAATCAAACCAAGGTTACCCTCTTCAATCAGATCCTCGGTCGGCAGACCTCGATTCTGATAATGCTTGACCAAGTGAACCACCAACCTCAGGTTAGCCTCAATCATCTTTTTCCGGGCTTCTTCGTCACCACCCTGAACCAGCCTGGCAAGATCGACCTCTTCGTCCCCCTTAAGCAGGGGGATATTACGAATCTCATCAAGATATGACTCAAGAGCACCGCTCAAAGAAGTATGTTTATCCTCTCCCGCCATTACGTTCCACCAATTTTACAAAACTACAGGTTAGCAAACGTTCACTTTGAAAATCATTTTCCCCACGCCGGGTGATACGGTAAAGATACTGTCCTTTATTGGTTGCCAAAGGAATCACTAAACGGCCACCGATAACCAGTTGCTCAAGAAGTGAAGCCGGAGGTTTTTCAGAAGCAACGGCCGAAACCACGATCGCATCAAACGGAGCGGCGTCCGGCCAACCATAGCTACCATCGAAGATTTTGACCAACACATTAGTGCACTCCATCCGGTCCAGCAACCGCCGCGCCGGGATCGCTAGAGAGCGCAGACGTTCAATCGCATATACCCTTTCAACCAAGGAAGAAAGCAGCGCCGTCAAATAGCCCGAACCCATACCAATTTCGAGTACTTTCTCAGTTCCGCCAAGACCTAAAGATGACAACATAAAGGCGACGATATAGGGCTGGCTGATGGTCTGACCTTCACCTATGGGCAAAGGTGAATCACCATAAGCCTGATGAGCCAGTCCCGGCTCAACAAAAAGATGACGCGGCATCCGCCGCATTACTTCAAGAATGCGGGGGTCATTAAGACCGCGGCCGACGATCTGCTCTTCGACCATTCTTTTACGCAACACAGCGTAATCCATAAAGGTAAATCCCTATCTTATCGAAGCTTAAAAAACGCCAAAGAAAAGCAGATCAAGCTACCGCACCTGCAATACAAATGCAAAGAGATTTCGATATATCTTTTGATTCGTAAAAATTCGCAGGATGGCTAAGTAAAAACTCACTGCGACGCCCCGCAGGAAGTGCCCTTGGGGTGCGCAGGAGGTCGGACTTTTTACAACGCCATCATTGATCGATATATTTTTCCGCCATAATCGCTGCTGTAGCCCCATCGGCAATCGCAGTCGCTACCTGGCACAAAGGTTTTCGCCGGACATCACCCGCGGCAAAGAGACCGGGACAAGAGGTTACAGTATCTTCAGCGGCCTTGATATAACCCTGTTCATCCATCTCAACCAGATCTTTGACAATTTCACTGTCGGCTTTCATGCCGACATAGATAAAAGCCCCGGCAACCGGCAGCAGACGATCTTTACCACTTTTTAGATCTTTCACCCGCACCCCTTCGACCTCTTTTTCACCAACGATCTCCAGCGGCACATGCGACCAGACAAACTCGATTTTGGGATTGGCAAAAGCTTTTTCCTGAACAATCTTCTCGGCCCGCAGTTGATCCCGGCGATGAATAACATAGACTTTACTGGCAAATTTAGTCAGAAAAACAGCCTCCTCGACAGCTGAATTACCGCCCCCGATAACCGCCAGTTCCAGATCACGAAAAAAAGCACCATCACAGGTCGCGCAGTAGGAGACTCCGGCTCCTTTAAGACGCTCTTCACCGGGAATGCCGAGCGGTGTCCAACCACTACCGGTCGCAACAATCAAGCTTTTGCAAAAAAGTTCATCACGGTTGGCGCAAGTGACCAGAAAGCCTTCATCTAGGCGTTCGACTTTAAGACCTTCCTGAAATTGGCGGACCTCAAGACCAAAACGTTTGGCCTGAGTCTCAAAAAGAAGCCCGATTTGAGCGCCGGCTATACCTTCTGGAAAACCCGGGTAGTTGTCGACCATTTCGGTCGTAGCAATCTGGCCACCCATCATCATCTTTTCCAACAAAACACATTTTAGACGGGCCCGAGCAGCATAGAGACCGGCGGTCAATCCGGCCGGACCGCCGCCAATTATCAAGACATCAAAACTATTTTCACTCTCTACCATTATTTTTTCCTTCATTAGCTGAACATTCTCGTATAGTAAACTGTTCCAGACTGTAGATAAAAGTTTCAGGAATAAGTTCTTTTTGCAGCGTAAATTGACGTAATATCAGACTGATCCGGCCGCCACTGCCCAAAACCTCAAAATTGCGAGCAAAAAGATGCTCATCGGCATCCGTTAGCAGATCATCGACCCGAATGTGCATCTCATCGCCATCTCTAAAATGAATAATCTTGTTCAGACAACGACCATTATTGGTAGCCAGATAGTCGAAAAAAGCTTCGGCCCCGAAAGCAGTATCATCCTCTTCGGGGGAACTAAAGAGCAGTGGCCAATACATAAAAAACTGCGTTGCTCCAACCCAATTTAGATTCTCTTTTCGCTGAAACAAACGCTTAAGATCAGCCGTCCGGCCATGCCAGGTCAACCTTTGACGAGAGTCGGAAAACCAGAACTGATCAGTCGCCATGAGAACCTGCCCGGCCACCGCCCCCCAAGGGGTAAGCCATTGTATCTTCAAGCGATCAGGAGGCTCGAGAAAGAGACGCACCTTATGTTTGCCATGTCTGCCGTCGGTCGTGCGCCAGGAAAGTACAGCGGTGGCCTTAAGGCTCTCCAGGTTAACCATTTGAGCCCAAGCCGCCCGACCGACAGCCACATCTCCGACAAAAGGATCGGATTCAAGCGGCAACCGACTACAAGCGACAAGCCACAAGAGAGCTAAAAGACAAATATATTCAAACTTGCAAACTTTCACATTCATATAACTATTTTTTGCATAAAGGTCACCGGATGGCTAAGTAAAAAATTCGATGTACAAGGAGTAGTGGTTTTTCAGGCGCGAGACCATACAAGTAGTATGTCGAGTGTCTGAAAAACCACAACGACGCAGAAGATCGGATTTTTTACGCCCCGCAGGAAGTACCCTTGGGGTGCGACGCCATCAACGCTGGAAACGTTTCTCTATCTCACCCCGATCCAACCTGAAATAGAGTGGCCGACCATGTGGACAGGTGTGTGCCAATGGGGTTTTATCAAGTTTTTCGAGTAAAGAGCGAACCTCAATGACAGATAAGGATTGGCTGGCCTTTACAGCCATACGACAGGCAAGACGGGCCAGCATTGCATCGATGGCAGCCAGATCCTGACCGCGGCCGCCGCTCGCGATATCGGCCAGAGTCTCTAAGAAAACGGTATCAACCTCCAGACCATCAACCAGCATGGGCACCGTCTGCAGAATCAGTGTGCGCGGCCCGAGAGATTCAAACTCAAAACCTAACGTATTAAGCAGCTCCTGATACTCTTGTGCCTGAGCCTCTTCACCGGGCGTACACTCTACCTGAACCGGCAAAAGCAGACGCTGGACGGCACTACTGCCAAGCCGCTTTCTTTTAAGATCCTCAAAAAGAACCCGTTCGTGGGCCGCATGCTGATCAAGCAGATAGCATCTATCATTGGATTGCAAAATAATATAAGCATTCCACAGAGAACCGACAAACATCATGGCGGAAAAAAAACCGAGCTCCGAACCCTGTAGACCGGGCAGAGCTTCAGTCTCACCGGATGATAATAAAGAAAAAGAGGAAAAATCTGAAGGTCGGGGCTCAGCGATCCCTCTCTTATCGGAATTCGGGCACCAGACACCAGACGGCCTCTGGCCCGCTTTTCGATAGTCGCCCCCGGCAGTTGGCACGGATCGAGGAAACGATGGCACCGTCAACCCCGAAGAATCTCCACTAGGTTCTCTCCCCCCTAGCCCTGAAGCGTCGTAAAATGTGGGCGGCAGAGAGTTCTTTTGCGATTCGTCCGGCGCAAAAGCACCCGACTCGTCAGCACCTCTTCTCGCTCCACCGGCCGGCGCGAAAAAGTCTGCGGTTGAATTTAAGGAGGGATAACCGCTCAAACTTTCCGCCACCGCCTGGCGAATTAGACCAAAAAGCCGACCGCCATCAGCAAAACGAACCTCCTCTTTGGCAGGATGGACGTTGACATCAACAGCGCCATCGGCAACCGTCAGAAAAAGAGCTGCTGCCGGGTAGCGCCCCCGAGGCAAAGTACCTTCGTAAGCTTTCAGCAGGGCCTGGAGAAGAGCCTTGTCACGAACTGCCCGGCGATTGACAAAGAAATAGAGGTGGCGACTATTTGAACGCTGGACAACGGGCAAGCTGACATAGCCTCTGACCTTGAGCTCATCGCCACCAGCCTCGGGCAATTCACGCAATTGATCATTGGGTTTAAGTCCTAAGACGGCCGCCACCCGATCACTCTCTCGATCACCCCGGGTAACGTTCAGCAGGCGTCGGCCATTGTGCTCAAGCAGAAAAGAACACTCCGGATGAGACATGGCAAAACGCTGCATGCGTTCTAAAATCGCACCTCTTTCAGTATTGGTAGTTTTGAGGAATTTTTTGCGCGCCGGAACCGAATAGAAAAGATCGGCAACCGTAACCTTGGTCCCGACCGGAGCCCCGACCGACTCCTCTCGCACCTCACCACCGGCGGCAACATCAATTTTTACTGCGGCCTCCATATCCCGGGTGCGGGTAGTCAATGAAAAACGAGAAACGGCAGCAATACTAGGCAAGGCTTCGCCGCGAAAACCATAGCTGCTGACCCCAAAAAGATCGGCTGCAGAACTGATTTTACTGGTTGCGTGACGCTCCAGAGCGAGGCGAGCCTGAGCCGCATCCATACCATGACCATTGTCGATCACTTCAATCAGATTTTTCCCGCCCTCCCCGATCACCACCTTGATCTGGTCGGCTCCGGCATCAAGAGCGTTCTCGACCAACTCCTTAACCACGGATGCCGGCCGCTCAACCACTTCACCGGCGGCAATCTGACTACAAACCTCGGGCGGCAGAAGACGAATTTCAACATGCATTTTACGACTCATAGTCAAAATTCTCTTTCCTGATATTCGCGCATTATCTCTCTGGGCACAAGGCTGAAAAAAAGTCGGCAAGCAAGAAAAATGACCAAGAGATCATCAACCTGCCCCAACCCGGGGATGATCAGATCAGGTAACAGATCATAAGGTGAAAAAAAATAGATTACTGCGAACAAGGGGATGAGCTTCAGATAGAAAGGAACCCTGTAATCCCTCATCAGATCCCAGCAAAGACGCCCCGCCATCAGCCAGCGCTGCCACCAACCGGGATTGCTCAAGAGATTTTTATTGCGCAAACGACTCATAAAATTCAGAAATTAAGTTACAGCGGATAGCGACGAACATCGCTTCGCCCACTTCGAAGATGGATACCCCAAGGGCACTTCCTCGCTACGCTCAGGCTCAAGCTCAGCCCGGCTACGGGCTCTTGTGCCCTTCAGGGTGAAAGCCCTGCCTTGAGGTCTGTCCCCGCATCGAAACAATTTGGAGACGATACCTGCATAGTTATTGGTTAGCTACAAAGTTTTCCACTTCGTCCACCAGGGCCTTGACCAATTCACTCTCCGGCAATTTCCCTAAAACTTTACCTTGACGAAAGAGCAAACCGACTCCCTTACCACCGGCAATCCCGAAATCAGCATGCCGGGCTTCGCCGGGACCATTGACGACGCAACCCATGACCGCTATCTTCAAAGGTTCCCGAATATGGGCCAGGGCCTTTTCAACCTCATCGGCAAGTTTGATTAGCTCAACTTCGGTACGCCCGCAGGTAGGACAGGATATAAGTTCAATCCCCCGCTGCCGCAAACCCAAACTTTTCAAGATCTCGAAAGCGACAAAGATCTCCTCTTCCGGAGCCGCAGTCAGCGAAACCCTGAGCGTATCACCTAAACCTTCACCAAGCAGCAGGGCCAACCCCACTGCCGACTTTATGGCACCACGCAGTTTGGTGCCGGCCTCTGTAATTCCGACATGAAAAGGATAGTTGACCCGTTTGGCCAATAACCGGTAAGCAGCCAAGGTGGCCATAACATCAGAAGATTTCAGAGAGATCTTGATGAGATCAAAATTTTCATCCTCAAGGAGCCTGACATGACCCAAGGCACTCTCAACCAGCGCTTCAGGAGTATAACCATATCTCTCAACTATCTCTTTCTCAAGAGAACCACCATTAACACCGATGCGGATCGGAATGGCTCGCTCTCTACAGGCTGCCACAACCTCGCGAACCCCGGCATCAGAGCCGATATTACCGGGGTTAAGCCGCAGACCGTCAACTCCCTGTTCGACCGCAACAAGCGCCAGTCGATGACTGAAATGGATATCAGCAATCAGCGGAATGGCGATCGCTTTTTTGATCGCGGCAAGTTTATTCGCCGCCGTTTCATCCGGCACCGCCACCCGCACCAACTCACAGCCAACCAGTTCCAACCGTTTGATCTGAGCTACCGTCGCCACAACATCACGGGTATCGGTATTGGTCATTGACTGCACCGAAACCGGAGCCTGACCACCAATTGTGACCTGACCCAACTTAATTTCCCGACTCTGCCGCCGCGGCCAAAAATCCAAAGCTTTCCCCAATCTCTAAAAAATTATTTTAACGCCGATGAGGCATACCATTTCTTCAGATAATCCTCAAGCTATAAAGATAGTAAACAGCATGTAATCGACAATATTTGAACAATCATAACTTCTCCTTTTTCATTATTGATCTAACTTTTAGAAATCTTGACCAGCTCATCTAATTGCCAGACTCTTAAGCATATGTTTTGCGGCCAATAGCGGGTGAGCTTTAAGCATTCTCGGCCCGGCATAGCGCATAACCTCTTTTATCTTTTTCTGCATAGACGGTTTATAGCAGTGAATATGACATCTCCCGCAGGTCGTTCGCTGGGCCTGCAGAGGACATTGTTTCACCCTCTCAACAACATATTCCAAAAGCTCTCGACACTGTTCACAAGGTAGCTCACAATGGTGATGAGCACGGCAATAGAGAGCTACCATTAAACCGATGGTTTCCCTCTCTTCCGCCAACACCAAGGTGTCAGGAGCTCCATTCAGCATTCCCTTTTCAGTCATTACTATATACTCTCTTTCTTAAGAGGCTGGTGGAACCAGCCCTGAATCTGTTAGCAATCGTAAATATGCACCTGCCTAAAAATTTACTACCATAAAAAATCAGATTTACCCTGACTTAAGTCAAGGGCTAAAAATATTTCAAAAAACATTTTTTACAACAACTATAACCCCGACACATACAAAACAGATAATTAAAAAGACTGAAAACATGCAAAGTCGTCATTTTTGCATATTCTGAACTTGAAAAAAGGCATTTTTTAGTATACCAATGGAGATTAGCTCAAGCGCTATCCCCGTCAAGAGAGCTGCAAAGAAGTGCATAAACCACTTCAACTCCGGAAAGTACACGAAGTGATGTATTAGATGAGAAGGCAGGATTTTGAGTTTTGGCTACATTTATGGGGCTAACTTTAACACCGGTCTGATTGACCGTGAAAGGATTAATTTAAAATGGTAAAATTACCGGAAATCGTCAATGAAGCTTGGAAAAATCGTGAAGAAAAAATTATTTTCACTACTGTGGACAATAACGCTATACCCAATACCATATATATTACCTGTGTCGCCAGGTATGGTGAAGATCTCATTGCTATAGCTGACAACCATTTTGACAAAACCAAAAAAAATATCCTCTCCGGCAGCAAGGGCTCTGTCCTTTTTATAACCAAGGATGGTAAAGCATACCAAGCCAAAGGCACTATTGAGTATCACAAAGAAGGTAAGATCTTTGCTGATATGAAAACCTGGAACCCGGAAAAGCTTCCCGGCCATGCTGTTGCGACATTGAAGATAGAAGAGGTATATTCCGGTGCCGAGAAGGTCTTTGGATAGCTGATTAAAGCAACTCTCAACCTGAACCCAGAATATACCCGTGAAATAATCAGTATTGTAAATAGCAGCCCAACCCAAGCCATACGTCAATGCGACTTCTGTCTCTAGAGCTGGACAGGGCCACTGTAGGGCTAAAAATCGGCAACTGCCATCAATTTATGGTCAATGAGTACTCAGCCTCATGCCGATGCAGAGCCCCTTTCGCTGTCAAGATGCTGGAATAGAGATGAAAGTTTGATACGATAAATTCCGGCAGGTGAAAAAGGGCATGGTCGACAAGAAAACGGGTGACTCTGAGCAAAGGAGTTTTTCGGGTGCGAGCCAGGGTGATGTGGGGTGAAAATTTACGTTGTTCAGGGGCTATACCGAGTTTAGAGAGACAACCGTCCACTCTTTTTCTCAACTCCAGCAGCTCAACCGATTTTTCCATCCCCACCCAAAGAACCTGGGGATCTCGACGAGGCGGAAAACAACCGAGACCATTCAAGGTTAAAGGGAATGGATTACCGTTTATCGATTCCAGGCAGCTCTTAAGATCCTGAAAAAGAACGCCGTTGACCTCACCGATAAAACGCAAGGTCAGATGAAGCTGCTCTAAAGGAACCCAGCGGGCCTGGGGTAAACCAAAACTGATTACGGCAAGCTCGTTCTTAATTTTATTTGGCAGATCGATGGCAACAAAGAGTCTCATCATCAACTTCCCACTCTACCCACCCCCAACGATTTTCACCAGAAACAAACTTAAGAGGGGAAAGTAGGTTATAATCAGAAGGGTAATTAAAAGGAGTCCGACAAAGGGGAGAGTAGCCCGATAGAGCTCGGCTATTGGACGTTCAAAACGATAGCTGGCCAGAAAAAGGTTGAGCCCCACCGGTGGGGTGCAGTAACCGATCTGCAGGTTGGTCAGAAAGATAATGCCAAGATGGATAAGGTCAACATCATAAGCTTGAGCAATCGGCACAATCAAAGGAACTACCAGGACGAGGGCGGAAAAGATATCAAGCAGAGCTCCGACCAACAGGAGAAAGATATTTAAGACCATCAGGAATGTATATTTGTTGGTAATGTACTCCCTGATCCACTCAAAGAGCCGTTGCGGAACTTCCTGATCGACAAGAAAATTAGTCGAAGCCATCGAGGCGGCCAGAACCACGAGGATACCGCCGAAAAGAATCATACTCCGGACCATGATTTTCGGTAGTTCTGATAATGAAATATCTTTATAAATAAAGACTTCGACCACTAAAACATAGAGGGCGGTCACCGCTGCCGCCTCACCTACCACCAGGAAGCCGCCATATATCCCCCCAAGTACGACAACCGGCAACGGCAACTCCCAACCCACCTCTCTTAAAACCGCAACCAGCTCGCGGGCCGATGAAGCTGCGGGCGTTTTTTTTACCCCTCGCCCCTGCCGGATACAATAACCGGCGAGCAACAGTAACATGACGAGTCCGGGCAGGATCCCGGCAAGAAAGAGTTGATCAATCCGAGCCCCGGAGATCACCCCGTAAAGGATAAGCGGCAGACTGGGCGGAAAGAGGAGCCCTAAACTCCCGGATGAGGTCAGCAAACCCAGAGAGAAACGTTCAGGATAATTATCTTTAATCAGAGCTGGAAAAAGAATCCCGCCGACGGCAAAGATTGTCACTCCGGAAGCTCCGGTAAAGGCCGTAAAAATTGCACAGACAAATAGCGAAACCACGGCCAGTCCGCCGGGCAGCCAACCCAACAACGATTGCGAGAGTTTCAACAATCTTTGCGGCGTGCCCGATTCCGAAAGCAGACTCCCGGCAAAGATAAACAGGGGCAGAGAGAGCAGAAGGGGGGTGTCCGCCAGACGCGACATCTCGATAATGACCACCGAGAGATCAATACCGACGCCATAAAAAGAGAGTAGAGCCAGGGCGGCGATCACCACAAACAACGGGCTGCCG
>JAGHAQ010000030.1 GCA_021161425.1 Candidatus Tharpella sp. | reverse complement strand
GCCGGAGATCGTTGGGCAATTTAGAGATTTTAAACCGAAATGTCTGTTTGGTTATCCCAGCACTATTGATCTGTTCTGTCGGATGGCTGCAGAACAAAATTTCTCTCTTGATAATCTTGGTATTAAGGTGGTTTTCAGCACGGCCGAAGTTCTTTATGATCACCAGCGCTCTACGATCAGTAAGTTTTTTGGTGATATCCCAGTGGTTGACGGCTACGGCAGCCGCGAGGGAGGTTTTGTCAGTCATGAGTGTAAAGCGGGTAACTACCATGTGATCGATCCCAATTATATCATTGAATATCTGCAGGATGGTAAAGCGGTATCATCCGGCGAAGATGGGGAAGTAGTTATTACCCACCTTGATGCCTGGGGGATGCCGTTTATCCGCTATCGCACCGGTGATATAGCCCAGCCTTTGGCCGGTGAATGTTCCTGCGGTCGTAGCTTCAGTATGATGACCAATCTTCGCGGGCGGACGACTGATTTTATTGTCACCCCCGACGGCCGCTGGCAGCATGCCCTGTCGATAATTTATGTGGTTCGAGATATTGTCGGGGTGGATGAATTCAAGATTATCCAGGAAGCGGTTGATGATGTTAGGGTCTTATTGAAGGTGCATAAAAATATTTATCCGGCCGGGGGAAATGATCGTATTGTCGCCGGTTTTAAAAAACGTATGGGCGATGAGGTTAAGGTTACAGTTGAAATGGTTGATGAAATACCTCGGGACGCGTCAGGTAAATTTAGATATGTGGTTTCCCGGGTTGCCGGTGCCGGGAACCTGAATGAAGCATCGTAACATTTCTTTTTGGGTGCCGTTGATCTTCATCGGCATTGTTTGGGTGCTGGTGACGGAGTTTTTTTGGGGGACTCCGGTGAGTTGGAGTGAAGTCCAGCGAAAGGGTGTGCTGGAATCGGTGAAGGCTGTGCCGATGCCGACTTGTTGGCAGCATTTCCGGGTGTTAATTTGGCCCTACCGGACAGATGTCCAAACTGATTTGCCGCTCTATCGTCATCTGGGGCTTGGCGGTTTTCAGATTGATCGGGGTGCCGGCAAGCATGGCCAGGTAAAGCTTGCCGGGGTTGAACAGTTTCCGTACTACGTTGGCCATGTTGCCGATAAGGGGATTCTTCATCTGACCGGTGAAAATGCAAAAAAGGTAACTAGCCGGCGAACTCCTTTGCAACGGCCTTTCAGCCTTGCCGATCCTGAAGTAACCAAACTTTTAAAGCACCATCTGCAGCAAAATATCACGGATGTTCGATCCGGCCCGGTTTTGGCTTATGCCTTTGATGATGAGATTTCTCTCGGCTGGTTTACAAATCCCGCAGATGTAGATACTTCTGAAGCCTCATTGGCCTGGTTTAGGGAGTGGCTGCAGGATGTCTATGGCTCTATTGCAGCGCTTAACAACGAATGGGACGAAACCTATAATACTTTTACCGAGGTTGTACCGGTCGGGTTTGAGAAAGTCCGCAAGAGGGTTAGCGGAAAACCGCTGAGTAATTGGAATCTGGCACCATGGATCGATTTTCGTCACTTTATGGATTTTCAATTCGCGGCGGTGCTGGCTGAATTGACAAAAGCAGCAAATCGACTGGATCCGCGTACCCCGGCAGGTTTTGTCGGCGGTCAGGCTCCAGGGCCGTGGGGTGGTTATGATTATGCGCTGCTTTCTCGAGCGGTGCAGTGGGTGGAGGCCTATGACCTGCTGGGAACCAATGAGTTGTTACGTTCCTGGTGGAATCGTGAGCGCCGGCCGCGAATGCAGACTTTCTTTGCCAGCGGTAATCCGAAGCGTAATTCCTGGTTCCTCTGGTATTACTATTTGCATGGTAATCAGGCGGTTATCTGTTGGCCGGAAGGCTGGTTTACAAAAAAAGACGGGTGTAAAGTCATAGCCCCTCACATCCTCGAACTTGAAAAAACTTTTCGCGAACTCCAGGGATCGGTCGGGGAAATAATCTCCGATCAGCAAGTTGTTTTTGATCCCGACCCCATCGGCATCTATTATTCCCATCCCAGTATTCAGGCATCATGGGTTATGGATGCCATGGTTCATGGTTCTACCTGGTCGCGACGATTGAGCTCCATTGACAATAAAAACCAGAGTGCCGGCCTGTTGCGTAATGTCTGGTGCAAAACCCTGGAAGACTTGGGCTATCAGTATGACTTTATCAGCTATCTCGATGTTCTGGAGGGGCAGGCTGATCTGGGACGGTTTCGGGTTATTATCTTGCCTAAAACGGTTTGTCTTTCGCAAAAAGAGGTCCGGGCCTTGGAAAGTTTTGTTCGGCAAGGCGGCATTCTCGTGGCTGATTATCTGTGTGGGGTGATGGATGAACATGGTCGGGGGCGAAAGCAGGGGATATTGGACTCATTCTTTGGACTTGTTCGAGATGAAATGGCTGGTTATTTGGGTGGGACTGGTCTTTCTGAAATAGATGGCGAGCTCTGGGAACAGCCCTATGAAGATCGGTTCCCGGCTTATCGGGGGGCTTCACTGTATAAGGGCCTGCCGGTGTTTGAGCGTGGTCTTAGCGGCAGACGGGAACGGCAAAACGAAAAAGAGAAAGCACCTCTCCGCTCTGCTGCACCCGGTTTAAATTGTCTTATAGAAAATAAGCTGGGCCTGGGCCGGACCGTATATCTCAACCTGACACCATTGCTCTACTGGTCACCGAAGCATCGTTCAGGTAAGTATGGAGATGCCTGGCGACATGAAGTTGGGCGTATTCTCCAGCAAGCGGGACTTAAACCCCGCGTCGAAATATCAGAAAATAATAATTCCGTGCAAGCTTGTATGTTGGAATCTCTCTGGTGGCGTAAAGATTCCCGACATTTTCTTGGTATTATTAAAAACCCCATAGTCAGGGGGTCAACAGATAGTTTGGAAAAAGATGAAACGGCGTGTAGTTTTGACGGTGTTCAGTCAGAGTTATCCCTGCGATTTCAGCGCCCGGTACATTTAACCAATTTACGAACCGGTAAAAAGATGGGTTTAGGTACAACTTTTACAGATTCTTTCCGCCCATGGGAAGGAAATCTTTATCAAGTCAAGTGACGAGACGAGGGGGACGTTGTTGCTTTATTGCTTTAGTGGTTTTCTTGAGGTTAGTTCAGGGATTGTGCCTTTCTTTTTTGGACAGGATTTACAGGATAAAGGCGGATGAAACCATTTTGGTTAGGATTTTGGTGGCGGTATTTCTGATAAATATTTTGCAGGATTCACTCAGTGACAGGTCATTATTCCAATTGCCTTGTCAGAGAAGGGTTGTGAACTCCTAGTCGGGGATAATTAAAATCCCTTCGTCGATTTTACGCATTCATTTTTCCAGGCATACGATGATCAGGTGGGGCGCCTTGTTAGTGCAAGTTTTTCGAGCCTTTCAACCAGCCAAAGCTTGATTATGGATTGGCGAGTTACGCCGACCCGATTTGCTTCTTTATCTAAAGAATCAATGACCCAGACAGGGAAGTCTACATTGACTCTTTTTTGCTGTTGATTTGGACGTCTCAAAGTGGATAAGTCAAGATTCTCAATGATGTCGACCTTATTTTTATCAAATTTTTCATCAAAATCTTTAGATTTCATAAAGTTTTACCTCTGAGTTTCTGGAACGTCTTACAGAGATTATTCTGATTTTGTTTTCACGATAGGTTATGACAGCAGACCAATGTTTTTCTTTAATACGACCAACGAGTAAAAACCGTGCTTCACTATCTGATGTTGCTTGGATCTCAATGAGATCAGGGTCATTCCAAAGTTCTTGGGCCGTGACAAAATCAATCCCATGTTTGTTTAAATTTGCAACGCTCTTATTTTCATCAAATTCGTATGCATACATGGTATATAAGATATATCTTTTTTACTCACATGGCAAGATTTTTTTATGGTGCTGACAGAGGGAGATGGTACAGGGTAAAAAGGGACGTTGTGCTTTTGCTTTAGTGGTTTTCTTGAGATTGGTTCACGGTTCATGGTTTAGGGTTTTTTGGGGTCAGTTAGGGGGACGTTGTTGCTTTATTGCTTTATCTTCTTCGAAGAGGACAAATTCATTCAGTGAGGTGGAAAGAGTTCTGAGCAGTTGTTTAATGGTTTACGGTTTAAGAAAATTAAACCAATTTTGTCACGTATGAATTATCGAAAATTGTATATGTATTTCGTTGGCATTAGGGATATGATATCTATTCTCCGTACATGTCAGTAATGAGTTTGCGTATTTGGGCAGCCGAGATCTTTGATAATTTGCCAATTTTATTCCTCAATCTTTGTTTGCTGACAGTGCGTATTTGGTCAGCGGCTACCTCGGCCTTTTTGTTTGCGCATCGAACCTGGAATCGGGTTTTCCATTAGTGTTGCTCCTTCCAGTATGTAATCAAGGTTATTTGTGATTACAGTAATTACATTAAATTGTAAAGTCAAGTAAGAAATCCTGAGTTTTATCTTTTTCAAAAG
>JAGHAQ010000090.1 GCA_021161425.1 Candidatus Tharpella sp. | reverse complement strand
TAATAGGGATATTTGGAGATCAGGGATGTAACATCAGGGATCTCAACGATATGAACCTTGATACGGCCGGCAGTGGCTTCCTTAAGTGAACCATTGGGGTGACCGACAGTGTAGAAGAAGGCATCTACACGTTCATCCTGGAGGGCACTGGCGGCCTCAACCGCTTTGATATACTCGGCCTGAATATCTTTCTTCTCATCAAGACCAACAAGCGACAGAGCATCACGGGAGTTACCCAGCTGACCAGAACCGGGGTTACCGATTCCAACTCTCTTGCCTTTCATATCAGCCAGAGAGTAGATACCGCTCTCATCACTGGCAATCAAGGTAACTGCTTCAGGATGAATACTGAAAACCGAACGTAATTTACCCTGCGGTTTGCCATCCCACTCTTTCATGCCATTGACAGCTTGGAACTGACGGTCGGACTGGGCGATACCAAATTCTAAATCGCCATTCAAGACGGCGTTAATATTAAAAACCGAGCCGCCGGTTGACTCAACCGTCGCTTTCATATTGTAAGTTTTAGCCTTTTTATTGACCATACGGCAGATCGCCGCACCGGTCGGATAGTAGACCCCGGTAACGCCACCGGTACCAATCGTGACAAACTGAATCCGCGCCATTGAGGCGGTCGGAGCCATAAGCAGAGCCAACGCCAGACAGAAGCCCAATAATAGAGTTTTTTTCATCATTTTTCTCCTTAAAATAAGTTGAGGTTAAGGTTAAAAAGTAACTCTCTTGCATTACAGGGTGCTCTACAACATACGATAAAAAATTTAACCCGCCGTTTCAGACTTACCCTCTTCCCTTTTTTTCCGGGGTTCTGGTAACCAGTATACTGGTTTTGGCCCGTCGGACTATCTTTTCAACGGTGGTTCCATAGTAATATTTCAGGGCCAGATTGGAACGGCCATGAGAACCAATAACCACCAGGTCAACCGGATTTTTCTCGAGCTCATCAAGGATTTCGACATAAGGAATGCCGCGCCGGATATGATATTTATACGAGATCTCGCGCAGTGCGGGAAAACGTTCAACCAACCCTTCAAGTTCAATCCGGGCATCCTCTATGGCTCCCTGCTTGAGCTTCTCATACTCCTGCTCACTGAGATAGTGATGGAGCATACTTTCATCGGGATTAACATGGAGAATGGTCAGTGGACACTGGCGACGCTGAGCAATTTCAATTGCATGGTTCAAGGCGTAGTAGGAATCTTCGGAAAAGTCGGTGGGAACAAGAATTGAGGTAATCTGCATGGCCACTCCTTTCTGATCAAACAGGTTTTCAGCATTATCAACAGGTGGAAGTAAGCAGGTATCATGTTTTTACTATATCTTAAATAGCATAGGAATCAGTAATTGCAACTATTTTTTCATGAAAAATAGTTAACAGCATTCTCAAAAATTACGCGCCCCGGACCGGGCTCTCGCCAGTCACTATCGGGAGCTAAGGCAAGACGCTCGGGCCAATCCGGCATATGACTTGAGCGAAAAGCCCGTTCGGGGTGGGGCCTAAGTCCGAAGATGCGGCCTTGGGCGGCACAAAGGGCGGCGATATCATCAAGAGAGCCGTTGGGATTGGCGGGGAAAAAGCCCCGAGCCGGGCGCTTTTCGCTGTCCGCATAGCGCAAGGCAATCTGCCGGCGCTGCTTAAGTTCAGAGAGAGTTTCAGCCGGGGCATAAAAACGCCCTTCACCATGTGCCACGGGTAAGCTTAGAGAGCTTACCCCGCGCAGAAAAACCGAATCAGTTTCAGCGGCCAAAAGATTCACCCAGCGGCATTCATAACGGGCCGTACTATTAGCAATCAGGGCAACCCGGCGGGCTCCAAAAGAATTATCGGTATCCCCCGGCAGCAGACCAAGGTTGACCAACACCTGAAACCCGTTACAGATCCCTAAAACCAGATGGTCGGCAGCAACAAAAGCCATAAGCTCGGGCCAGAGAGTATGGCGCATCTTGTTGGCCAGAGCATTCCCAGAACCGGTATCATCGCCATAGGAAAATCCTCCCGGCACAACAAAAATCTGGTAATCGGAAAGCTGTTTCGGCGCAGCGATCAGATCGTTAACATGAACAATTGCGGTTTGCGCGCCACAGGCCTGAAAGGCGTAGGCAGTCTCCTCTTCACAATTGATACCGTAACCGGTCAACAAAAGAACTTTCGGTTGAGCCATTATATTCTCCAAAAAAGTGGGAGGTCAACAGTGGACAGTCGGCAGTGTTTGATCCTTCACTGCCGATTTATTAAAATCCGGCAAACGTCGAGCGATAGGCGGTCAGCAGGGAAGAAACCGTCGTTTGCAGAGAGATTTCTCCGTTTTGGCTGATGATAATCTCTTCATCAGCCTGCACCCGGCCGAGCCGAGTACAGCTATTATCGGCAAACTCTTTTTCAAGTTTTGCACCAATCTCAGGGGCCAAACTGACCAAAAAACGACCGGGATATTCGTTGAAAAGTAAAAGATCAGCGCGCTCTGAGGCGGGAATCTTGAGCGCACACCCTAAACCTTCAGCCATGCTTCCTTTACCAACAGCCAGCGCCAGACCGCCCTGGGCCAAGGGGTAGAGGGAACGGAAAAGACCTGCCGCTATCCATTTCTGCAAAGATCTGTAGAGGGGGAGCAGAGCGCCCGGATCAAACCTCGGAACCCGGCCCCAAGCCCCGGCGTCAACCAGGCTTTCCTCTCGCAAAAGGGAGAGGTATTCACTACCCCCTAAGTCCGAGCCGCCTGAGCCAAGCAGGTAGATAAGATCTCCGGGTTTGACGAAGGCAAATGAACGCAAACTGGAGATATCAGGCATCACTCCGATTGAGGAGATCAAGATGGTCGGGGGCACCGAGATCGTGAGCGCCTGATCTTGACCGTCATAACCGCTAAAATCATTATACATGCTGTCTTTGCCTGAGATAAATGGGGTACCATAGCAAACGGCGGTCTCATAACAGGCACGAGCACACTCCTTAAGCTGCCAGAGACGCTCGGGATCATCCGAGGAACACCAACAGAAATTATCCAACAGAGCTATCTGGGATAACGGGGTACCAACCGCCAAAAGGTTGCGAACCGCCGTATCGATAGCCGTAACCGCCGCTGCATAAGTATCAAGGTCACTGACTGCCGGATAAAGACTCTGCGACAGAGCAACCCCTTTAGAAGATTCCGGCAACGGTTGCACAACCGTCGCAAAACCGTCAATCTGATTCCGGCCGACCTGAGGCTTGAGAACCGAACCGCCCTGCACCTCAAAGTCGTACTGGGTCGAAACATAGGCGTGAGAAGCAAGATTAAGGCGCTTAAACATCTTGGTAAAAAGTTCGGCCAAGGGAAGCTCGGTAAGTGCCGGCAGAACCACCTCATTTTCGACAGAGGGTCGAACCCTGGTCGAAAGATATTTAACCGGCTGGCCGTTATGGAGAAACTCAAGCTCCATATCCATAACCATCTCACCCTGATAGCTGACTTGGCAACGACCTGAATCAGTAAATTCGCCGATCACTGTTGCTTCGACACCGCGATTTGACAAGAGCGCTTCAAGTTCCGGCCATTTCTCAGGGGGAACAGCCAAAGTCATGCGCTCCTGTGATTCGCTGATCCAGATCTCCCAAGGAGCCATCCCCGGGTATTTAACCGGCACCTTTTCCAGATCGACCCTGCAACCATTACATTCACGCGCCATCTCCGCCACCGAGCAGGAGATGCCACCGGCCCCATTATCGGTAATACTGCTATAGAGATTGCGCTGGCGGGCCTCCTTAACGATTGCATCGGAAAACTTTTTCTGAGTAATCGGATCGCCAATCTGAACCGCGGTCGCCGGACTGCCACCGGTCAAAGCTTCGGAAGAAAACGTAGCTCCGTGAATCCCGTCAAGGCCGACCCGGCCACCGAGCACAACAATATAATCACCGGGCCGGGCGGCTTTTTCATGGCTTAAGCGGCCGGACTCGGTCTTTCTCGGAATCAGGCCGACGGTGCCGACAAAAACCAGCGGTTTGCCCTTGTAGCCGGGATGGAAGGTCAAAAAACCCTGCGTCGTCGGGATTCCGGAACAGTTACCGCCAACCCTGACCCCATCAACAATACCATCAAGAATGCGGCGCGGTCGTAAAGCCTGATTGCCGCCCCCGGGCGAGCGGTAGAGAGGTTCGTAATCGCGGGGATCGGCGACACAGAAACCATAGCGATTAATTATTGGTCTGGCTCCAAGGCCAAAACCGACGGTATCGCGGTTGACCCCGACAATACCGGTGATCGAACCGCCGAAAGGATCGAGAGCGGAAGGGGAGTTGTGGGTTTCGACCTTATCGGTAACCAGATATTCATCATCAAAAATAATGGCCCCGGAGTTGTCGACAAAGACCGAGACACAGATATCTTCAGCGCCTCGCTCTTGACGAATCTTTTTCGTCGCCCCCTTGATATATGTCTTATAGAGCCCCTCTTCAAGATCGTCGATAGCAGCCGCAAAAATCGTATGCTTACAATGTTCCGACCAGGTCTGGGCCAGGGCTTCAAGCTCAAGGTCGGTGGGCTGACGCTGCTCTAGCGTCGCAAAATAGTCGGCAATTGCAGCCAGAGAGGGCAGATCGAGAGCTAGAGGCCCGCGCCGGATAATATTACCCTGCTCATCACAATGATCAATAATTCCCTCTTTGCCAAGCGCGATAAGTTCCGCTTCAGAGATCTTAAGATCGACCAGGCTAATCTTTTTCCCAACCTCAAGCCGAACCCGGGGAATAATACAGTCCATCCCCTTGTCGGCCACATAACTGGAGCGGTCCTTCCAGTCGAGACGTTGAATCAGTGCATTGGCCAGAATCCGCCCGATAAGACGACGATCCTCCGTTGTTAAGTTCGCTACCTGAATATAATAGATGGTACTCGAGTAGATCCCCTGATCGACCGCCAGCGGCGTGCCCCAGGCATCAGCCAGGGTTTCGGCAGCACTATGAGCGATATTGTCGGTCACCCCGGGCAGGAAACCAACCTCGAGAACGACTTCCGCCGTACCTAAAGAACGAGCCTCATCAATAAGACAGTCATGAACCACCGGATTCAACAACAAACCGGCAACCTCTTTCAGGCGGGCCTGACTGAAATCCCCTTCCAGGGTATAAACCTCTGAAAGCCGAACCTCTTCGACAACCGCTGACAACCCCAAAGAGTTGAGTTTGTCCTGCAAAAGCAGACCGCGGGTATCAAGCTCGGCATCGCGATAAAATATCTCAAGACGATGCCCTGCAGTAGTTTTTGTCATAATATTTCCTACTCCGACTTAGCCGTAACCAAACAGGTAATTTGTTATTGCACCACGAAACCGTCACTGCTCGTCTTCAGCTAAGATTTTTATATAAGGCAATTCACGGTATTGTTCATTATAGTCGAGACCGTAACCGACAATAAAGGCGTCGGGTATTACGGCTCCGCAATAATCGGGTTCCATCACCACCCGGCTACTGCCCTCTTTGCGCAACAGAACGCAGGTTTTCACCTTTTCGGCACCTTTTTCGCGAAGGAGGGCGACGACACTTTTCAAAGTAAGGCCGGTATCAAAGATATCATCAACCACAATCACGTCGCAACCCTGCCGAAATACATCAGGTAACGCCTGGCTGATCGTCACCTGACCACTACTGGCCGTACCGACATAACTGCTGACCTGCAGATACTCAACCACCAAGGAGAGCTGATAACGGCTCAAATCCCGGCACAGGTCGGCAAGAAAAGGCTGGCAGCCTTTCAAAAGAC
>JAGHAQ010000024.1 GCA_021161425.1 Candidatus Tharpella sp. | reverse complement strand
TTTCATGTCCTCTTTGCCATAAAATACTCAGGAAAATTTTGACTCATCTTTGAGTTGTCAATTAAAGATTGCCACCGGAAAGATCTAATTGCAAGCCCTATTCCTCAACTTTAGATATTCAGCGATAGGTTATGGTTTGAGATATATCTTAACTTGATGACTAAACAATAAAAATAGGATTGTGAAGTTGCAGGCAATTGGGATAATGCCGAAGTTGTATAACAGAAAGGCCGCAAGATTTTTCTTGCGGCCTTTCTGTTCGGGCATATTTTTTTTAATCTTCGAAGGCCATCTTTGTCTGCCACTCTTTCCAGACGTTGCCGACCAGATCGGGTCCGGGCTTCAGGGTTGGTTTGCCGGGTTTCCAGCCTGCCGGAGTGGCTTCGGTACCTTTGCTTTTACGGACATGTTGGAAGGCTTGCAGTTGGCGGATGGTTTCGTTGAAGTTACGCCCGACGGGGGGAGTCAGGACCTCGTAGCCCTGGATTATGCCATCGGGGTCGATAATGAACCGTCCGCGGTTTTCAACGCCTGCCTCTTCGTTGAAAACGCCGTAGAGTCGGCCGATCTGGCCGCCGGCGTCGGAAAGCATCGGAAAAGGAACTCCGCCGTCAACCATTTTAGAAAGTTCATTGTCATCCCACATCTTGTGGACAAAAACTGAGTCGATACTCATCGAAAGGATTTCAACTCCCAGTTTCTGAATTTCGGGATATTTTTCGGCAACTGCCGAAATCTCGGTGGCTCAGACAAAGGTGAAATCACCTGGATATAAGCAGAGCAGAACCCACTTGCCAAAATAGTCGGAGAGTTTAACGTTGACGAATTTACCTTGTTGATAGCCAGGAGCAACGAAATCTGGTGCTTTTTGACCTACTTGAATCATCGGTTTGACCTCCTTCGGAGCAGTGCTTGTTTCAGTTTTTTCAGCCGGATTTTGCGTTTCACCAACCGGGCCGCCAGTCGGACGGGCGCAACTGACATCCATCTCTTCAGCCATAAAAACCTCCCTATTAATTTATGTAAGTTTATAGTGAGCTTATTCCCGCTTTGCTTCAGACGTTTTTCTTCTCAAACAAATAAAACATGGCGAGGACTATAAGGGCAAAAACAACAATTACTAGCCAGTGGCTGATGCCCAGTGCCTGTTGCAGGGTGAGCTTGCCGTAGTTTCCTAAAGTTATGATCTTTGCCTTCATGAAGGGGTAAACTTCAGCATAGAGGGCAGCTCCGCAGAGCATGCCGAGAATGCCCCAAAGGGCGTCGAGGCGACCTTCTCCGACTGCGCCGACCGCAGTTCCAGGGCAGTAGCCCAACAGACCCCAACCGATCCCAAAAAGAGAACCGCCGACCAGTTGGGCACCGATTGAGGTGCCCTTGACACTAAGTTTGATGAGACCCAGATCCTTTAAAAGATAGATGCCAATAGCTGAGACGATGATTGAGCTGAGCATGAATTTGAAGATAGTCATATCGAGAAAGCGCATCGCCCCGACCTGTTTGTCGTAGCGCAAAACCTGAGCCTTCTGTAATAATATACCAAATAAAATCCCAGTTATCAGGCCATATCCGAGAGTCATTATAGACCTCCCTTGCCGCTATAGATCAGATTGGCGATAACCGCCCCGATCAGAAAGAATCCGGCCAGGGAGATAAAGCCGCTGGTTGATAGTTGAGCCAGACCGCTCAACCCGTGACCGCTGGGTCAGCCGCCGGCCAGGCGGGCGCCAAAGAGGGCAACAACCCCTCCGAAAAAGGCAACCACTCCGCGTTTGGCCGGGCTTGCACCGAAGCGTTTTCGCCACATGTCTGGCACTGCCTGAATCTTGAAATCGTCTGATGACCGGGCTGAGATGAAGGCCCCAAGCAAAACCCCGAAGACAAACATCAACTGCCAGTCGGGCAGGGCTCCGGCTCCATATTTACCTTTTTTCTCCGTAAAATGGACATTTGTCGAGGTGTCGATACCGATGCTCTCTTCAATGACGGCCGCAACCCGGACAAAGGTGGTTGAAGTGCCGAAGAACTTACCGCTGATCCAGACCGACAAGATCATCAAGACCCCGGCCAGGGCTCCGGCCAGGTAGGGATTCCAGGTTTTTTTAAACATCAGCACTCCGTAGTCAGCGGACTAGTCCAGATTAGGTTGTGGCGTTTTGTCGGTCGGTTTGGGCAGAATCGGGTGTTCCACGATCGGTTGTTTTCCGGTAGTAGCTTTGAGAAAGGCGACGACGTCGTTGACTTCCTCTTTTTTGAGAACGCTTTCCAGTTGGGCTGAACTCATAACCACTACCGCCGCTTTCAGGCCCCAGACTTTGCCGGAGTGAAAATAGGGGGTGGTCAACTCGATATTGCGTAAAGAAGGTGATTTGAAGACAAACTCGTCACTCATAGCTTTGGTGACCAGAAAACGTCCCTTGTCACCGGCAATAATTCTCTTGGTCGGAGCGTTGATAACACCAAAACTGTAGTAGTCATCGCCGCCCATATTGATACCGCCATGACAGTCGGCGCAACCATTATTGATGAAACTTGCGAGGCCTTTTTTCTCACTTTCATTTAAGGCTTTGGCATCACCTTTAAGGAAGAGATCAAAGGGGGAATCCGGGGTGAGCAGGGTAGCTTCAAAGACCTCAATGGCTTTGGCCATGTTGTCAAAGGTGACCGGGTCGGCCTCGCCGGGGAAGGCTTTTTTGAAGAGCTCAATATATTCCGGCATGCTTTTCAAGGTTTTGACAACCATTGCCGGTTTGTTGTTCATCTCGACACTGGCCTGAACCGGGCCTTTGGCCTGTTCGGCCAGATCCTTGGCCCGGCCATCCCAGAATTGAGCGACATTGTAGACCGAATTCAAAACGGTCGGGGCGTTACGCGGTCCTTTGCGCCAGCCGTGACCGGTTGAGGTCTCCTGAAAATCGGCTCCGCCGAGACCGACATTATGG
>JAGHAQ010000064.1 GCA_021161425.1 Candidatus Tharpella sp. | reverse complement strand
GCCGCCTTACGCGGCGACCCGGTCTGGAAAACCGCTCAGATTCACTGTTCCGAAACGGACTTGACGGTTACCCTTAAAGAGTAATAATCTCTCAATCATACCCTTTCTTGAACCTCACAGCCAGGCTTGAGAACTCGGGCCAGAACCACTGTCAACACAACCGCCACGACCATGCGGATAACCTGCAACACCGTACCCTGGGCACCGATCGCGACAAAGAGCAGAACATCTTCAAAAAAAGAGTGGTTTAACGAGAGAAACGTAATTATCAAGACCATCTCACGCTGCGTCAGCTTACGGTCAAACTGTAGTGGCGTGACCGCACCAATCGCCGCATAGAGGTTTAAAACATTACCGAGCACAACCCCCATTACGACTTCACCCGACAGCCCGAGGAATTCCATCAAAGGACGAAAGAGACGGCCAATCAGCCCTAAAACCAGGGTCTTGCCCAAAATAGTAATGACCAGATAAACCGACACCCGTCAACAACCAGAAAAACCTTGTATCACCCCCCTGTAACATGTTATCGATGCACTTTTCATCGCCAATAAAAGCGATACGGGTACCAAGCATTACTACTCGCACCATACACTATTTATAAAAATGCCCAGCTCACTCTCGAACCAACTAAAACTTTTCAGTCACTTCATTCGGAAAAAAAACTTCTGGATCATTCTGAGCACGGATATAACCCTTCTTGTTCTGGCCCATTTCCTCGCCTATGAAGTCCGCTTTGAGCACGCTTTGACCAGCGCTGAAAGATACCAGTTCATCTCCATCCTACCCGTCATTCTGTTTATCAAGATCCCGGTTTTCTATTTTTTTGGCCTCTACCGCGGTATGTGGCGCTACACGAGTACCACCGATGTCATAAACCTGATTAAAGCTGCCATTTTCTCCTTCCTGTTACTCGTTACCGGCATCCTCACGATCAACCGTTTTGAAGGCTTGTCTCGCTCTGTTTTCTTTCTAGATACTGTCTTCACGTTCCTGCTGATCAGTGGTCACCGTTTCGCCATCCGGTTTTTTTACAAAAACGTCTCCGGCTCAAGAAAATTGTTGCCGGCTCTTCCCCTCCCTCATAAGAGCAAGAAAAAACTTCTGCTTATCGGTGCCGGAGATGCTGCAGAAATGATCATTCGGGAAGTACGCAATAATCCAATGCTGCCCTATGAGATCGTTGGCCTGGTCGATGACAACCCCAACAAGATCGGGCTCAAAATTCACGGCATCCCAATCCTTGGCCTAGTCGAGGATCTTGAAGAGCATATCGAGCGTGCCGCAGCCAAAGAGGTACTTATTGCGATCTCTTCGGGAACCGGTAAACAACTAAAACGACTAGTTGAGCTCTGCCGCCACTCCGGCACTTCTTATAAGGTTCTGCCCGGCTTAAGTGAATTGATTGACTGCCAGGTTTCAATTCGCTCAATGCGCGAAATATTCTACAAAGATTTCCTCGGCCGAGAGGAGTTGCAACTTGATCATTCAGCCATTGGCAACTACCTTGAGGACCAAGTAATCCTCGTCACTGGCGCCGGCGGCTCCATCGGTTCCGAACTCTGCCGCCAGATTATCCGCTTTTCGCCTAAACTCCTGATACTCTTTGATGCCAGCGAAGAAAATCTCTATACCATTCAAATGGAAATGGAACACGAATACGGTTTTTCCGCCTGCCTACCGATCCTAGGCAAAGTCCAGGATCTGTCCCTGCTTGAAACCGTGTTCAAACAGCAACAGCCAACCATCGTTTTCCACGCCGCCGCCTACAAACATGTCCCCCTGATTGAAAATAATCCCTGGGAAGCGGTCTTTAATAACGTTATCGCAACCCAATGCCTGATCGAAACGGCAATCGTGCACCAAGTCTCCAAGTTCGTTTTAATCTCTTCTGACAAAGCCGTAAATCCCACTAATATCATGGGCGCTTCCAAACGCTTAACCGAACTGATGATGCTGGCTTGCGCCCAAGGCAAATGGGACGGCACCCTTTTTCGTTCATCTCAAACTCCCCCATCTCATAATCAGACTATCTTTCAAGCCGTCCGCTTTGTCAACGTTATCGGCTCTTCCGGCTCGGTTATCCCACTCTTTAAACACCAAATCGAACTCGGCGGCCCGGTCACCGTCACCCATCCCGAAGTAACCCGCTACTTCATGTCTATTGAAGAGGCCGCCAAACTAACCCTGCAAGCCGGCGCCATGGGCAAAGGCGGTGAAATTTTTATTCTCAAAATGGGCGAACCGATCAAAATTGATCAACTCGCCCGCAACCTTATTCAACTCTCGGGCCGTGAACCGGATACCGAAATTGAAATCAAATATACCGGTCTGCGGCCGGGTGAAAAACTCTATGAAGAATTGATTACCCAAAGCGAGGGTATAAAGATAACCAAGCATGACAAAATCATGGTGCTTTACGGCAACGGCATCACCTATACATCCTTAAATCAACACATCCAAGCCCTTCTGGAGTCAGCCCAAAAACATGACGGCCCGGACATCAAACTTACCTTGAAAAAACTCCTTCCGGAATATACACCGTTTTTGTCGGAAAACCCGCAAATAAAAAGTGACGCTCCAGAAGACGACTATTAAACTCCTCGAGCTAAAACAGTTTGCCACAAATTAAAGAGAACAACAATCTATGCAGAACCAACATTCACTATCGCATCTTACCGAACTGGAGGTAGAAAACATAGTCGATCAACTACGTCGGGCTATCATCTTTGCCAACGTTGGTAAAAATGATGGGAAAAAAACAGGAGGGAGATGAATGCCGGAGTTGCCTGAAGTGGAAACCGTGGCCGCGGCCTTGCGCTCACACCTGCCGGGACGACAGGTTACCGGAGTCACTGTGCGCTGTGAAAAATTGCGGCAGCCGATGCCGATTGAGGCTTTACAAAACCTGCTCAATCAAGCTATACGAGGGGTGCGAAGGCGAGCTAAATATCTGCTTGTCGATATGAGTGGTGGGCAAACCCTGGTGATCCATCTAGGGATGACCGGCACCCTGCGTCTGACTGACAGAAGTGAAGCTGCCGAACGCCATGATCATCTCGACCTGCAACTCGACAGTGGCGAGTGCTTACGTTTTCGCGATCCGCGTAAATTCGGCCTGGTCATGGTCGTCAAGCCGGACGATCAGGGCGAGATCAAGGAACTCGGAGAATTGGCCCCGGAACCCTTAAGCAAAGAATTTTCGAGTGACTACTTTTACCATCTCAGCCGCAAGCGCACGACACCTGTTAAAAATTTTATTATGGATCAACGCCGGGTCGTCGGGGTTGGCAATATCTACGCCAGCGAAAGCCTTTTTCGAACTCGTATTCGACCAACTACGAGGGTTGGCCGTCTCGGCCAGGAGCGCTGCCGACGGCTGGTTAAAACCATTAAAGAGGTTTTGACTGAAGCGATCGCAACCGGCGGTACGACCATCTCCGACTTTCACGGAGTTGACGGCAGTGAAGGAGCTTTTGTTCGCGAACTCCAGGTCTACGGCCGTACCGGTGAACCTTGTATTAAGTGTCGTCAGCCGATAAAAAAGCTTGTCATTGGTGGAAGGTCGACTTTTTATTGCCCACAATGCCAAAAAAGTTAAAATAAGATGGAGGTTTGATTATGAGCAGATCATTTTGTCCCGTCCAGGAAGAGAGTGCCTTGATTATTGTTGACTATCAAGATGCAATTTTGCAAACGTTTGCGCCGGCAATTCGCGAACAACTGCACAAACAAACAATTCTGACAATTCGCATGGCTCAGCAACTTAAATTGCCGATCATCGTCTTTGAACAGTACCCTCAAGGTTTGGGGGTTACCAATGAAGAGATCAGGAACGTGCTGGGGAACGATTACCAACCGATCGCCAAAAAAGTCTTCTCCGGGGCCGGACTGATTACCGACCGGCTTGAAAAGCTTGGTCGGCATCAACTTTTGATCATCGGTATCGAAACTCATATCTGCGTTATGCAAACCGCCGTCGACCTGCTCGATATCGGCTACTCTCTCTTTCTCTTAAGCGATGTCACAAGCTCCCGTTATACCCATGACTGGCGCTCCGGCTGTGACCTGATAACCCGGGCCGGCGGCTGGCCGATAACCCTGCAAACCGTTCTTTATAACTATCTGAATGCCGCCCAAGGACCCGACTTCAAAGCTCTACTGCCTTACTTGAAGGGATGAGATAGAAGGAGTTAAGTTACAGCGGATAGCGGTAAACTTTGCCTAGTTCGCCCTGAGCGTACTTCGTCGCTACGCTCAGGGCGAACTAAAGGTCTGTCTCCACATCAAGACAATTCAAAGGATGGAGCCTGAAATTGCTACATATCAAGATCAAGAGCATTACTAATAAACTTATATTGACCATCAAAACAAACCCCGACACCTTCACTCTCAGCTCGAACCACCCGACCATTCATTGTAACCCATGAACTGGAACCTGAAAATGAGTTGAGATTGAGATTAACCTTGATATCTGTACCTTTCCCCAATAACTGACCATTGGTCAAAAGAAACGCTCCACTAGATGAAACATCACGGGTTTTCCATTCATATGACCGGACATCCCCACCACTAAGCATAGCTTCAACATGAGCCGAGACCTGAAGGCTATATCTGGTTACTGCCCTTTGTTCCATAATACCACCGATACCCTTCTTTGGTTATATTTTTTTACCACAGTTCAAAATCACGGCAACATTCATACCAACTTGTCAAAACATATAAAATCATCTAATTTAACATTAAACCTTAAGCCAATTGAAAGAATATTGTAAAGTTTTTCGACAAAAATTTGGCCCTGCAGTCTATAAATGTAAAATCTACCATCTCGTGCGTTCTTAAAAAAACAAAAATTTCTCTGTGATCTCCGTCCTCCATGTGTTAGAAAAGCTCAGCAGTGTTCGGCTCCAATCTTGCTATGCAGGAATATTTGGTTGTTTTACCCTTAGCGCTAGCGAAGAAGCGCCATTGAGGCACAGCGCCTGTCGAAAGGCCTGCTGGCTACGGGAAAGATTAAAGAAAACTCAAAGGATACGATCAAAAATGAATAAAGATTGCGAGAAAGATAAGGATCTGGCGGTGGTACTGGTCGTCGGTAAGGATCGTAGTGGAATTGTTGCCCAGATCTCCGATTTCCTCTGGAAAGAGGAGATCAATATCGAGGATATTTCGCAGAAAATCATGCAGGGCATCTTTGTCATGACGATGTTGGTTGATCTCGCCGGAGCCCGCAGTGACCTTGGCGTTCTGGCCCCGAAATTTGAAAAGCTGGGTGAAAAAACCGGTCTCTCGATCCAGATTCAACATCACCAGATTTTTGAAACGATGCACCGGGTATAAGTGTGGACAAAGCATTGCCTTCATTAAAGATCGGCGAGGTTGAAATTTTCTGGCTTGATGGCGGGCAGATCAGACTCGACGGTGGACCAATGTTCGGACCGGTTCCCAAGGTTCTCTGGTCGAATCGAGTCGAGGTCGGAGAGGACAACTGTATCGCAATAGACAATGCGGCCCTGCTATTACTGACTCCGTCGGCAAAGATTGTCATCGATTCCGGCATCGGCAACAAGCTGACGGCCAAACAAGATGAGCATTTCCAGGTGCAGAAACCCTGGCGCCTGCCCGAAAGCCTTAAGCAACTGGGGCTGAATGTCGAAGACATCGACGTCGTCATTCCAACCCATGCCGATTTCGATCATGCCGGCGGCATCGTCAGTTATGATAGAAACGAAAAATCTTTTCTGACCTTTCCCCGAGCCCGCCACATCTTGCAGAAAAAAGAGTGGGAGGTCATTAAAAATCCCGACCGCCGCTCGGCATCATCATACTGGCCGGAGAATTTCAGCGGCCTGATTGAAGGTGAAAACCTGGAGATAATCGATGGCGATTTCCAGCTAACCCCGGAAGTAAAGATCTTTCTCACCGGCGGACATACCATCGGCCACCAGGCGATTGAGATTGTCTCCAAAGGAGAGACTGCGGTTCATCTGGGCGACCTGCTGCCCTCAAAAAACCATCTCCACCCCTTATGGGTCATCGCCTACGACGACTATCCCATGGAGGTCATCGCCTTAAAAGAACGCCTCTTGCCCGAGTATGCCAAGCGTAAAGCCTGGATTCTCTTATATCACGATACCGAGATCCTGGCTGGTAGGGCGACCTTAACCGATGGTCCGGAAGGTGTGGGCTTTAACGAAACCCTTAAACGAGAAGTGACTGAAAAATGCCTTTAAATATATCCCTTGAAGAGATTTATGAAACCTATCGTATGACCGAGAAGGAACATTTCGATATCCGGGCCGTAACCCTGGGCATCAACCTGCTGCCCTGTACCTCGGACAACTTTTCAAAACTCTGTAAACGGGTCGAAAAAAAGATTGTCACAACCGCCCGTCAGTTTGTAAAAAGAGCCGAAAAGATCGATGCCCGATTCGGTATTCCGATCATCAATAAACGCCTGACTATTACCCCGGCCGCCCTGGTGCTCTCGGGGGCTCTAACCGGGGCTGCGGCCGAAGACCGCAAACGGGTGGTCGCTTTTGCTAAACTGTTGGATCACTGTGCCCGGGAGGTGGGGGTCGACTTCCTCGGCGGTTTCGGGGCTTTAGCTGAAAAAGGGATGAGCTATGCCGATCAAACCTTAGTCGATGCCATCCCCGAAGCTCTGGGATCAACTGAAAAGATCTGTGGCTTTATCAATCTGGCGAGCAGTAAGGCCGGTATTAATATGCGTGGGGTGGCAAAAATAGGCGGGATTATCAGAGATCTTGCTTTAAACAGTGAAAATGCCATCGGGGCCGCCAAATTTGTCGTTTTCGCCAACGCGGTCAGCGACAACCCCTTTATGGCGGGTGGCTTTCACGGCGTTCAGGAAGCTGATAATGTCTTGAATGTCGGCATCTCCGGACCTGGAGTCGTGCGCCGCACGGTCGAGGCCGCCCCCCGCGATCTGCCACTAGATGAGATCGCCGAAATCATTAAAAAAACCGCTTTCAAGATCACCCGGGCCGGAGAGTTGATCGGCCGGGAACTGGCCCGCGACTTAGGGGTTCGTTTCGGCTCTCTTGATCTTTCTCTAGCTCCAACAACGGCTGTTGGTGACAGCGTCGGCCGTATCCTTGAGGCAATGGGCCTGGAAAGGGTTGGAACTCACGGTTCGACCGCCGCTCTGGCCCTGCTAACCGACGCCATCAAAAAAGGCGGCCTCATGGCCTCCAGCCATATCGGCGGCCTGAGCGGTGCCTTTGTCCCGGTCAGCGAGGATGTCGGACTCTCCGAAGCCGTCAAGATCGGGGCTCTGACCATCGATAAACTGGAAGCGATGACCACTGTCTGCTCAGTCGGTCTCGATATGATTCCGGTGCCCGGTGACACCAAAACGACAACTATTTCAGCAATCATAGCTGATGAACTGGCGATCGGTATGATGAACAATAAAACCACGGCGGTGCGCCTGATTCCGGTACCCGGTAAAAAGGCCGGAGAGATGGTCTCCTGGGGCGGTCTTCTCGGCGAAGCCTACATCGTTCCGTTACACCAGGAAAACAGCGACTACTTCATCTGGCGGAAGGGGCAGATTCCGGCCCCGGTAACAAGCTTTAGAAATTAGAGGCTGCATATGATTAAAAATAATCGTGGGCAAGATCAATATCTGATTGATGATTTCAAACTCGAAGAGAGCTGGCGGATGTTCAAGATCATGTCGGAATTTGTCGAAGGGTTTGAACAGCTGGCGGATATCGGGCCGGCGGTCTCAGTTTTCGGCTCGGCCCGCACCAACTCTGAAGATATTGACTATCGCCAGGCGCTCTATCTCGGCAACTTACTAGCCAAAGCTGATATTACGGTAATTACCGGTGGCGGCCCCGGCATCATGGAGGCCGCCAATCGAGGAGCCAAGGAGGCCGGTGGCCGCTCCATCGGCCTCAACATCACTCTGCCGATGGAACAAAAACCGAATGAATATGCAACTAAATTGGTATCATTCAAATACTTCTTCGTCCGCAAGGTAATGCTGATCAAATATGCGCGCGCCTTTGTCGTCTTTCCCGGCGGCTTCGGCACCATGGATGAGATGTTTGAGGCCCTGACCCTGATTCAGACCAACAAGATCAAGCCTTTCCCGATTATCCTCTACGGTTCCCACTTCTGGCGCAACCTGACCGACTGGCTCCGCGACGAACTCGTAAGTGCCGGCCTCGTTGCCGAGAAAGACCTTGAGCTCTTTAAAGTCTGCGATGATGTTGAAGAGGTGGTCACCCTGGTCAAAGAGTGCCTGAAAGAAAATTCCGATTACGACGTTGAATAAATCAAATATAAATCCGCTCCCAAAGAGCAGCTTGCCGGCGCAATTGCGGCCAACCCGGTGGGCTTTTCTCATACCATGACCAAAGCCGGCAGAAGCGGCCAATTGCGCAGGAACCCGGCTCGCAAAAAAGCTATGATCGGCAACAACCCTTCTTCAGGACGACCCGGTTTAGATCATATGAGCATATTAATTGTTGACAAAAGAGAAATTAATGGTTATATTATGATCATAAGAGCGAAATAGAAAGGAAAAGGATGCCGCGACCGAAAAAAACGAGAATGGTTTCAGCCTATCCAGCAATCGTTGCTTTTGTTCCCGAAGGAATAGCCATAAGGGGTGAGGTTTTCATGTCAGTGGAAGAACTCGAAGCCATCAGGCTGAGTGATTTCGAACATATGGATCAAGAGACTGCGGCGGTAATGATGGGCGTCTCTCGACATACCTACGGAAGAATTCTTAATAATGCCCGTTCAACCGCAGCCCAAGCCCTGATAACCGGGCAAATCCTCAGGATTGAGGGCGGCAACTATGAATTACGCAGCCCTGGCGGCCACCGCCGACATCAAGGCGGCAGAGGAGGAAGAAACGGGCGCGGACTTTAGAATCATTTAGTGACAAATTACTCAACTTTCTGAGTTGGCTTAACATATTGAATTATTGAAAGACTGGCTGATATCTTGAGATATCAACACTTTTTCAGATAAACCAACGATGATAAAGGATAAGGAGGTGAAACATATGCCAGGATTTAACGGAACCGGCCCGAATGGGGCCGGCCCCATGACCGGCGGTGCCCGAGGACTCTGCAATCCAGCCAGTCCCGGTTACAGCCCAGGTATTAACAGAGGTTACAATTATAGTAGAGATTTTGGTTTTGGGCGCGGCATTCGCGTTGCTGGTCTCGGTCGGGGTGTCGGCCAAGGAGCCGGTCGCGGCCAAGGTGGAGGCAAAGGCGGCGGACAAGGCCGTCGCCGCTAATAATGAGTAAAAAAGGAGGTAATAATTATGCCAAGATTTGACGGAACCGGCCCGAATGGGGCCGGCCCCATGACCGGTGGTGCCCGAGGACTCTGCAATCCAGCCAGTCCCGGTTACAACCCCGGTATTAACAGGGGTTACAATTATGGTAGAGGTTTCGGTTTTGGGCGCGGCTTTCGCGGTGCTGGTGTCGGCTATGGTCGCAACTATGGCTGGTATCCGCCAGCCGCTGCCGGCGGCGTGGTGGAAAACCGGGCCACGGAAATCTTAAATTTGAAAAATGAAGCTTCTTATATGCAGCAAACCTTGGAAGCAGTCAAACAAAGGATTGCTGAGTTGGAAACAGAGACTTCCGAATAGCTTCGGACCCAGCACGGCTGTTTTTGCCAACCGGCAAAGAGTATTGCACAACCCTCTTTGCCGGTTTTTATCTCCCCGCTTCACAGCAAATTATTGTAAAGATAACTAACCTGACCCAGAAAAGTAAAGGGCTGTAGGCTGGAATCCTTGCCCAACCAGGTTGTAGCACTTTCCGTTCAGTCACTATTTTAGAATAATCTTATGTTCCATCAGGGAGATTTGGCTGATTTTTGCGTCAACCAGTTTCTGTTCGCCAAAAATATTTTCCAGCAGAACTTTTCCGCCTTCGGGTTTGAGAACAAAAACTCCTTCCATGACCAAAACTTCATGACCATCCCGTTTTATATAGGCATTTGCTTCACACATCAGACGCCATCTCCTCATTAATTAGGGGAATCAGGTTATCGATCAGAACCGGCAGGTGATCTTTCTGGATGCCGACCACGGTCAGATTTTCCTGGGTTAAAGGAATCAGAATTTTTCTGGCCGGACAGGCAGCAACGGCCTCGGCCATCGCCGGCGTCAATTCGCCCATCATAGCATGGGCCATAACGACAGAAATGGTACCGATAATAATTTCAACCCGGCCCACCGAACGGATAATCGCATTCTCGCCGGTAGCCCCACGGTTGGCTCGGGCTTTCATCATCGCCGCCGTCGCAATCGCATTAGTTCCCAAGGCCCAGATTTCAACCTTTTCACCATATTCATCTTTAAGGCGCCGGATAATGGCACCTCCGATCCCGCCACCCTGACCATCAATTACAGCGACACGCATAAGAGAGCCTCAATATTTATATTGTTCGATTTAATCCATAATATTCGAGAGCCCAACTTTTCGCAATAGAAAATATAGCACCGAAAAATGATAAAAACAATTTTTATCACTGGCAAAAGAGCTTGTGCGTGGCTTTGCCCCTTGACAAACTGGTTTTCAGTATTATTTTATCTGAAGCCTTATAAAACCGATGGTTATATGGAGTGTTGCAAGAACGTCCATATTTTTTAACATATTTTTTAACCCTTGCTTTAGAAGGATCTATAATGAGCGAAAATTGTACTGATGGTGCAACCTGTGGCAGTTGCAGCAATTCCGAAAGTTGTTCGGCTGAAGAGAAAAAGAAACAAGAAGAAGAGGTTTTACAATCCCGACTCTCCAATATTAAACACCGCATCGTCGTCATGAGCGGCAAGGGCGGGGTCGGTAAAAGTACGGTTGCCGTCAGTTTGGCCGTCAGCCTCGCCCGACAGGGCCGCAAAGTCGGACTTCTCGACGCCGATATTCATGGCCCCAATATCCCAAAAATGTTGGGCCTTGACAACAAACGTCTACAAGCCAGTGAAGGCGGAATTATTCCGGAGCCGGCAATGGAGAACCTGGCTGTGGTTTCGATGGCTTTCCTGCTCGACAACCCCGACAACCCAGTGGTCTGGCGCGGACCTCTAAAACATACGGTTATCCGCCAGTTTGTTGCCGATGTACAATGGGGTGAACTCGATTATCTGATCATCGACCTACCGCCGGGAACCGGTGATGAACCTTTGAGTGTCGCCCAGGTTGTAAAACCGATGGATGGCAGCGTGATTGTCACTACACCCCAAGAAGTCGCTCTGCTCGATTCCCGTAAATCGGTGGTCTTCAGCCAGCAGATTGAGGTTCCGGTTTTAGGTATCGTCGAGAACATGAGCGGCTTTAACTGCCCGCACTGCAACAAAGCTATAGACCTTTTCAAACAGGGCGGTGGCCGTAAAGCGGCCGAAGATCTCAAGGTTCCTTTTTTAGGAGCGGTGCCTCTCGATCCCCAGGTAGTGGTGCAGGGCGATGCCGGTAAACCTTTTGTCACGGCCTTCCCCGAAACTGCGGCGGCCACAGCCTTTAGTGAGATCGCAGCTAAGGTAGAAGCCGCGGTAAAATAATTATTCACATCATTTTGTTGTTTTTTTCGCAAAAAGGGCTTATACTATAGAGACTTTAATATCAAAGATTAAACCCACGGACAGAAACTACCACAGGAGGTAACTTGATGGAAACTCTGGAATGTATTGCCCAACGTCGCAGTGTCAGAAAATTTACCGATCAGGAGGTCAGCAACGAGCAGCTCAAAGAGCTCATGCAGGCTGCCCGTTATGCTCCTTCATGGGCCAACACCCAGTGCTGGGAATTTATTATAGTCCGGGATCCCGCCATCAAAGAAAAACTCGCGGAAACCCTGCCGGAAGGCAATCCGGCCCGCAAAGCTGCCTTAAGCGCTCCGGTTCTCCTGGTCGCCTGTGGTAAACTCGGCATCTCCGGTTTTTATAAGGGTACAACAGCAACCAGCAAAGGTGACAACTGGTATCTCTATGATGTCGGCCTGGCGACCCAGAACATCTCACTGGCGGCCCATGCCATGGGCTTGGGCTCAGTTATTCTTGGACTCTTTGACGCCGATGCGGCCGGCAAAATTCTCAACCTGCCCGATTCGATCAAGGTTGTCTCGATGATGCCGCTCGGGGTTCCGGTGAAAGAGAGCAAAGCCCCATCCCGCAAACCGCTGTGCGAATTTGTTTTCAATAACCAGTATGAAGAAGGCTGGGTCTCCGGTGATGAACAGAATCTTTGCTTTATCGAAGACGGAATGTAGTTAGCAACTATAAATAAATGGCCACTTTCGGCCGGTTCGAAAAGCGTCGCTTATGTAGAATTGCAACAACTCTCAAAGCGGGGCTTTTTTCGAAAACAAGAGTTAGTCAACCATAAGAACATCAGGAGGAACAAACAATGAAAAGGATTGCATTAGCGGCCGATGACATGCTCGGCCTCGATGGTGAGATGAGTATGCATTTTGGCCGCTGTCCGTCATATGTTGTAGCCCAGGTTGAAGATAATGGTAATATCGTAACAACTGAGGTTGTCGAAAATCCTTACTTTAAACAACATACCCCGGGTGAGGTGCCACGTTTTATTAGTTCCATTGAGGTTAATGTGATGATTGCCGGCGGCATGGGTCCGAAAGCGATTGACATGTTTAACAACTTCGGCATTGAAGTAGCCACCGGTGTCGGCGGCCGGGTCGGCAATGTCCTGAAGGCTTATCTTAATGGCGAGATCTCCGGTGCCGCCGGATGCAACCATGGTCACGATCACGGAGGAAACTAATTATGAAAATTGCTATCAGTGTCACCACAGCCGGAGCCGGAGCTAAGCTCGAAATGCGTTTTGGCCGCTGCCCCTATTTTGCTGTCTATGACAACGTAACAAAAGAGTACGAATGGTTTGAGAACAGCGGTATTAAGGCAGCATCAGGAGCCGGAACCGGGGCGTCGCAGGCCCTTCTCGACCGTGGTGTCGAAGTCGTAATCAGCGGTCAATTCGGCCCCAAAGCCTCCCAGGTTCTAGGAGCGGCCAAAGTCAAAATGCTCCTCGGATCACCCGAGCTGCCAATTGCAGAGGTCATCGCCAAATGGCAAGCGGATGAACTTAAAGAGTATACCATACAAAAATTTTAACAGTTATCAGTTGTCAAAAAAAACTCTGGACACTGACGACTAAAAAAGGAGGAAATCATGCCTGGATTAAATGGAAAAGGGCCGCAAAATGAAGGTCCGATGAGCGGTCGTGGGCTGGGCAACTGTCGCCCGGCAAACAGTAATGAAAACCAAAATGATCAATTAAGAAAAGTCGATCCTGACAATCTCGATCCTGCCGCCGCTCAAACCAACGAGCAGGTTGTTTACGGCCGCGGCCAGGGCGGTGTCCCCCGAGGTGGCGGAGGCCAGGGCCAGGGTCTTGGCCGAGGACGCGGCGGCGGCGGCCGCGGACGAGGCCGAGCCTAAATCACCCAGAATCTCATCTGTGTTTGTTTGTATTCATCTGTGGTTCCTCATGTTAACCATAGATGAACACAAATTCAAGACAGCCTCAAATTGATAAGCCCGTAAAAAATCCCACAACCGTCATACCGGCGGAAGCCGGCATCCAGAAGTCATTGAATTTACTGGATTCCGGTTTCCACCGGAATAACGATTTACTAAGGACATTAATCAATGATTATCGCAATTGCCAGCGGTAAAGGGGGAACCGGGAAGACCACCATCGCCACCAACCTGGCGCTGGTGGCACCCGCCTCCCAATACCTTGACTGTGATGTTGAAGAACCTAATGGTCATCTCTTTCTGAAGCCCAAGATCAGTGAAAAACGTGACGTCACGATGCCGATTCCCAAAATCGACGAAGAACTCTGCACCTACTGCGGCCAATGTGCTGCAGCCTGCGAATTCAACGCACTGGCCGTCATCGGCGAAAAGGTAATGGTCTTTTCCGAACTCTGCCATGGCTGCGGAGCCTGTACGTTCATTTGTCCAGAAGAAGCAATCAGTGAAACAACCAAGAGCATTGGCTGCCTGGAAATCGGCATGGCCAATGCTGTAGAAGGAGCTGAACTATTTTTTGCCCATGGCATCTCGAACATCGGTAATCCGCTCTCACCACCAATCATCAAAAAAGTCAAAAAACTTGTTAATAATGACTGTTTTGCGATTTTAGATGCACCGCCTGGAACCTCCTGCCCTATGGTTCAGACCTTAATGGGCTGCGACTATTGCCTGTTTGTCACCGAACCAACCCCTTTCGGTCTCAACGACCTCGAACTAGCGGTCGGCGTTGCCCGCCAACTTGGAATTCCCTGCGGCATCTTGATCAACCGATCCGACAGCGGCGACAATCAAGTACAAGAATACTGCCAACGTGAAAGAATTCCGATCCTTATGGAAATTCCCTTTGACCGCGATCTCGCTTTCGCCTACTCCAAAGGTGAAGCGGCCGTTATCAAGAGCCAAAGTTTAAGAGAGGGATTTTTGAAACTACACCATAAAATAGTCGCAGAGGTAGAAAAATGAAAGAGCTGACCATTATCAGTGGAAAGGGCGGCACTGGCAAGACCACGGTGACCGCCGCCTTTGCAATCTTGGCAAAAAATACGATCCTGGCTGATTGTGATGTCGATGCCGCCGACCTCCACCTGATTCTAACCCCCGAAGAGATTTCAAGTGCCGATTTCATCGGCGGCCGGGGGCCGCAATTGGACAGTGAAAAATGTACCAGCTGCGGCGAGTGTCAACGTTTATGCCGTTTTGACGCGATTGAGTTTTCAGAAGAGTCCGGTTATGTGATTAATGAGTTCGCCTGTGACTGTTGCGGACTCTGCGCCCTGGCTTGTCCCGAAGAGGCGATCACCATGGAGGACACCATCAACGGCCGCTGGTTTATCTCTGATACCCGAGCCGGCAAAATGGTTCATGCCCGCCTTGGTATCGGCGAGGACAACTCCGGCAAACTCGTTACCCTGGTACGCCAGCAGGGCAAGCTCATGGCAAAGAAAGAGGGGTGTGAACTGCTCATAAATGATGGACCTCCGGGGATCGGTTGCCCAGTCACGGCTGCAATTACCGGTGTTGACCTGGTCCTGATCGTCACCGAACCAACCCTCTCGGGGATGCATGATATGGAACGCGTCCACGGCCTCTGCCGCCATTTCGATATCCCGGCCCTGGTCTGCGTCAACCGTTTTGATCTGAACCTGGTTAACTCGGAAAAGATCCGTGGCTATTGTACCGAACACAAACTCCCACTGGTCGGCGAGATCCCCCTCGATCCAGTCGTCAACAAAGCCCAGGTCGCCCGCATGAGTGTGATTGAGTATGAGTGCGGCCTCGTCACCCAGGTTGTCCGCGAGATGTGGAAAAAGGTGGAAAAAGAGTTGAACATTTAAACTTTTGCACCTATTCAGAAGTTAAGTGACAGCGGATAGCGGCAAACTTTGCTACGCCCACTTCGAGGACGGATACCACAAGGGCACTTCTTCGCTGCGCTCAGGCGCAAGTTCAGAACGTCTCGGGCTTGCGCCCGGCCTCGGAGCAATGTCCCCGCACTGAGACAATTCGAGAACGGAATCTGAAAGTTACAATTTTTTTCGTGACTTTTCGTGGCTATTTTAAAAGATGAATAATTCCGACGGGAAAACTACCATGACAAAGAAACAGGAAACACTTAAAGAAAAGGTACTGGCCGCCTTAGGCGCTGTCCGCGACCCATCAACCGGCATGCAGGTAACCGATCTGCCTCTGCTTGATAAGCTCGAAATCGATGAAAAGGGTGTTATTATCACGCTTACTCCATCATCAAATATCTGCCCCTTGATTTTCAAGCTCGGGGATGATATGAAGCGGGCCGCAAAACAGGCGGCCCCGGATCTGCCGATCCGCTTCATCATCAATAATCACCGACAAAAAAAAGAAGTCGAAGAGTGCCTTTCAGATAGCTGAATTGCCTTTCTTTAGTGTTTTTCTTTAGTGTTTTTCTTTAAATAAAGTTCACCCACTTTTTCCCTATGAACCCTACCTCTACCCATATCTTTGGGCCGGTACCATCGCGCCGGCTCGGCCTCTCCCTTGGTGTTGACCTGGTACCTTTCAAGACTTGCACTTTGGACTGCATCTACTGTGAACTGGGCAAAACCGCAATGCCGGTTACCAAACGAACTGAATACGTCCCCTACCCACAACTCGAAAAAGAGATCAAAACCTTTTTTGCTTCGGAGGAGCAAACGGGCCATAAACTCGACTACATAACCCTCTCGGGATCCGGCGAGCCAACCTTAAACACGGCTCTGCCCCGCGTTATCGAATTGCTGCAAGAATTAACCAAAACCCCGATCGCCCTGCTCACCAACGGCACCCTCTTTAACGATCCCGAAGTCCGCCGAGAAGCGGCAACGGTTGATGTGATTCTGCCGTCACTAGATGTCGTCTCTACAGATATCTTTGCCGTCTTGAACCGTCCGGCACCGGGGCTTGACGTTAAGAAGATAATCGCCGGACTGATCGCCCTGCGCCACGAATACCAAGGCGAAATCTGGCTTGAGATTCTTTTCTGCCGAGGACTTAATGACAGCCCCCAAGAGATCAACCGACTGGTTGAAGCGGTGGCGTTAATAAAACCGGACAAAGTCCAGCTTAACACAGTCGTCCGACCGGGGGCCATGATCGAAGCAAAAGCGGTTGAACAAGCTTTCCTGAAAGAAGTTTTACCCAAATTCGGACCTCAGGCTGAAATCATCGCCCCTTTTGCCAAAGATTCAGACTACGGCAAAACCATCGAGAAAACCGAAGAAACCATTCTGGCCACCCTGAAACGCCGCCCCTGTACCAAAAGCGATCTCGAACAGGCCCTCGGTCTGAAAGCGGTTGAGGTTATAAAGATTCTTGACCTAATGCTGGAAAAGGGAGAAATTAAAGCCCTGGAACATAGCGGAGAGCGCTATTTTCAGACCATCATCTAATCAAAATAGCGACCCTTTTGAAAAAATAGCTCACTTTACACAAGTGGAGATCCCAACCATTGAATGAGAAAATAAAAGAGTATTTCAAAAATCCCCGCAACCTTGAGATTATGACTGATGCCTCCGTTATGGGGAAAGGCGGCGACCCCAGCTGCGGCGACTACATTGAACTCTACCTTAAGATAGAAAAAGATATTATAAAAAAGGCATCAGCAATGGTTGCCGGTTGCCCCTATGCTATTGCGACCACCAGCGCCTTTACCGAGATGATCACCAACCAATCATTGGATGATGCGATGATGATCTCCGGCGACCGGGTAGCGGCCCTCCTGGGCGGCCTGCCGGAAGAGAAAATTCACTGCTCCCTGATGGGACCCGAAGCCCTGCGCAATGCCGCCCATAACTATATCATGGCCCGCATCTGCACCCCGATGGCGTCGTAAAAAATTCGAAAAAACTATGAGCCTAAACCTTGACATCCCCGGCGGAAAAACCCTCGAACTGCAGGGGGTTCTCTGCGATATGAACGGCACCTTGACCCTTGACGGTCAACTTAGCCGTGAAGTTGCCGAAAGCCTGCAAAAACTGGTTGGCACTTTAAAAATCTACGTCATGACAGCGGACACCTTTGGTACGGCCCGCAAGATGTTTGGCTCCCTGCCGGTCGAACTTGTCGGGATACCGGCCGCCACTCCGGGAGCGCTTGCCAAACAGAATTTCCTCAAAAAACTGGGCCCTGAGACCCACGCCGCCATCGGCAATGGCTACAATGACCACCTGATGTTGCAAGAAGCCGCATTAGGCATCTGCATCCTGGGTTCCGAAGGGGCCCATGCCCTTTCCCTGGCCGCCGCCAACCTGATTGTCACAAACCCGATTGATGCTTTAAACCTCCTCCTAAAACCCCAGCGCCTGATTGCAGGCTTACGAAACTAAACTATTCTCGGACAACCTTCCAAGCCATTAACATTTGCGCCTTGCAATTTAATCTCCGCTTTGCTACTTATTTCCCATTGCAACAAAACCGGAACCAAAATTGTCAGCTGGTTTTTACTGACCGCTGCCGAATGCTCCCTGAGTAGCTGCAAAGAAGTACTCATGGGGTGACCACTGATAAAGGAGGCAGGTCATGTTGAACGATCTTCTCGCAGTTGTCCTGGCCGGAGGTGAAGGTAAACGCCTGAGCCCTTTGACCCGGGATCGGGCCAAACCCGCCGTCCCTTTTGCCGGTCAATACCGGATCATAGATTTCACCTTAAGCAACTGCCTCAACTCCCTTATTCGAAAAATCATTGTCCTGACCCAGTACAAATCGGTTTCCGCATCCCGCCACCTGGCAGCCGGATGGAGTATATTCAACCCGGAGCTGGGTGAGTTCATCTACGAGATTCCGCCCCAGATGAGGGTTGACGAAAACTGGTATCAGGGCACGGCTGACGCCATCTACCAGAACCTCTACTCTCTTGAAGAGATCAGGCCCAAATATATTCTGGTTCTGGCCGGCGACCATATCTACAAAATGGATTACGGTAAAATGCTGGCTTTCCACGAGGCCAACGATGCCGCGCTGACAATCTCCGCGATCACAGTCGACCGCAGTGAGGCTACCGGTCTCGGCATCCTTGAGGTTGACAAAAAACAGCAGGTCATCGGTTTTCAGGAAAAACCGGAGAAACCCAAAGCAATTCCCGGACAACCTGACAAAGCCTACGTCTCAATGGGAATCTATATCTTTGGCTTCGAGATGATGAAAGAGCTCCTTGAAGCTGACGCTACCGACCCCGACAGCAGTCACGACTTCGGCAAAGACATTATCCCCACCCTCTACCCCAAAGAACGGGTCTTTGCTTACCCCTTTGGTTCAGAAGAGAAAAAACGGGATGCCTCTTACTGGCGTGATGTCGGCACCATAGATGCTTACTGGGAGGCCAATATCAGCTTGGCCGGGGTCGATCCCACATTTAATCTCTATGACAGCGATTGGCCGCTACGCACCTATCAGTCCCAGATGCCGCCAGCCAAATTTGTCTTCGCCAACGTCCGGGAAGAGCGTGTTGGCCGGGCCCTTGACTCTCTCGTCTGCAATGGCGTCATCATCAGCGGCGGCATGGTTGAACGCTCAGTTCTATCGCCCGGGGTGCGGATCCACAGCTTTGCTCAGGTTCATGAATCGATCCTCATGCATCAGGTTGAGATTGGACGCAAGGCAAGAATTCGCAAAACTATTATTGATAAAGGAGTCAGTATCCCGCCGGGCACCGAAATCGGTTACGATCTGAAAAAAGATCGCCAAAGATTTCCGGTCTCACCCGGAGGCGTCGTGATAGTCCCCAAAGGAACTGTTTTTTAGCTGACAGCAGCCAAAAAGCTGCCATCAATATTCAATAACCACTTTGTTTAATAAAACTAACCAGCAATTTGAAAAAGGAGAAAAAGATGTCATTTATCGTTGATGTTGAAGCTCTGGAGATTCTTGATTCACGAGGCAACCCAACTGTAGAGGTCGAAGTGACCCTGGAAAGCGGCATCATCGGACGGGCGGCGATCCCTTCAGGGGCCTCCACCGGTATCCATGAAGCCGTCGAACTGAGAGATGGAAACCAGGAACGCTACTTGGGCAAAGGGGTAAGTCAGGCGGTCGAAAATGTCAACGGCGAAATCGCGGACCGGATCATCGGTTTTGACGCCACCCGACAACGCGAACTGGATCAGGCCCTGATTGAGATGGATGGCACTGAAAACAAGAGCCGCCTTGGTGCCAACGCCATGCTCGGCGTCTCTTTGGCCACCGCCAAGGCGGCGGCTGATGTCGTTGGCCTGCCCCTCTATCAATATATCGGCGGCATCAATGCCCATCTTCTGCCCGTACCGATGATGAATATCCTCAATGGTGGCCAGCATGCCGACAACAACGTCGATATTCAAGAATTCATGGTCATGCCGGTCGGCGCCGAAAACTTTGCCGAAGCCCTGCGTATGGGCACCGAGACCTTTCACGCCTTAAAAAAGGTCCTAAAAGGAAAGGGTTATAATACATCCGTCGGCGATGAAGGCGGCTTTGCTCCCAACCTGAAATCAAACGAGGAACCTCTCGAATTAATCGTTGCTGCGATCAGTGAAGCCGGCTACAAACCCGGTGAGGATATGCTGATCGCTTTAGATGCTGCGGCCAGCTCTTTTTACAAGGACGGCAAATACAACCTTGAGGCTGAAGGAAAATCTCTCGACGCCTCCGGGATGGTCGATTTCTATGCCGGTATAGTCGAAAAATATCCGATCATCTCGATTGAGGATGGTCTTGATGAAGATGACTGGGCAGGCTGGAAGCTGATGATGGATAAACTCGGCGAGAAAATTCAGATCGTCGGTGATGACCTCTTTGTCACCAACCCCAAACGCCTGGCTCGGGGTATCGAAGAGGGCTCGGCTAACTCGATCCTGATTAAGCTTAACCAGATCGGAACCCTGACTGAAACCCTGGAGACTGTCGCCATGGCCAAAAAGGCGGGCTATACCTCCGTCGTCTCACACCGCTCCGGTGAAACCGAGGATTCAACCATCGCCGATCTCGTCGTCGCCTTAAACACCGGCCAGATCAAAACCGGCTCCGCCTGCCGTACCGATCGGATCTGCAAGTACAACCAACTCTTAAGAATCGAAAGGGAACTTTTCGGCCAAAGCGACTACCTGGGTCGTAAGGTTTTCTACAACCTGAAATAGAGTACCGAAAGGTAGTACCCATAGAATTAAAGAGGGAGCGTTACTAAAAACAACGCTCCGTTACGCATTACGATTTATCTCAAGTGCGCCGTTCGGTTGTAAAGTTAAGGTTGCTACAACATTGTTAAAATGATAAGGCACAAGAAATGTAATTAGTTATTGACACCAACAACAAGCTTGTATAGTCTTTTTCGGAGAGATTTATCATGGCATTATCAATTGAAAGAATTGAATCAGATTTACTTAAACTACCCCGGCAAGAGCGAGCTTTTTTAGCTGATCGTCTTCTTGGGTCCCTTGACGCAGAAGTTTTTAATGATGTCGAAGAGGCTTGGATTGAAGAGGCTGAGCGGCGTTATCAGGAATATAAAAGTGGTAAGCGACCAGGAATTGCATCTCAGACTGTCTTTGCTGAAGCTGATTTAATTCTGAAATGATACCTGTTATTTTTGATCCCGAGGCAAAATCTGAATTCTTGGATGCTGTACGTTATTATGAGGAATGTCAGCCTGGCCTAGGAAGTAGATTTAAAGAGGCTGTTGAGTCTGCTACAAAAAGTATTTCAACAGCTCCTTTCAGGTATAGGGTTTTACACAAGCCTTTCAGGCGTTTGCTTTTATTCCAATTTCCATACTCTGTCTTTTTTAGTATTGAACCAGACCACATCCATATAATTGCCGTTGCACACTCAAAAAGAAAACCAGGCTATTGGTTAAAGCGCAGTTGAGATAGTTACGATATCTTTCGTTTACAATTTGATGGGACAGTTGAGATTGCCTGCGTATATCTTTACAAGTGCGCCTCTTTTTTTCTCTTGACAGTTTAATTTTACTCTGACCCCGTTTATCGCCCTTTATCGTCCTGACCCCGTTTATCGTCCGTTTATCGTCGCGTTTATCGTTTAAATTAAAATGGCCCACGATTTAGTTCTGAAAGTCAATATACCGGTTTAACATTGACAGTGGCAAGCTCTAACTTTTGTCACCATGTTCCAACTTGAGCTTCTCAGCGAATCTATACGTTGCAATATACCAATTTGCAAAACTTGATCATGGACAAAGTCTGTGGTCAGGTTTGACGCTTGGGGGCAAATCCAAAAAACATATGAAGTAACACAAAATGACATCACCATAAAAAAGGGCAGCCCTTGGTTAAGCCGGGAGCGGTCCTTTTTTACTGGATACCGATCTTGTTATTAATAATCTCTGATCAGGTTATAGAGGGTATCACGTTGGGACGCCGCAAAGCCAGCCTCTTTGATGGTATCGACAAGTTCAGGAAGGGAGATTGAGAAGTGGACACCGGCGGCGGCGACGACATTTTCCTCGATCATGGTCGAGCCAAAATCGTTGGCCCCGAAATAGAGGGCAACCTGAGCCATTTTAGTTCCTTGTGTAACCCAGGAGGCCTGCAGGTTATCGATATTATCGAGGACTAGGCGGGAGAGGGCCAGAACTCGCAGATAGTCGACACCGGTTGCGGTCTGCGCCACTTCATGGCCGAGATCGGTGTTAGTCGGCTGAAAACTCCAGGGGATAAAAGCGGTAAAGCCGCCGGTGCGATCCTGGACATCGCGAACCCTGAAAAAATGCTCGATGAGCTCTTTCGGGGTCTCCAGGGAACCGAACATCATCGTCGCCGTACTCCTTAAGCCCAGAGAGTGAGCTGTTTCCATCACTTCCAGCCAGCGTCGCCAGCCAATCTTGTTGGGGCTGATCAGGGTGCGGACGCGATCGTCGAGAATTTCAGCACCACCGCCGGGGATCGAGCCGAGACCGGCCTCCTTTAACTGCTGTAGGGTTTCTCCGAGACTGAGTTTTGATAAAGCGGCAATATGGGATATCTCCGGCGGCGAAAAACCATGGATATGGATGGTCGGGAAATCTTTTTTGATAGTTTCGAGAAGCCGGATATAGTAATCTATTTTCAGATCGGGATGAAGACCTCCCTGAAGCAGGATTTGAGTACCCCCCAGTTCTACAGTTTCGGCAATTTTCTGATGCAGGACGGTATCGTCTATGACAAAGGCATCGACATCTTCGGGCCGTCGATAGTAGGCGCAAAAACGGCACTGGCACTCACATATATTGGTATAGTTAATATTGCGGTCAACAGCAAAAGTGACCCGTTTTTGCGGGTGTTTCTGAAGCCTTAAGGCATGAGCCATCTCGCCGAGTTCCAACAGGTCACAATTTTCAAAAAGATCAAGAGCCTGCTGACGATCAATCCTTGACTCAGCCATGCTGACCTCCCGACACCGGATTATAAAAGGTATCCCGTTCGACCGGTTTGCGGCCCGCACTGATTATTGCATTCCTGATATAGGCCTCACTCAAACCCGCCGCACTTTTGGCTCCGGCGGCGTGGGTGATGCGTTCCTTGACGACCGTCCCGTCGAGATCATTAACCCCGAAAAGCAGGCCCAGTTGGGCAATTTTCTCTCCCAGCATGACCCAGTAGGCCTTGATATGCTGGAAATTATCGAGATAGAGGCGGGCTATCGCCAGGGTTTTAAGATCGTCGATTGCGCTGGTTTCACCTTTTTTGCGGATGTCGGTGTTGGTAGCATGAAAGGCTAAGGGGATAAAAACCTGAAAACCTCCGGTTTTATCCTGCAAGCTGCGCAGTTTCTCCATATGATCAAGACGGTCGGCAAAACTTTCAACATGGCCATAGAGCATCGTCGCGTTGGTCGGGATTGCGGACTGATGCGCCAGTTCCATAATCTCAAGCCAACGCGCACCGGAAATTTTTTCAGGACAGATCTGCTCCCTGATGGCAGGAGTGAAGATCTCGGCCCCACCGCCAGGCATCGCCTGGAGCCCGACAGCCTGCAAGCGCTTAAAAACCGTCGGGATATTGAGACCGCTGATTTTAGCAAAATAGTCGATCTCGACCGCTGTAAAAGCCTTGATAACGATGTCCGGGTGTTCTTTTTTAAGACTTTGCAGTAACTCCAGATAGTACTCAAAAGGCCAGTCGGGATGGAGACCGCCGACTATATGAAACTCCCGAATACCAAGATCTTCAGCGTCTTTCACCTCATTAATGATATCGGCCACGCACTGCTCGTAGGCACCATCTTCGCCTTTCTGTTTACTATAAGCACAAAAACGACATTGGTTGACACAGATATTGGTCGGATTAATATGGCGATTAATATTGTAGTAAACCGTCTCACCATTAATCTTCTGGTTGATCTCGGCCGCCAGTTTACCAAGGGCAAAAAAATCGCCCTCTTCGTAAAGATAGAGGGCTTCGGCTGAGGTCAGTCGCACACCGGCCCGCCGCTTTTCAGCAATCTCATTAAATTTTTTCAAAACCAAAAACCTTTAGCACGTAAATGCACAGGTGCGAAGTATTCCGACCTGCCTCGATGCGGGGACAGACCTTTAGTTCTGTCCCCAGTTATGGAGGGCGAAGCAAAGTTCGTCGCTACCCTCTTTGTTATTTATGGCGGGTTTCACGCTTCCAGACTGGAACCGACGCAAGCAAAGAAGAAACGTTCGGGCATCCGGGCGTAGAGGCGAGCTGATTTTTCGAGACCGGTACAGTGGGAAGCTCCGAGTTTTTCAATCTGGTAACTATCGATCACCTTGAGAGTTTCGGCAAACTGCTGCTCCCCGGAAAAACCCATATGAGTGCCACCGATAACCGCATAGATTCGATCGCGGGAGAACTTCTCCCTGACATAATCCAGGATATTGACTATACCGGCATGAGCACAGCCCAAGATAACGATCAGTCCTTTGGCGGAATCGATGACCAGAGAAAGATCATCGTTGATGGGATCAGGCCTAAGCTCTTGACCTGATTCGGTCACGGCCACCATATTGGGATCACCAATTTCATAGGTAGTATGCCGGGGGATTTCACCTGTAAGAAATAGCCCTGATCCGACCTCAACCATCTCCCGGGAAAAACGAAAATCAGCCCCCATAGATTCCAGAAATGAACGACGATAGGGTATCCCGATAGCCCGACGAGCCTCCCCCCAGAAACGCTCGATAAAAATCTCAGGATGAGCATAGACCGGAACCGGGCCCCGCTGACATAAAACCATCGG
>JAGHAQ010000032.1 GCA_021161425.1 Candidatus Tharpella sp. | reverse complement strand
GTTTTGCAGTGTGGGTGTCGGTTCCATGAGAGTGATTTCTTTATACGCAAAAAGCTCAAAAAGCACGAAATTGACTTACAACCAATTTCGCGCTTTTTGAGGTTAGAAAGATTTATGCATTCTCACCCCAAGGGCACTTCCTGCGGGGCGTAAAAAGTCATTAAAATCAGTTGCCGAGTTTTGCTTTGAGAGCGGCGAGCTTATCGTTGACCGCCTGATCAGCGCTGCTTTCGCCTAAACCGGCAAACTCATTTTCCAAGCTGTCGCCGCTGTCAGCCGCCATTTCTGCCGCCGCATCAGCTTCATAGGATGAGCGTTCGGCCTTGGCCCGCATTCGCGCCATGAGATCATCGGCATTATGTTTATTCGATATTTTGGCCTTGGCCTGGTAGATCTGTTTCTTTACTTCCGATGCTTTACTCTGGGCGATGATGAAATCACGGTTGCGTTTAAACTCCGCCAGTTCATCTTCAATCCGGCGGATATCTTGTTTGAGGCTCTCGATCTGGTCGCGTTGCTCCTGGCAACGAGGCTCCATCTCTAAAGCTTTCTTCTCATGTTCCCCAGCCCGGGCCAGAGCTTTTACCGCGAGATCTTCACGGTTGGCCTTTAGTGCGGCCTCAGCTTTGGCTTCCCAGTTACTTTGCTCGAGTTTATCTTTGTCGAGAAGAGCTTTGGCCTGTTTCTCGGTGGCGATACAGGACATGACCGCCTGTTTGGCCTCTTTGATCTGTTTTTCTTTGTCGCGGATGGCCTGATCCAACAACAGTTCAGGGGTTTCAATTTTATCGATTGCTTTGTTGACCCCGGCCTGACCGACCTTGAATATTCTACTGAAGATACTCATATGTATATTCTCCTTAAAATTAATTTAGGTAATTTATTTCAGATAATCTGCCAGCACGGTTTCGGCTCGGTCAACCGCCAGCTCCAAAGTTGTGAAAACGCAGAGCAGTTCATTACTGTCGAGATTTTCGGCCTCACGGCTCTCGACCAGAACCAGGCGGGGGTCGTCGGGATTGGCCCGGTTGAGACCAAAGGCGACCGGCAGAATTTCGGTGTTGAGGTCGAGCAGGTCATGGTAGAGTTTTTCGGTGGCAACGGAGCTTATATTGCCCAGGTCAATTTCAAAGTAGAGGTGGCCGCCTTCTAGGTTGATAAAGACCGGCAACTCGCCGTCGCGTTCGACCCTGTAGATGCTTTCTTCAAGGGTTTCGACAGTAAAGCCGTTAAATTCGAGAAAACTGACGAGATCTTCTTTCCGCGAGCTGGTCACGATTACCTGTTCCATACGACATCCTTTTTACCGGGTTCGAGCAGATTGACGTTATTGTCTTTCTTTAAGGATATTTGACTTGTTAGATGAGAATATAGGACTCTTCTCAGGTGTGGTCAAGAGGAATGAAACTTTATTTGAAAATTTTAAGATTGATGGCTTCATACTTGTGTCATATCCCTCTCTGGTTATACCGAGTTCGAGCTCAAGATGTCTTTTTCAATGACGCCGAAATCACGGCGGCTTTCGGCCAGCATGATGAGTTTATCGCCCTTTTCGATACATTCGTTTTTGGCTGGGTTGAGGATGGTCTTTCCTTGCTTGATGATGCCGATGACCTGGAGGTTGGCGGGGTGTTTGAGGACTGCGACCTGGATGTCGGCAACTTTATGACCGGCCAGTTTGGTGTTGAGAATGTATAACTGGCTACCGACCTTGTTGCTGATGATCTGGGTGATGATTTCATGAATGCCGGGGTAGAGAAACTCCTGGGCCAGCAGGCAGTCGGTCAGCCCTTCCGGAGTAACGATACCGTCGACCCGGGCCTTTTGCATCAGGGAGAGATTATCCTGATGGATAAGTTCGGCGACCACTTTGAAGGAGTAGTGGTGCTCCTGCCGAATTAGTTCGACAACCGAGGCGATGGCAAAGGTAATAGCGTCGGCGTCACTATTGAAAGGGTCGGTGGCGAGGATAAAAACTCCAGCGGCCGCCTTAAGATTTGCCTTTTGCCATACCGGTTCACTGGTTGGGTTGCCGTAGACAAAAGCAAACTCATCGGTCGGTAGACTTTCTGGTAGTTTAGAAATCGAGTCACTGACGATCACGAAGAACGAGTGTTCATAGGCCGGATGGAGTTTAAGCTCGGCCGTCAGGCGCATCAATTTGTCGAGATTGGGAAAATTGCAGATAATGATGTGGTTTTCTTTGGTGATTTGCACAAGACCCCTCTTTTTCTTAGAGATATGATCAAAAACATTCTCCGCTGCCATACCCAGCAGATAGCCGATAATCGCGATTCCAAACAGCATACACGGGTAGGCGATCAGAAAACGTCCGATATCGGTATGGGGATAGAGATCCCCGTAGCCGACCGTGGTCATGGTCACCATCGACCACCAGATACTGTCGAGAAGGTCGAGTTCAGGCTGGGCGGTTCGTTCAACAATATAGAAGAACAGGCCGAAAAGGAGATTCATGAGGAGAGCCAGCAAAAATATCTGGACCAGTCGCAGGCGCAGATATTTTCGCTGATGTAGCCAGATTAATAAAGGTTGGAAAATAGGCATCGATTTCTATTTGGAGTTCTTACAAAGCTTTTACAGCGTTTCCCGGATGGCGTTACCCTGGGCGATGATATCCTCGATTACCGCTTCAGCTTCAACCTTTCCCTCCTCATCTTCATAGCCGAGATCCGGCCAGTGGAGCGACTGGTTGCAGATCTCTAAGATTTCATCCCAGACCGAGCCTAAAAGAAGATCGAACTGCCAGTTGCCGGATACATCGCGGCCAAAGCGTCTTTCGTTGATGAAACTCATGAAAACGAGTTCGATTGGATCACTTTTTAGGTGTTCAGCAACCGCGATGCGTAAGTCATCCCAGCGCGGTGCAGCTAAAAAAGTGTCCCATTCCGGCTTTGTCGGATAGTCGTCATAGAAGCTGAAAGCAAATTCACCGCCGCTCAAATCGACGGCACAGAAGATGTCACTTATGGCCATGTTTTCCCGGTAACGTTTGAGAAAATTGTGATGTAGAGCTTTGCCTTCCCGACTGACGCAGTAGTATTGCTTTTGATCGATCTCAATCAGCTCGCGAGCCATGAGCTCATCAAGGAGGGGCTCTAAATCTTCATTTTTCTCGTCGAGTAGAATTGAAATCCTGGCCTCTTCCTGAATCATGTAATCGAGAAGATAGAGTCGGGCGTAGTGATGTCTCTGTTTCTCGTCAAGTTGATAGGGCAATTGAGGTAGATTATTCATTTTTTCACCCTCATGAGAAGAAGAGGTTTCCGACTACCAGGGCAATAACTATAGCTACCGCACCTTCAATCAGGGCTGCACCCCAGTTGCGATCCTGGCTGATCTCTTCGTCGAGCCGGGCTCCGGGAAGCAGCATCTTGTCGGCGATATAACGACCGGTAACGAGAAAGAAAAAACTTAACGGGATCCAGAAAATGAGTCCCGGCAGGGAGTCATAGGCGGCGATATAGTCGGCTAAGAGGATGCCGACGGCAACCATGCTTAAACCAAAGGCCACCCCGGCGGCGGCGTTGTCTTGTTCAATCTCGTGGTGC
>JAGHAQ010000055.1 GCA_021161425.1 Candidatus Tharpella sp. | reverse complement strand
GCCATCTTTGATCGCCGTGGTTTCCAGCATGACCGGGTTTGAGCCTGGCATATCCACCTCGGTCATAGCAAAGCAGGAGCGAATTTCGCCCCTGACCAGGGGATTGAGATAGCGTTCTTTCTGTTCTTTAGTGCCGTGGTCGTGTAAGATTTCTACATTGCCGGCATCGGGTGCCTGGCACCAGAAGACATAATGGCCCAGGGGCGACCGGCCTAGAGCCTCAGACACCAGACCGTGCTCCAGCAGTGAAAGCCCCATGCCGCCACATTCAACCGGAAAATTGGGCGCCCAGAGCTCCATTTTTTTGACTTGCTCCTGTTTTTCGCGAAGTTCCGGCAGAAGCACTCTGAAATCTAATGCCAAAAATTCCGGCTCAAGGGGGATAAGTTCCGCTTCAACAAACTCGTTGATCATCTCGACAATGGTCTGAATCTTGGCTGAAATTGTAAAATCCACTGAGATTTCCTTTGTTGCCTTCTCCTTGCGTTGTTGTTATGCCGCAGTTGAAGGGAAAAATTAAATTTAGAAAATATTCAAAACCACCTTGGTATATTTACCGGAGACGGCCTGGATATATGATTAGCCAGACGCCTCTAAAAATGCCTGGATAAATTCAAGGACATCTGCAGTAATGCAGATGTCTGAGTGGCGGAATATGGGGGCCTCAGGATTTTTATTGATAGCGACCACAAATTCGGCATCCTTCATGCCGGCCAGATGTTGGGAGGAGCCGGAGATGCCGCAGGCAATATAGAGTTTAGGCGCAACCGTAGCACCGGTCATGCCGATCTGTTGTTGATAGCCGATCCAGTTCATATCGACCAAGGGTCGGGAGGCTCCTATGGCTGCAGCGGGAAAGTATTGAGCAAAGTTAAAAACAGCTTTGAGATCCTCTTTTCCTTTGATACCGCGGCCGGCAGCGACAATGACTTTGGCTTCTTTCAGGGCCTGGTTTTCACAAACTTTTCTCATTGTCCGGCGATGCTGGATGCGCTCTTTACCGCATGCTGCGGGCGCAAAAGAGATTTTACGGATATCCACTTGCCCTGGTTTTCCCCCTTTTCGTCCGTCTTGTTTGAAGATTCCGGGCATCAGGGTTAGCACCACCGGCCGGTTTGAGGTCGGGCGAACTATCATATTTCGGGTGTTGTTGAATGCCGGGCGGGAATAGATCAGTCCGTTTTCATCCGAGCGGATACCGTTGACTCCAGGTATAGATGCGGCATCCAATCCCAAGGCCAGGCCCGGGGCAAAATCTTGTCCTTGAGAGGTGTGGGCTATAAGGATATGAGAAGGATTCATTTTTTTGGTCAGTTGTTCGAGGCAATAGATATAGATTTCACTGGTATAGGTTTTAAGTTCCGGAATTTGCAAGCCAATGACATCTATGCCGGTCTGCTTTGCGATCTTTTCGGATAAGGTTGTGGGATTATCGGCTGGAACAATGATATGGATGGCAGGAGGGAGCTGTTTTAGGGGTGGACTGTTTTTTATTTTACGAGCTGCGGCGGCCAATTCCCAGGTTATCGGACGGATTTGACCGGCAAAGATCTCTGCGATTACCAATATCTGTTTCATATAAGATCTTTCTCCTTTAAAAGGCCGAACAATTGTTCCGCTTTATCGGATAAAGACCCCTTCAATTCCCGGCCGGATCTGGTTTTTTCCGGCTGTTCCAGGCCGATGTAAATCTCCCTTGCCTCGATTGGCTCAGGGAAAAGATCTGCTTCTGTTAAGCTTGCGATCTTTTTTTGGCTTACGGCCAGCATCTTTGAAAGGCAGGGATACCTGGGAGTATTAATGCCGGCCTGAATGGTCAGCACCGCCGGTAGCTGGATTTCGAGGCAGTCCCGAAAACCATTTTCCAGCTCCCGCTCAATTTCAATTAGATTGTCACTGGTGGGCAGGCTGGTTTTTATTACAGCTGTGGCACAGGGGAGTCCCAAGATTGTAGCCAGCATGGGGCCGGTTTGACCTGCCATCATGTCCGTCGACATGATCCCGGTCAGAATCAGGTTGTACGGTATCTTTTTTGCCACTACTGCCAGTCTGGTTGCCGTCACAAAGGATGAAACGTATTCTGGGTCTTCGGTGACAATATGATAGCCCCTGTCGGCCCCCATACCAAAAGCTCGTTTGATGATTTTTGATGCTTCAGGCGGGCCGACCGTGGCCACGTCCACGGTAACCGACTTTGATAATCGGGCGCTAAGTTGGTCTTTCAGGCCAAGTGCTTCTTCCAGGGCGTGGACGTCAAATCGGTTTATCTCTCCCTCATTGCCCACCTGTTTAATGCAAACCAGAATCTTCATGCTTTCGGCATACACGGGAGTTTAACTCGTGTCAAGAAAAAACGAACGAACGTTCATTTTTTGATATGGCAATACGGCTCGTTTGGCATTGGCAACGCCAAACAGTTTGCTGTCCATTGCTTTGTGAAGGGATCAAGCGCTTTTCGTAAGTCCGAGTTTAGCCAGTTTTCTAAAAAATGTTCGGCGGGGTAGGCCCAGGCTTAGGGCGGCCTTTTCTCGGTGCCATTGATTTTGTTCTAGAGCTTTGAGGAATACATTTTTTTCAAATTTTTCAAGTAAATTTTTATAATCAACTCCTCCGTTTCCCATCACTGTTTCCGCAAGGTCATCTGGTTGCGCTTCAGTTTGGCTTGAGGTTCCCATGAAGTCAAGCTTGTGGAGGGTGATATAGCGATGGATAGTATTTTGCAGTTCCCGAATGTTTCCCGGCCAATGATGATTATACATGGAAGCCTGTGCTTTTAGCGGCAAGGGTAAGGGTGAATCCTTTTCATTCCTTCCGTACTCCTTCATGAAGTGTTCGATCAGTAGAGGAATATCCTCCTTGCGTTCACGCAGTGGTGGAAGAGATATGGGAATTATGTGGATCCGGTAGAAGAAGTCCTCACGCATGAGTCTTTTTTTGACCAGTTCTTGAAGATTACGGTTAGTGGCGGCGATGATGCGTACATCAGGTTGTTCAAGTTCACTCCCGCCCACCGGCATATATCCACCACCCTCCAAGACTCTTAATAATTTGACCTGGTTGTTCAGGTCAAGTTCCCCAAGCTCATCTAAGAAGAGGGTTCCTCCATCAGCTTGGCTGAAAAATCCGCCTTTATCGCGAACCGCCCCGGTAAAAGCCCCTTTCTTGTAGCCAAAAAATTCACTTTCAAAAAGGTTTTCCGGGATGGCCCCGCAGTTGACCGGAGTGAAATTATTAATACTTCGTCGGCTGTTATCGTGGATCGCCCGGGCAACCAACTCCTTGCCGGTGCCGGAGTCACCGTAAATAACTACGTTAGCATCTGACGTCGAAGCATTAATAATAAGTTCGTAGACGGCCTGCATAGCCGGGCTTTTGCCGATGATATTGCTAAACTTATAGCGATCTTTGATGTTGGAACGTAGCAGAATGTTTTCCTGGCGTAGATGTTTTTCGCTTTTCCGCAACGCCTCACGGGCGCGGCGCTGTTCGGTGATGTCGGTGATAATTCCTTCAACATACTTGAGTTTGCCGGTTTCGTCGTATATCGGACGGGCGTGCATCGATACCCAGACTCGACTGTGGTCTTTTCGGTAGAATTCTACTTCAAACCCGTTAACAGCATTGTTTTCGAAGAGCAGGCGGGAAAACTCTTTGCGTTGGGTTGCTTCAACATAGAGATCGCGTTCAACGCTTTCAACGCTTTTTGTCATATCTTCACGGGATTGATAGCCGAGAGTTCGGGCAAATGATGTGTTGACGCTTAAAATTTTCCCCTCTCGAGAAACCTGGAAAATGCCTTCGACGGCATTTTCGAAAATTTCACGATATTTTGTTTCGGCTTTTTTGATTTGATCGAAAAGTCTGGCGTTTTCAATGGAGATAGCGATTTGGGAAGATATGATTTTCAACATTTCCAATCTTAAAGAGGTAAATACACCGGCAGTGAGGTCGTTCTCCATGTAGCAGATGCCGACCATCTTGGCTTTATGGAGAATCGGAACGCATAAAACTGATTTTGATCGCCGGGACTGGATATGTGCGTCATTGCAAAAGCGGGCATCTTTGAAGGCTTCATCCAAAACGATTACTTCATGGGTTTTGGCTACATGGGTGATGATGGCCTTTGAGAGATTCTCTTTTTCAAAGGGGATTGGCGGCCTGACTACGAAACTGCCTTGTTCTGCCGTGCCGTGGGCCTCAACCATGAGTTTGCCATCGGAGTTCAGGATTAAATAGGCACTTTGGGCGCCGGCATTTTCGATCATAATTGTGATTAGCATTGAGAGCAGCTTGTCGAAGTCGATTTCACTGGAGATGGCCTGGGATGTCTTGATCATGGTTGTCAGGTCAGGGTCTTTTATCTTTTCTCTCGGCCATGGCAGGGGATCTACGGTATGTATGGGGTTTCTGGTTTCAGTTCTCTTTGTCAGTTGTCTCATGAATCACCTGCTAGGTATGGTTGTGTGGTATGGTGGTTAAATTTCAGGGGCCTCTTCTTTCGCCGGTTGAGATGGAATGGGCACATTTAATGTCAATTGTGGCATTGTATAGTATTTCACAGTAAAATCAAGTCAATTAAGTTACCTCCCTATTAAATAGAGCCAACAATGGCACTGCTGTCACTTGTAAGTCGCTGTTTTATAAATTCAGATATTAAATTCAAATATGGGTTTTATCACCTTATTTGCTCTGGTATTTAAAGTAAAATAATGAGAAAATTAGTATTTTGCGGCCTGATTTGATGCCGATGATCTTTTGATAGGCATACATGTTGCAAATATTAGAATTTTTTCATACTTCGATGTTGCAATAATTAGAAAATTGTTTTATGAAAGTAGAGATGACCGCAATGCATCTTTGCAAAGACGGTTTTTCACTATACAGGTTCCTAACTTTTGAGGAGGAGAGGTTATGAGGCAAGACCAATCAGGGAGTAGTGTATTTCAGAAGTTCATGATCAGTTGTTTGATCATGGTATTTGTGGGGGTACTGTGGTTTTGTCCGCAGGTCCAGGCCTTTGAAGTTTTCGAAAACGATCAGGTTAGAATCCAGCTTGATTCAACCATCTCGTATGGTTTGCGATGGCGTGTCGAGGACCGGGACGATGACATTATCGGGAAAGCCAACGGGGGCAACAAGCACTCGTGCAACTACGACGACGGGAACCTGAATTACGACAAGGGCCTCATCGGCAATGCCATCAAGATGACCTCCGATCTCGATATTGATGCCGGGTGGTTTGGCGCCTTTGCTCGGGGTTCGGCATTTTATGATTATGAAAATGAAAAGGGTAGCCGTGATCGAACCGATCTCAGCTCTGATGCCCGGGATGCAGTGGGCAGTGATATTGATCTTCTTGATTGTTATCTATGGATCAGTCGTGAAGTTGCGGGAATGCCGTTTCAGATCCGTGTTGGTGAGCAGGTGGTAAGCTGGGGTGAATCAACCTTTATCCAGAACAGCATCAATACGATCAACTCCGTCGACATTTCCAAACTGCGGGTTCCGGGAGCCGAACTGAAGGAAGCCCTGACTCCGGAAGGCATAATCTGGGCCACCATCAGCCCGACCGATAATTTCACCATTGAAGCCTTCTATGAATACGATTGGGAAGAGACCAAACTCGATCCCATGGGCACCTATTTCAGTGGTGCCGATTTTGTCGGGGAGGGTGCCTATAAACTGATGCTGGGTTTCGGTGCGGTTCCGGATATGGGTGATGCGTTGGTAGCTGATACTTTCATGGGTGTCCCCAGAGGGAAAACCGATG
>JAGHAQ010000108.1 GCA_021161425.1 Candidatus Tharpella sp. | reverse complement strand
GGGTGGGGGTGTGTTTGGGTGGTGTTTTGGTTTGGTGTTGGGCGGGGCGGGTGGGGGTGCGGTGGGGCTGGGGAGGAAGGGGTCGAACAGTTATGTAAGAGTACCCTTTACATTCAGATATAAAATTTGTGGCTCTGGCATCTATTGAGAAGTTTTCATTTGATTCAAGATTGTTAGAACTCTTTAGCAAAAGAAAAACAAGGATGAAAAGACATCTCAGTGTTATTGCCCGAGACCAGTTCTCAAAAGTCTGATTAACACGACCCAAACCAACGGCATCATCTTCCATTTCGGCGATCAGATTAAAAACCCGTTGCGAAAAAAATGGTGCTCAAATTATCTTCTGCGGCCGGGACTATGACGTGAACGCCGAAAATTACCAGTCTTTCGGGTGCCCCGCTGACGTGATTGAAAACTACGTTCCAAGCTGTCAGGTTTGGATGCCGGGATGCTGGACCGGGTCTCTGGACGAACGCTGGACCGAGTCTCCGAACGAACGCTGGGCTGTGTCTCCGAACGAATCGGTGGAACATGCTTTTGAGACCGTAAGACCTTAGGTTTTGGCTTAGTCTTCCGGATCGGGCGTCTCTTTACCGAACGATTTACAGGGCGCGTATTTTGACTTGTTGGCCGTCTCGGCAAAGTTTCTTTTTGCCAACCGTATCGGGTTCTCTTTTCCCACTTGTTACCGGCTTTACGATGAATATTACCCTGCTTATCAGCAAACACGTTATTGGCCCGGCGGCTTGTCGGTCGAACCTGAACCCGAGCCGGGGTAGCCGCCGACGGCACAACCCGGCGGCGGTTTTTCCGACTGTTATAGAGGTCGGGCCGGGGACGGTGGTGACTGACCCGACCTCTCGGTTTATACCTTGACTTTTCACCATGATAATATCCTCTCCGGTATCCGTAACGGTAACCGCGATATCGATAGGGGCCCCACCAACCACCGAGATACCAGCCGTTCCCAAAATAAAAACTGTAAGGACTAGCGCAATAGCTGAAACCAAAACTCCATCCATTCCAAGGGTTATAACGCGCAGGATAACCATAAGTTACCGGCCGCGGATAGTAAAAGTGATTATACCAATAAGGATAACGATAGCCGGTACCGTAAACCACGGTTGTATTATAGACATAGGTATGGGCATAGCCCGGCGTGTAGCCGATGTAGACCTCTTCCGGGGTCGAGCTGTAGATCTGCACAAAGGTCACATTGTAAAGCGGATTGTCCGGCGGAATCATATAGATCTCTTCAGGAACTGAGTCGGTCACCCGCCAGGGTCCGTTGGGACTTTCGGCGACAAACCAGATGGCTTCGTCACAGGCGTAATATTTACGTTTTAAATAGATAACCGGGGTCTCTGTATTGGTCGCATAGATCATCCGGGTTCCGGAAATCGTCTCAAAACGGGGTTTACCGTCATACTCAACTTTAAGAGTTGCATTTTTGCGGTCGACCTTGGCGGTATGGGGAATCTGTGCTTCGTGAGCCGCCTCGTGGGCCGCCTCGGTTCCCGGCACGGCATAAAGAACAGTCGCCATCTCCGAATCTTCAGGGATAGCGGCAAAGTCAGCTGGCAATTTATCTCCCGGCACGTACTGCCAGGGGCCATTGAGACTTTTGCTGGAAAACCAGCGACCGGCCAGAAGAATGTAGATTTTCTGACTCTCTATGACCATAAAAACATCGCTGTCCGAGTTACTCAGATAGAGCAGGCCGGTATCTTTGATCGGCGTATATTCGGGTTTGCCGGTACTCGATATAAGTTCGGTGGGTTCCGTGGCAACCACGACTTTCGGTGGCGGCCCCAATTCGAGCTTATCATAAAAACCTGAGTTCTCCGCCTCTTCAACTTGGTCGGGCTTTGGGGCTAGCGCCGCAACCACGGTCGGAACCTGATCGGCAATCCGCCATTCACCCTTGATATCACCAGCCATATACCAGGTTTTCTGGTCGGCATTGAGATAGTAGGTTTCCTTCTCAGGAACCAGCAGAATCGTAAACGGGGTATTGACAACCCGCATCAAAGAACTCTCATTTTCTCTGACCAGGCGGGGCTCGCCATCAATGGTGACAAGAATGGCGGGCTCCGGCATAAATATAATTTGCGGTGGATCATGCTTGATCTTCTCCGCCATTTGACTCTGGGTCGCAACTGTCTCTAAAGAAGCCAACAGACGATCTAGAGCAATCGGCATATCCCATTTAGGAACCTCTTCCTCAACCACCTGACGAAAACAGGCCAGATGCTCCTCATCTTCAAGCGGTATCCGAACATCAGTAATTTTCAATTCCTCCAAATTAGCTCGGCGCTCTTCAAGGTCGCTATCAAGCTTTGCCTCAAACCAGACCGCCCCAAACATCGGCTCCTCCCCGTTTTTGAATTCCAGGGAGACTGCTACCCGACCTTTCAGAAGGTTGCCGTCCAAGCTCTCAGGCTGCGGCTGATAAATAACAATCAAGGCTTTTGGGGTTTCAATCTCCCGTGGCCAACCATCAACAACATCCTGAGCCTTAACCGAAACGCCACACAAAAGGATGAGACAGAAAAATATAGTTATCTGCCATTTTAAACGATGCAACATTAGTCCCGACCTCCATTCCTGATTATCATCAATATTTGCCGGCAAGCTTTCTCGCAACAACTCACCTCAACAGTGAACTTTATAATATTTGTCGCTGTAGTTTTCAAGTTACAGTTACTGAGCCCAAAATTCTGCTTGACAATGAATTTATAGTTGCACTACACATAAACATACAATATTTATCCAGATAATGCCAAATAAAATTTCAGGCTAAAAAACAATTACAACAAAATCCCCCAAAACGGGTTAAACCGACAAAGCCCCCTTTTCGTGATCAGCTAGGTCACAAAAAGGGGGCTTTGTCGTTATTATTTGACTGTAATATGCTACAAAAGTTTCATCTTTTCACTATTCATTTTCGACCAGCATACTCATCCCCATACCACCACCGACGCACAGGGTTGCCAAACCTAAGCCCAAGCTGCGGCGCTTCATCTCATGCAAAAGTGAGATCAAAATACGAGCTCCGGTACAACCGACGGGGTGGCCCATACCGATGCCGGAACCGTTGACATTAGTAATCTCGCGATTAAGGTCAAGGCCCTGTTCACAAGCCAGATATTGGGAGGCGAAGGCTTCGTTAAGTTCAATAAGTTCGATGTCGGAGAGTTTGCAACCGGATTTCTGTAAAAGCTTTCGGGTTGCCGGAACCGGTCCCCAGCCCATGATTTTCGGGTCACAACCAGCTACAGCATAGGAACGAATCCGGGCCAGAATCGGCAGGCCCAAGGCTTTGGCTTTTTGGCGACTGGCAAGCAAACAGATAGCTGCACCATCATTAAGTCCTGAAGCATTACCGGCGGTGACCGTACCGGATTTAGCAAAAATCGGTTTCAGACGTTCGAGGTCTACCATTGTCAAACCTCGACGAACATGTTCATCCGTGTCAAAAATTTGCGGATCACCTTTGCGACGGGGAATCGCAATCGGGATGATCTCATCTTTGAAATTACCCTGATCAATTGCTTTTTCCGTATTGTTGTGGCTTCGAAGGGCGATGATATCCTGTTCCTGACGGGAAATATCATATTTCAGAGCCAGATTTTCAGCGGTCTGGCCCATGATAAATCCCGGAGGTTCGAGCAGGCAGGATCCGGAATAGAGTAACTCCCACATCGAATCCATCATCTTGCCATGCTGCAGGCGAGCCCCCCAACGGGCGGCTGGAAGACAGTAGAAGGCATTTGACATCGATTCCATGCCACCGGCCAAAATAAGCTCGGCATCACCTAAACGAATCTGGTTGGCGGCCTGGGCCAAAGCTTCCATAGCGCTTGAGCACTGGCGTTGAATAGTAACGGCCGGCACCTCGGCCGGGATTCCAGCTGCTAAAGCTGCGGTACGGGCCGTGTTAGCTTCATCCGGAGACTGAACGCAATCACCCATGATAACATCATCAAGCTCGGCCGGATTTACCGCCGGGACTTTTTCCAGCACCCCTTTGATCACCTGAGCTCCCAACTGGTGAGCCCGCACATCTTTTAAAGAACCACCAAAAACGCCGATAGCGCTACGGCCCATGGCAACGATGACCACATCTCGATCATTTTTCATTTTTTACTCCCTAATTATTGATACACGGCATCGATTTCGGCCGCAAATTTCTTATAGACATTCGCCCTTCTGATCTTCATATTTGATGAAAAGACTGGTGGTAAGCGAGTTCTCAATCTCGGAGGGGGCGATATTTTTGCCGCCTGAAGTAATGATGATATCTTTTTTGCGGTCAACGATCCCGATATGGCCGTCTTCATCAAGGGCGGCGATATCGCCGGTATAGAGCCAACCGTCGACAATCATACTTTGCGTCGCTTTTTCATTCTTGTAGTAGCCGACAAAGATCGATTCCCGCCGTTTTAAGAGTTCGCCTTCCGAGCTGATCTTGAATTCGATTATATCAATCGCCTTACCCACGGTTCCAAGTTTAATATCGTCGCCCATATGGATAAAAGAGAGTCCGGTACACTCCGCCATACCGTAACCCTCTTTAACCCGGATGCCGATATCGTGAAAAAATCGTAAAACCTCGGGGCTGACTTTAGCGGCGGCAGAGAAGCAAAAGTGCGCCCGTCGCAGGCCAACATAGTTCTGTAGAGATCTAAACATCAGCCAGTAGGCGACGAAATTGAGTAACTTCAATGTCAAACCGACCGGCTGGTGATTGAGCAGGAGATCGGCACGCCGCCCTCAAAATTAATCTATCATAATATACCTCATCTGGTGTTTTGTCACCTAATGATTGGTGGAAGCGTTCCTGATTGTAAAATGAGAACCAGTTTTTTAGTCCCTGTCTCAATTCTGTACCATTGTTGAATGCATGAAGATAGAGATAATGATATTTCACGGTCCACCGTAAACGTTCTACAAAAATGTTATCCTGGTAACGGTCACGGCCGTCCATGCTGATTTTAATTCCATGCTCATCCAGTTTGCCGGTAAAATCATTACTGGTAAACTGGCTACCACCGATATTACCGATAATCAAACCACCAATAGAGGCCGCGATACTGCCGACCACGATACCACAGGTTAAGAGAAGGAGAAAAAAATCCATCTTTAGTTTTGCCCCCGTTTGTCAGTACCTAAATAAGCTTTGAGAACTTCCGGATGCTGCTGCACCTCTTGCGGCTTACCTTCAGCAATCTTCTGCCCAAAGTTAAGGACCATGATGCGATCAGAGATATCCATGATCATCCGCATGTCGTGTTCGATAATAATAATCGTCAGATCACGCTCTTCCTGACGGAGAAACTAACGTTATGCAGAACCTGCAGGCCACCAAAGGAGAGGTGGAGATTGTTTACTTCAAGGATTGCCATAAACTCTTTATGATCAGGAACAAGGGGACCTGACGTTATCTACCGTCTCGAACATAGAGACAAACAAAAGAAACTTAAAACATCTTTATGGAAAGAGTACTAACGAAAGTAGAAGAGTTTGTAAATCGGTGATCAATATATTTTGATGTAGGTAAAAAGAGGAAACTTTTTAGGTTTTTCACCTACGGGGAAGAGACGGCCAGGCTAGAAATTAAGAAAAGAAAGAGATTGCATCGTACAAAGTCCCACACCAAGTGATCATTCTCGCCGGAATGCCGCGCAGCACTAGCGGTAAAATATTAAAATACAGATTGCGGGAACAGTATTGATCAATTGCCAGAGGAATTATAGGTCCAACCCATCCAGCGGACTGGTGAGGCGTGAGATATCTTTATCCATTACATGAGTGTAGAGCTCTGTAGTCTTGACATCGGCATGCCCCATAATATCCTGCAGCATGCGGATAGTGATTCCGTTCTCCAGCATGGTGGTTGCGAAACTGTGGCGCAGGGTATGACAGGTAACTCGTTTGTCGATTTCAGCTTTGTGAGCGGCCTTTTTTACCGCCTTTTGCAGTCCTGATTCCAGCACATGATGCCTCCGCTCTTGCCCTGAACGGGGATCAAGAGAGCGTTTCTTTCCCGGAAACACATATTGCCATCCGCTTTCCATTGCCGCATTTTTATACTTTCGGGCCAAAGCTGCCGGGATGTAGACTTCGCCAAACCCCTCTGCAAGATCCCGCTCGTGCAACGCCTTTACTTTGTCGATGTGAGCCCGAAGCTCTGCCATTACAGGTTGAGCAATGATAGTGGAGCGCCATTTGTCACCCTTTCCCAAAACCCTGATTCGTTTACGATCAAAATCTACATCCTTGATTCGCAGTCGCACGCACTCCATAAGCCGCAAACCGGAACCATATAGTATCTTCGCCATTAAAGCGTGGGTTCCCTCTATCTGGCGAAAGAATAATTTGATCTCATCGGTGCCCAGCACGGTCGGAAGATTGGGCTGTTTTTTTGAGCGTATCGGTTGAATATTTCCTTCAAGGGGGAGGTCAAGTACATTGCGATAAAGAAAAACCAGGGCATTAAGAGCCTGACGTTGGGTTGATGCCGAGACCTCACATCGAACCGCCAAATCGGACAAAAAACGCTCCACATCTCTAAAACTTAAATCACGGGGATGCGTGTTGCCGCCATGGAAACGGATGTAGCGCAATATCCACTGACAATAGGTCTGCTCGGTTCGATATGCGTAATGATGATAGCGAAGAACCTCACGGACTTGATCCATTAATTTGAGGTCTGGATTGGGACGGAATTTAGGTTGACTTTCCATATTAACTCCGTATATACAATGGGCCCGTGTCAGTTCTTAGTAGAGGATTAAATAAGAGGAAACATTTTTCTATGTTCCCTCTTAAATATCATAATAAGTGGAAAATTTCAACATCTATTACGGGTAATATCATGGAAACTTTCCACTTATTTACAATGTTATGCCTCATACTGAGCTTTGAGT
>JAGHAQ010000082.1 GCA_021161425.1 Candidatus Tharpella sp. | reverse complement strand
TCCTGGGCTTGTTTGAATGTGAGATTGGCATGGGTTTCAAGGTAGGTGTTAACGGTTGCATTGTCAATTGTCGCCGGTCTGGAGATCCGGTCGGTGAGGAGTTGTCGCAAAACAATAGTTTCATGTTCGATTGAGTTGAGGGATCCGTGTTTTTTGAGTTCCGGATCTTCAAAATAGCCTTGTTTTCGGGCTTCTTCCAGTAGCAGAGTACGGTTGATCAGATTTTCGAGATGTTTTTTTCGGGTTTTAAGGTCGCTCTGACTAAAGTTGCCGGGATTTTTGAATAGTTCAAGATATTTGTTAAAGCCGTCCCGAGTAATCTGCTGCTGATCGATAGTGGCCAGGATCTCATTTTCTCTGAGCTCGAAGCCCGCCGCCACATTTGATAGCAGCGTAATGAATAAGAGCAACAGCCCAAATTTTTTTCGCATTACTTTTTTCCTGTAATTGTTAAAAATATCTTTTTGAGTAATTTTCAAGAGGAGAGTGAAGTTATCTCGGCTTCACTCTCCTCTTTTTTATGATCAACCAGAACCGGTATCGAAATCCAGTGAGAGGATGTATTCGTCTATCGCATCAAGCTCTTCCTGGGTGATATTGGATCCTCTCTTGCCGGACATCCTTTTTACTGTATCAGACATTTTTTTCTTATCTTTGTGGAATTTTTTTATGCGGTCGGGGTTGTGGCATTTACTGCACTTGTTTTCGAAAAGCATTTTATGTGGATTTTCTGTGGCCCAAAGGTTTGTCGGTGTCAAAACTGAGGCTGCCAGCCAAGCCAGGCAGATAGCCAGGTAAAAGATTTTACACGTCATTATATTTCTCCTTCTATCTCTTGCCGAAGGCGACCTAAGCACCTCCGGCAAGAAAAGGTCAAAATCTGTTAGTGAACATCATCAAAAGGTGTTGCCGATGGCAGTTTCAGGTTTATTCCCTGTTTTTTTAATTCGCCCATATCCTTTTTGAAACGCTCCTTATAGGCTTCGAAAACTGGATGCGGCGGATACTTGGTGCCGAGGTAATGCTCCTTGTCGTTGTAGCGTTTCATCCAGATATCCCACTGTTCTTTACTTAAGAGACCCTGATTGACCGCTTCTTCGACATTGGCCTTGATCTTTTCCCAGTAATCGGGGATGATCTTGTAGAGAACCGGAGTGCGGTTTTTCTCGGTTCCGATACCCCACTCGTTACCGGGAATATCATAGAGTTTATAGGTCATGAATTTTGTTGGGCTGTTACTGTCGGCGATTTTTTTGGCTTCTTCGTCACCATGCTCGGCACCATAATTGATCATTTCCATCATGTTATGCTGGAGTTCCCAGAGACCGTGCCAGTTGGTGTAGTCAGCCCCCATCATCTCCGAACCGTGGCGAAAACGGCGACCCTCATGGTGCCATGAATCATACATAATATGTTCAGGTTTTTCATCCCAGCCGTTGATGACTGGATTAGAGTAGAATTTTCCATCTAATTCAATACGATCGACAATTCCGCTGGCTGTGTATCTTTTATTCCAGTAGACGAAAGCTCGGCGGATTTCATTATACTGGAGGTTGCATAGATCTGCAGTCAAAAGGTAATTGTCGGTAAAAGATTTGCCGTGGCAATTGAGACAGACACCGCTCATGCGTTTCCGTTTATCTTCCCAACTGCCCAGTTTCTCGTCAAACCAGACCGTTCGGAAACTCCAAGGGGCTTGGGATTCCCAGGCCAGACGGGCACTGACATTATGCGTGCCTTTAACACCGGGTACGGCATCCATATGACAGGTCGTACAGACCGGAACTTCAATCGGGATAGGTTCCGTTTCCGAGCTCTTGAAGCTCATATCCACCTGGCCCTCAACTCTCGCCTTGAAAATATTTCCGTGTTTGGACTCGATATAGAGCTCAATATGAGGATGATCGGGGCCGACGTGACATTCGCCGCAGGTTTCGGGCTGCCGCGCAACGGCGATGGAGAAGCTGTGTTTGGGGTGACAGGCGTCACATTCTCCAACGCTACCATCAGGCCAGAAATTGGTAATCTGGTGGCACTCTTCACAGCCGTGTTTAGTGCCGATGATCGGCTCAAAAACGGCCCGGTCGGCATTGGCGTAGAGCCAGAAAGGAAAGGCATGTTTGCTTTCGGTAAATTCCTGAACCTCTTCCTTGTGGCACTTGGCGCAGTCTTTGGGGGTTGGGAATTGGGCTACCAGAGTGCTTGATTCGGGGCATGTAAAGGCGTCGAAATCACCTTTTTCAGCCGTATGACACTGGACGCAGTCAATCCCTTTAGCGGCGTGCATACTGCCTTCCCACTGGGTGATCATGTTGGGTGCAACACCTTTGCGTTTATGACATTCCAAACAAGGTTTACTGGCGTCACTGACATAGATTTTGTGAGGTTCCATGCCCATCTTGGTGGCAAAACGAACCGATTCGTAGCGGGCGACGAGGAAAAGAGCCGCCAGCAGGAAGATGCACATGATGAACACCAACCATTTTTTTGCGCTTGAATCCATGGTTATCTCTCCTGAAATAAAAGGTTATAAAATAAAAGGTTTAAAACGTTAGTTGTGTCATCAATGTGGTAGAGCTTCCAGAATCATCAGTGTGGTTATAAAAACCATGCCGGCAAGTCCGATGAAAATTGGCAAACTTTTGTTGCTGGTGGCTTTGACAATAAAATTGTCGACCAATGGCCAGCAGATAAAGATGCCGATGACGACCATGGGGAAGAATATACCTATGGCTTCCGGCATCATCTTGATCCATTTGTACATTGGATAAAAATACCACTCCGGTTTGATATGTTCCGGCGTGATCAGAGGGTTGGCTTTTTCACCGACTTCGACCGGTAGGACAATTGCCAGGACGCAGCAGAGGAAAAAGAGGAAAAGCCCGATATTGATCTCAGTCAGGATATGATCGGGAAAAAAACGGTAACCCTCTTGGGTTTCTTGTGGTTCATTAGTCATGGTTATACTCCTATTCGTCACCGCGTGAGAGGCCCTTGACAACTTCCCTCTGGATGCCGACCAGATGTTCGGTTACGCCGTGCAGGCGGATCAGAACAATATGAACGAAGACCATGAGGAATGTGATGCTTGGCAAGATGGCGGCGTGGAGGATGAAAAAACGGTTCAACGTGGCCTCACCAATAACCTCGCCACCCAGCATGAAGCGGGAGAGAAAGGATCCGATAAACGGGGTTTTAGCCGCAATCCCGGTGCCGATAGTCATGGCCCAGTAGGACATCTGCGTGTAGACCAGGGAGTAGCCTGTAAAGCCTAAGCCAAAGGTCAGGAGCAGGAGAATGGCACCAGTCATCCAGCACAATTCTCGTGGATGACGGTAAGCCCCGGTCGCAAAAACCCGGATCGCGTGTAGTGATACGGTTACGATCATGATCTCCGCACTCCAGCGATGGATTGAACGCAGCCACCAGCCGTAAGGGATTTCGGTGGTGATCTTGACCACACTTTCATAGGCCATGTCGGGATGGGGAACATAATGAAATGAGAGCATCATTCCGGTGATTACCAGGATCAGAAACATGATTGCCGGGACGCCACCCAAACAGTACCACCAGAGTTTCATGTGGTGGGGCAGGATCTCGCCAACCGCTTCCTCCTTGACCTTATTCCAGTCAACTGGCAGGGTTTTGTCAATCCAGCCTTCATCTTTTTTGACATCTTCCATAAGCTACACCTCTTCCAGGGCGACATAAATATTGTCGTCCTTAACCGTCACCTTAAACTCATCGAGCGGGCGTGGTGGCGGACCTTTGATGTTTTTGCCGTCAGCGTCAAAAAAACCTTCATGGCAAGGGCAGTAAAACTCCTTTTTCAGCTGATGCCATTCGACCTCGCAACCTAGGTGGGTGCAAATTTTAGAGAAGGCTTTGACGTTACCGTTGTTATTGACGAGAATTCCTTTACGGCCCGTCGCGTCAATGAACTCTCGAGCCGCACCGGGGGTCAACTCTTTCAGGTTAGTTACCAGTACATCGACGAATTTCTTCACCTTCGTTTTGGGTACCAGATAGCGGACTCCGTAGACCCCGGCGGTTCCCAGAGTGGCAACCAGGCCCACGGTCATAGCCGCATTGGCGAGAAAATCCCGGCGGCTGACTTCTGTGCCGCCACCGTCTTTTTCAGTCATACCCTTCACCCCCCTCTCCTGTCTCTTGTTTATTCTTATTCCCGGGCTCTAATCTCCTAAGCCCGAGACACGGTCTGATTGTGGTTAACGAAGCCCCATTAACCATTATTAATATAACCGGGTTTTATGTAAAGGTTCAGTTAAATATGTTAAACTGAAGTTAATTATGCTAGGAGTTTAAGATGTAGTCGCTAAAGAGTGGGCTTGAAGTTGTAGTTTTAGGTTTTTAAAATATGGGAAAAAAGTTTTGAAACAGATTCGTTTGGGGCTTGGCGGAAAGTATCTGCTGGCTGTGGTCGGCTTGATTTTACTGGTCGTCTCGATAAGTTTTACCAAGCTCTACCAGATTGAAAAGCGTTTCATTTTAGGTCAACTTGAAGGCCAGGCCCGGCTTTTAAGTCAACAGGTTCTTTTGACCAGAAGCTGGCTGGCCGACCAGGGTGGGGTTTACATTGAAGCTCGGGAAGGTTGCAAAACCAATCCTTATCTGCGTAATGGGACTTTGGAAACGACAAAGGGCCAACATCTTTTACTGCGCAATCCGGCTATGGTTACCCGTCAACTTTCAGAATATGCTGCCGATCGCAGTCTCTATCGTTTTCGTCTAACCAGCACCCACCTGATTAATCGAGATAATGTCCCAGATGGTACTGAACGTAGAGCCCTGGAAATTTTTGGTCAGGGGGAGGAGAGTGAATACAGCCTTCTTCAGACCCTTGACGGTGAGTCGGTATTTCGTTTTATTCAAGCCCTCTATATAGAGCCTTCATGTCTGAGGTGTCATTACTATCAAGGTTATAAAGTCGGCCAGCTCAGAGGTTGTCTGAGTGTTATTATTCCGAGTTCCGCGGCTATGGCCCGGATCGTCGCCCTGCATCGTTCCCTGCTGTTTGATGGAGCCTTGATTGTTCTATTGACAGTGCTTGTGCTTGTGCTTTTGAATCACGCCTTGACGGTGCGGCCTTTAAAACGTTTGAATCGCCAGGTTAAAAATTTTGAACGGGATATTGATGCGGTTGTTAATGTGGCTTACCGTAATGATGAACTCGGGGTTCTGGCGCAAAGTCTCGGGCAGATGACTTTAACCATTAGCAACCAGCATAAAAACATGGAGAAGCAGGTTGCCCGAGCGACTGAAGATCTGCTTAAAGTCAATTTTGAACTGGTTGAGGCCAATCGCAGTCTGCGGCAGCAGGATGCTTTAAAAACTGATTTCTTAGCAACTGTCTCGCATGAGTTGAGGACCCCGTTGACGACGATTAGCGGCGGGGTTGACTATCTTTTGCAGACTGTTAGCGAGCCTGAACAGCGGGTCTATCTTACCCTTCTCGAACGCAATATTCAGGGGCTTGTCGAGATGGTCAATAACCTTATTGATCTGGCCCGGATTGATTTGGATCGGGTGGAACTCGATCTTGAGGAGGTTGACCTGACGGCCTTGCTTAAGGAAGTCATTATCCTCTTTGCTGCCGCCGGAGAGGATAATGGAGTTGTAGTAAAAAGTCGGGGATATTTGCCTGAGGTTACGGTGCTTGGCGATTATCGGCGTTTAAATCAGGTTTTTATGAACCTGCTGCATAATGCAGTTAAATTTTCCAATTCTGATGCGGTGGTCGAAATTCAGCTACTCAGGCGGGAGAAAGTGATCGAGATAAGCGTTATCGATCATGGTTGCGGGATTGAAGAAAAGGATCTCGAAACCATCTTTACACGTTATCGGCACGGTCATAAAAGTGGCGGCCGATCCGGCAGTGGGCTCGGGCTGGCTATTGCTCGGGGCCTGGTTGAAGCCCACGGTGGATCGCTGCGGGTCGCAAGCCATTTAGGGGGTGAGACGGTTTTTACGGTAGCCCTGCTGGTTTAGTTGACTGGTGACTGTTTGGAGGAGTGATGAGTAAAGCCAATGATCTGATTATAGTGGTTGATGATGATCCGGATATTCTGACGGTTCTCAAAGGCAACCTGCAGCTGGCCGGGTTCAGGGTTAAAACCTTTACATCAGGGCTCAAGGCGCTGGCGGCTATCAGAAACGGGCCGCCCGATCTCCTGATCCTGGATCTGACCCTGCCCGATATTGACGGGATTCAGCTCTGTCGGCGTTTGCGCGAACAGCAACTCAATTTTCCGGTTATCATGCTGACGGCTCGTGACGGGCTCTCGGACAAGGTCTTAGGGCTTGAGTGCGGGGCTGATGACTATGTTGTCAAGCCTTTTGCTTTTTTAGAACTGCAGGCTCGCATCAAGACCTGCCTGCGGCGCCTGGAAGCCGCAACCGGCAAGGAAGAGCTTGATTCCCTGAGTGTTGGTAGTCTCAGGATCGATCGTCAAAAACGCTTGGTCCGGGTTGCCGACAAGGAGATTGAGCTGACCAAAAAAGAGTTCAGCCTGTTGTGGCTTTTAGCGGAGAACCAGGGGCGGGTCATGACCCGGGAGGATATCCGTAAAGTTCTTTGGGGATGGCAGCAACTCTACTCATGGAGCCGGACTATTGATGTTCATATCCGTCACCTGCGCCAGAAAATCGAGACCGACCCCGAGCACCCCACTCTGATTCGCACGGTTATCGGGGTCGGTTATCGTCTTCAAGTGGAATGATTCTCATCGTCAACAAAAGAGTCGTCATCGATAATCAGAATCTGGGCCATAGTGCCAAGGGGGCTATCATGATAAAGAACAGTTATCAAAGGGTAAAAGAAAGTGAAATAGCTTGACAATCTGAAAGGGCATTTGTTAAGGCTTTGCCGGTAAATATTTGCTTAGTCATCTCATAATTATCTACGAGGGCATCAGTTTTAGACCACGCAATACCCGAAAAAATATTTTCAGATAAAACTATGGTGATTTCGTAGGAAGTCTGTTTTACGAAGACAATTAAAGAATATCCCGGGCGGAGGTTTCTGGTGCGAAAGATAGCCTGTCAGAATTTTAAAGGTGGTACCGGTAAAACGACGACGGTTATCAGTCTGGCCCACTGCCTGGCTGAGGCCGGGCATAAGGTTTTGGTTGTCGATCTCGATGCTCAGGGCAATGTGGCCGAGAGTTTTGGGGTTGCGAGTGAGAACTCTCTCTTTGACCTGTTGGTAGATGGCAAACCTCTGGCCGATTGCCTGGTCGAGGCCCGGAAGAATCTCTTCTGTCTGCTCTCCGATCAGACCGTGGCCGCCTGTGAGGCGATACTCGTGACCCGGCCGCGGCGGGAAGAAGCTTTAAAACGGGCTCTGGCCGATATCGACCAGATTTTGCCGGGAATCAGCGTAGTTTTGCTTGATTGCTCGCCCTCACTCTCGATTCTCGGTCAGAATGCCTTGGTTTATGTCGACGAACTCCTGTTGCCGGTGAGTATGGATTATCTGGCCATGGTCGGCGTTGGTCAGGTCTTTGAAAACCTGAAGATGATTGAAGAGTATTTTGAAAAAGAGGTCAGGGTCTGCGGTATTCTGCCGACCTTTTATGACCAGCGGGTCAATGTTAGTAAAGATGTTCTGGCCGCCCTCATAGAGCGTTACGGTGACCTGGTTTTACCCCCGGTGCGGGTTGATACCAAGGTTCAGCAGGCCTCCAGTCGGCAACAGACAATTGTTGAGTTCCGAGGACGTTCCCGGGCTCGTGAAGATTATCAGAAAATTTATGAGGAGTTGTTCATATGACAACTGGAAGTGGAAAGAAAACCTCTAAAACAGGTAAAGCTTCGATCAGTCGCGGTCGGCGGAAGAAGGTGGTTGATAAAGCTCCGGTTCCGGCCGAAATCGATAAGCAGAAGATGGCCGCTTTTTTCAGTGTGGCCGGGCTTGATGAACCAACCCCCGATGTCGTAAAGGAGCCTGTCGAGACTGAGGCTAAAGAGACTGAAAAAATAATAGTTTCTAAAGAGAGTGGAGAGCCGTTGGTTGCCGAGTCAGCTGCGTCGCTAGTCAACGAAAGCGGGTCGGCGGATGAATCTGAACCGGTTACGGTAGAGCTTGAGAACAATGAAGCTATAGTCGTTGCGGAGCCTGTCGGTGTCGCCGCAAGTGATAGCGTTATCCGTGATGCTGGTAATAACGAGAAGAATGGCAAAACCGCAATGACTACAACCTCTCCGGTGACCGATGGGGGTTCCGATTCTATTGGTATTCTTTCCATGGTTTTCGTGCTTGCGGTTCTGGCTCTTTTCTGGTTTTACTATATTTCCTCCGCGCCCTTGAAGTCGGCGGCCGTAGTTCAGGTTGAACAGGGCAAAGCGGAGATTTCGGCCCTGATGTCAAAAATCAAGGGGCTTGAGGCTGAAGTGGCCGGATTGAAGACCGAGCTGGTGGTTTTTGAAAAAGCTGCACTGGCCGGGGGAAAGGCGGTCGTGAAGGTGGTTCCCAAAGGTGGTCAGACATCTGCGGTCGTAATTAAAAAAGATTCCTCTTTTGACAAGGCCCCGGTTCCGTTCTGGCGGCAGATGAAGAGAGGGCCGTTGGCTCAGCAAACGCTCAAAAAGGTTAAACCGGAGGTTAAAGCCCCGGCTCTAAAAGTCGATTCCTTCAGCAAGGCTCCTAAGCCGTTCTGGTTGAATAAAAGGGTGAAGCCTGAGGCTGTAAAGGTTGAAAAAGAGATAAAAATATCAGCTCCGCCGGCCGCTAAAGCGGTCCCGCAAGCAAAAAAAATAACTGCTCAGCAGGAGCCCGCTTCAAACTCGGCTCTCGACCCATCCTTCGAGAAGGCTCCCAAACCTTTCTGGCTTAAAAATTGATGGCGTCGTCTTTAAGTATCTAGCAACGCCGGTTCAGGTGTTTGTGCTCTCATAAAAGGGAACAGGTTTTGAATCTGTTCCCTTTTATCTTTTTAAGAGGTTCCCTTTCTGAAGGTTTCTTGCAGGGTGCTTCGTAGTTTAGAGGTTCTGCCAAGGTTGAATTTATGTTCAGAGAGTTCAATCAGTGGTGCCATCTCCATCAGTGAGCTTGTTAAAAAAGCGCCGTCACACTTTTTTATATCTCTTTCGTAAAGAGGCGTCTCTTGGCAATCAAGATGGAGTCGATCTGCCGTGTCCAGAATAAAAGCCCGGGTGATGCCGGGCAGAAGCCCGGCCGTAAGGGGTGGAGTCAGCAGGTTTTCGTCTCTAATCAGAAATAGATTTGAGAAGCTGCCTTCGCAGAGTTCACCCTCCTGATTGAGAAAAATTCCTTCATCAAAGCCTCCCCTATGGGCTTCTCCCAGGCCATAACGATTTTCCAGATAGCTCAAACTCTTTACGGTCAGCAAAGGATTTTGTCGATCCCGGCGCCAGGGCATAATTAAGGCCCGCATACCTTGTTGCCGACGGCGGATGCTTTCAAGATCGAGTTGGGTTGCCCTGATCATTAACGTTGGTGCCAGATTTTTATCCGGATCGCTGATCTCCGTATCTCCCCGGCTGACAACCAGTTTGATGACGCCCGCATCCTGGGTCAGCTCATTTGCGGCCAGCAACTCGCTGATGATGGCCGGGCTTTGCCGCAGGTTTTGTGGTTCGGGGATGGCAAGTCTTTGCAGGCCCCGGCGCAGGCGGGCAAGGTGTTTGTCAAGTAGGAACGGGTGGCCTTGGTAGCTGCGGATCGTCTCAAAGAGGCCCTCGCCAAAAAGAAAGCCGCTATCAAGGGGTGAGATGGTGGCCCGGTTTTCCGGCATAAAGCGGCCATTTATATAGATAAGACTTTTCACTTTTTGGTTTGAGCCTCCCTCTCTTTGACTTTCAGGCATTCGATCACAATTCTGATCTCTTCGTAGGGGATCTTCTCTTCGAGTTTGATAAAGATCGGTTTTAAAGGACCCCGACCTAATTCGGCTATCGCCGCCTCAATCTTTTGCCGGTTAACTGTAGTAATCCAGGGGGCGGGGTTGCTGATTTTTGCATGACGGATATAGGAGAGCAGATAGCCATTGGTCGTTGACAGGGCTCGTTCCATTGTTTTGGCGGTCTCTTTGAGGGAGAGCCCTTCGGCAAAACAGGCAAAAGCTTTAAGTTCGGATTTACTGAGCTGGTCAGGGCTGCAGTCGGAGGTTTTGATACTGACTGTCGGATCGACTCGACAGTCGCTTTCAAGATCGTGCTGGCCGCAGAACTCTTTGATTCTGGCGGTGAAAATTTCACCGAAATCATGCAGCTTCATTTCACCTACCCCTTTGACCTGCCGAAAAAGGTTAAGGTTTGTGGGCCGGCGCCGGGCCATATCGTAAAGTGAAGCGTCACTGAATATGACATAGGGGGGGACTTTGCGGGCGCTGGCCAGTTCCCGGCGCAACTCGCGCAGAGCGGCGAAAAGTTCGAGTTCCTGGGGGGTTAGTATGGTCTCGGCAGTGACTGGAGTTGATGAACTGGATGTAGTTTTTATACTTAGTAGCCGGGGACTTTTTTCTCCGCGGAGCAAAGCCCTTCCGCTTAGGGCAACCTTAAGAACTTGATATTCGCCTTCGCGAACCAGAAAACCCTGGCTGATGAGTTGGTCGAGCCACGCCTTGATCTGTTCAGTTCTTTGCTCTTTTAAAATGCCCCAGGTGGAGAGTTGGTCATGGTTGTTGGTTTTAATGCGGCGGTCATTGGAGCCTTTGAGGACTTGAGCACTGTAGTGGAGTCCGAAATTTTCCCCCTGTCGCAGGATGCTGGAGATGATTTTTTGACCGGTAGTCAGGGGGTCGTCGATCTCCGGCATCTCTTCAAGGCAGATGTCGCAGTGACCACAATTTTCTGTATCCAGATCCTGGCCAAAGTAGTTGACCAGGGTGCGGTGGCGGCAGTTGATCCCCTGAGCGTAATTGCTCATGGCCTGCAAAGAGCGTTGAGCACCCTCTGATCCCGTTTCATTGGTCGCTTCGTTGAGGTTTCGTTGCCAGCGTTGCAGATCGTTACTGTTGTGGAAGAGAACACATTCGGCCGGCAGGCTGTCGCGGCCGGCGCGGCCGCTCTCCTGCTGGTAATTTTCCAGGGCTTTGGGCAAGCCGCTGTGAATGACGAAGCGGATGTTGGATTTGTCAATCCCCATACCGAAGGCGATGGTGGCGACTATGATGCCGGCTTCATGATTGATAAATGCCTCCTGGTTTATTTTGCGTTCATGGTCGGCCATACCGGCGTGGTAAGGCCAAACGGGGCGGCCGGTGTCCGCCAGACGGCCGGCCGTTTCTTCAACTTCACGGCGGCTTTGGCAGTAGATAATTCCCGCTTGTCCTGAGTGGCGTTCAAGGATCTCCATGATCTGGGCAAAGTGGCGGGAGCTTTTGCGCAAAACCCGGTAGGTTAGGTTGGGGCGGTCAAAGGAGCCGATCAGAAAGCGGGGATCTTTAAGATTGAGCTGGACTGCGATATCTTTCTGGACTTCGCGGGTGGCGGTGGCGGTATAGGCATGAAAAGAGATGTTGGGGAAAATTCCCCGCAAATTCCCCAGTTGCCGGTAGTCGGGGCGAAAATCGTGGCCCCACTGGCTGATGCAATGAGCTTCATCAACGGCGATAAAGCGAAGGTCTAAGGTTTTTAAAAAAGTTAGGCTTCGTTCCTGAGCCAGTTTTTCCGGTGAAATATAGAGGAGATTAAGCTCTCCCGCCATGAGCTGGTCCGTGACCTGGCGTTTTTCGGCAATTGTCATGGAGCTGTTGATGCAGGCGGCCGGGACCCCGTTAAGGCGTAAACCGTCGACCTGGTCTTTCATCAGGGCGATTAGTGGAGAGACTACCAGAGCCAGGGAGTTAAGAGCCAGAGCCGGAATCTGGTAACAGGCCGATTTGCCGCCCCCGGTCGGCAGGACGAGGATTGAGTCCTCATTCTTCAGGACACAATCGATCGCCTCTTGTTGATGGGGGAGAAAACTTTTATGTCCCCAGTACTGTTTGAGAATAGTGGCTGGATTTTGAATCTGAGCAGTCATGGGTAAGTGGTCAGTTTGTAGTGGTCAATGGCAGGGTTTTACCGACCACTGGCCACCGGCGGAGGACCGCTGCTTTTAGAGGCTGGTAACAAGATCCTGAAAGTCGTTCCTTCATTAAGCGTGCTCTCGACTTCAATGCTGCCGTGGTTGGCTTCAATCAGGGAGTGTACTATCGAAAGGCCTAAACCGGTACCTGAATCCGGTTCTCTGGTTGTAAAGAAGGGGTCGAAAATTGTTGGCAAATCTTCCGGTGAGATGCCGCAACCGGTGTCACTCAGGCTGATCTCCACCTGGTTTCGGTTGAGGGCGGCAAGGATGTCGATTGAGCCGCTACCCGGCATCGACATCTGTGCATTAATCAGCAGGTTGATAAAGACCTGGCCGAGTTGCTGCGAGTCGACGATGACCATCGGCAAGTTGTAGGGTATGTTGATGGTGAAGTTGATCTCAGCAAACCCTTGGCGGTGTTTGACGGCTTCTATTGCCTGACGGATAACGTTTTTAACGGAAACCGGTTGGACCCGGGCTTTTTGTGGGCGCCCATAGGCGAGCAGGTCACTGACGATGAGAGCGATTTTATCAACCTTTCCCAGCATACTGTCAAAGCGTTTCAGGTTGTCTTTAAGATCGTCGCTTGTTTCCGCCTTACCCTTTAGAATCTGGAGTTGTCCCGAAATTACGGTCAAAGGGTTGTTTATCTCATGGGCGGCACCGGCCGCCAGACGCCCGACCGTGGCCAGGCGGTGAGCCTGTAGCAGTTCATTTTGTACCGCTTCACCTTGGCGGTTAAGTTCGGTAATGGTCTCTGCTTGTCCGGCGAGATGATTGGCCATCTGGCCGCGCTCGATAATGTCACTGCAGCCGGCGGCGAAATGGGAAAGGGTTTTCAGTAAAACGCTTTTGTTTATCCCGTTCCGACCCAGTTTGATACAGTCGACAATTATTTGGCCGTGTACCGTTGAATCAATTGTCTGGTTTACCTCACAAAGGGGGATCATTAGAATGGTGGGGTGATCCTTTAAAGGGGTGATACGGCTGTTTCGCAATAGGGTGTCAGATTTTTTCAAAATCAAGCGTTTGAGGGTGGTAACAATTTTCACCTGACGATTGACTTCACTGTTTGGCTGTTGAGGATCATTTTTTTCGATAAGGAAAGGTTTGCTTGCAGCTAAATCCTTGTCGGAAAACTTCTTATCACCAAATTGTCCCAGCCAACAGGCTGGGGCCGTTTCGCTGTGGAGGAGGCCGCAGAAAGCAATTTGGCTTTGGCATAAGTTAAGGATTTCAGTGATAATCTCATGGATTATGGAGCTTCTTTTAGGGCGCGGCCCCAGTTTCTGATCGACGACGGCCAGGCTCTCAAATAATTGATTTTTTAAACTAAGTTCGGCCAGAGTCTTTTCCTGTTCCAGATTGAGGCGCCCCAGCTCCCGGTTGGTTTTGCGGATAGCCGCAAAATAGAGGTTATTGTCAACCACCTCAAGACTGTTTCCGAACTCATGCAGATGACTATTGGTTGTGTGATAGATGCTTAACAGGGTTTCCTGGTCAAGGCGAAAAAAGGTCTTTAAGGTTTCAACCGTGCGGGCGTAGGGAGCGGAGGTCGAGTAGTCGAGCTCATGGTTGATAAAATAGTTGGAGCCCAGGTTGTAAAGGTTGCATATGGCATCGGCAAAGCGCACCAGCAACGGCAGTGAAGGGGTTTCATTACGGGGGCCGGTCGGGGGTTGGTGATGCAGCCAGACCGCCTCAATAATGTGTGTGGGGAAGTTCCAGGCTTCGGCTGCCCATTTGCCGATCAAGTGATGACCGGCTCCGACAATCTCTTTTTCCAGGCTAAGTGGCGGCCATTCTCGGCGGTTTTCAGCGGTTGGATTTTTAAGTTGCGTAAGAAGTTGGGTGAAGGGTTCTTCGAGGCGGTGATAAGCTATCAGTTTACCGATGTCATGCAGGAGGCCGGCAATGAAGGCTTCTTCTGGTTGGGGATAATTGAGCTGTTTGGCGAGCTCTTCGCAAGCGTGAGCGCAGGCGACGCAGTGCTGCCAGAAAGCCGCCATCTCTTGTTCTCGCTCTTTACCTCCGTCTGTAAAG
>JAGHAQ010000033.1 GCA_021161425.1 Candidatus Tharpella sp. | reverse complement strand
TAAAGAGTTGTAGTCAATAATAATAACTAATAATAACTTAAAATAACTAATTATAACCATAATAAAAATATTGAAAACTAGTTGCTTTTAAATCCTTTCCCCATTTTTTCCTCCTTGATTTTAGTTGCTTAGGTGTGGGCTACCCGGCCCTGTCTTTCGAGGTTGTGGCGTGCACGTGGTGCAACATACACTACTCAATAAACACGATATTCTGGAAAAATCAATAGGACGAATGTATGAAAAGAGTATAAATTTTATGCGGTTGAGATTGGTGTTGCAACTTTTAAAGAGTGACGCTATAGTCGACCGCTACTCGGAAGTGGTTTTGGGAAGAAGAGTGGGGAGCAGGTTTTGAAGCAATATTTAATAAGGGCGGGTTATGTCTGTACAGATATCAGAAAATGATGCGGTATCCAAGGTGAAATGGCTGCCCTTAACGTTTTCTCTGCGTTTCATTTTAAGGCATATGAACCTTCTGGTTTTGAGCTTGTTTCTCATGTTGTGTACTGCTCTGCTGACTTGGTTGGGTTATCTGGTTTCGGTGCATTTCGTGGACGGTCTGACCGGCCATTTTTTTCAGCAGGTTCCTGAAATTGCGGGTATTACCGGTTGGTTTCTGGTAAAAGGGTGGTGGGTGTTGAGGTTGGTGTTTCTCGTGCTTTCGCGGGTTATAGCTTTCTATTTAGCGTTTCTGGTTTCCTACAGTCTGACCGCCCCCGGCTATGCCTTTTTAAGTATTTCGGCGGAAAAAAGGTATCTTGGTGAAGCTTTTGCAGATGATGAGGGCTTTACTTGGGTAGGTATCGTCAAGGATCTGGTTGAGGGCTGTAAAATTGGCGCTTTTGGTCTTTTAGTTACAGTTGCGGCACTTTTGCTTAACTTAATCCCCGTTGTCGGGCAGGGGCTGGTTGTTCTTCTCTACATCTTCTATTCCGCCTTGATGTTTATCGACTATCCGGCTTCCCGCCAGCGCTGGAGCCTGGGGCATAAGTTGAGCTGGATCAAGACTGAGTGGTTGCGAGCCCTGCGTCTTGGCTGGTTGCCAGCCCTGATCAGCATGATTCCGGTGGTTAATATTTTTTTTATGGCCCTCTTTTTTCCCCTCTTTACGGTTCACGCAACCTTGAATTTTATTACTTTGTCCGCTTTTCCCTGCCGCTGATTTCTTTTTAGGGTTGGATATCGAGCTTTCTCCAGCTGATCTGGCTGGATTAACTGGGGCCGATTTTGCAATTATTGCAAGATAGGTTTTTATCCCGGTTGGTTTGAGTTCGATAAAGGGCTTGACATTTGTATACTGTATATATTAAATGGCGCATTCTTGTGTTTTTTTTAGCAAAGCTGTTGCCGGCTTTGTGAAAAAAACAGCAACAGCTTGAGCTCGAATAATTTTGGTTTGGGCTGTTAATTTATGGTTTTTGCAGAAAAGTTGTAACCTAACTTTTAAGGAGTAGATCGTGAACAGGATTGTCGCGAAAGAGGAGTTCTCGCAGAACCCGAGCGTCAAAATGATGCAGATTGAAGCGCCGCGCATCGCCAGAAAGGCAAAGGGCGGCCAGTTTGTTGTTTTCCGTCTTGATGAGACTGGTGAAAGGGTTCCGTTGACGGTCGCCGACACCGATCCGGAAAAGGGTTTGGTGACCATAATTTTCCAGGAGGTTGGCAAGAGTACGATGAAGCTTGGCAAGTTTGAAGTGGGCGATTGCCTGGCCGATTTCATCGGGCCGCTTGGCCAGCCTACGCATATGGGTGATTTTGGTACTGTCCTTTGCGTCGCCGGTGGTATCGGGATTGCGCCGACCCATAATATTGTCAAGGCTTTAAAAGCGCATGGCAACAAAATTATCACGATCATAGGGGCACGGACCAAGGATCTTATCTTTTGGGAAGATAAGATGCGGGATTTGAGTGATGAACTCTATGTTTGCACCGATGATGGCTCGTATGGAACTCACGGCCTTGTAACCAAGGTTGAACAGGAGCTTTTGGAGAAAAATCGGGAAAGTGGCGAAATTGGCTTGGTAATCGGTATCGGACCGCCGATCATGATGAAGTTTGTCTGCAAAACCTCTGAACCATTCGGGATCAAGACCTTGGTCAGTTTGCCGACGATTATGGTCGATGCGACGGGCATGTGCGGTGCTTGCCGGATAACGGTTGGCGGCGAAACTAAATTTGTCTGTGTGGACGGGCCTGAATTTGACGGCCATAAAGTTGATTTTGATGAGCTGCTGAAAAGACAGAGCATCTATCTGAAACAGGAAAAAGTGGCGGTCGAACGCTACCAGCGCGGTGATGATTGTGGTTGCTGCAGCGAATGCGGAGGTGATGAGTAATGACTGAGGAAAAAAAGGAAAAAAAGGAAAAAAAGGAAAAAGTAAATAAGGCAAAGAAACTGCCCCGGCATCCGATGCCGGAACAGGAAGCCAAGGTCAGGGCGCACAACTTTGACGAAGTCCCATTGGGCTACTCTAATGAAACCGCAATGTTGGAAGCGAGTCGTTGCCTGCGCTGCAAGAAGCCTAAATGTGTCGAAGGTTGCCCGGTAAACGTCAAGATTCCCGAATTTATCGGTCTGATAGCCGATGGTGATTTCCTCAAAGCAGCCCATAAACTTAAAGAGACTAATGCCCTGCCGGCGATTTGCGGCCGGGTTTGTCCCCAGGAGAGCCAGTGTGAAATAAAATGTGTTCTCAATAAAAAGGGTGACCCGGTGGCGATTGGTCGGCTCGAGCGTTTTGCCGCCGACTATGAGCGGGCCCAGGGCAAGATTGAACTTCCCGAAATTAAGCCGGCAACCGGCAAGAAGGTTGCGGTTATCGGCGGCGGTCCGGCCGGATTGACGGCCGCCGGCGATCTTATTAAACTTGGTCATCAGGTGACGATTTTTGAAGCCCTGCACAAAACCGGTGGGGTTTTGGTTTATGGTATCCCGGAATTTCGTCTGCCCAAAGCAATTGTCCAGGCCGAGGTCGATTATCTTAAAGCTTTAGGTGTCGAAGTTGTTGAGAGCTATGTTGTCGGCCGGATTGAGACCGTCGATGAGCTTTTAGAGCGTTTTGACGCCTGTTTTATCGGCACCGGGGCCGGCCTGCCGGTCTTTATGAAAATTGAAGGTGAAAATCTTAATGGTGTCTATTCAGCCAATGAGTACCTGACCCGTTCAAACCTGATGAAAGCTTATCTCTTTCCCGAATATGATACGCCGATTGTCGTTGGCAAGCGGGTTGCGACCTTTGGTGGTGGCAATGTCGCCATGGATTCATCGCGGACGGCTTTGCGTCTAGGGGCTGAAAAATCTTATATTATCTATCGTCGTTCGATGGATGAAATGCCGGCGCGTGATGAAGAGATCCATCATGCCGGTGAAGAAGGGGTTGAATTCCTGCTGTTGGCTAATCCCGAGCGCCTGATCGGTGATGAAAAAGGCTGGCTGACCGGGGTTGAGTGCATCAAGATGGAGCTTGGCGAGCCCGACGAGTCGGGTCGCCGACGCCCGGTACCGATTGAAGGTTCCGAATTTGTTGTTGATGTTGATACTGTAGTCGTGGCCATCGGCAACGGTCCTAATCCACTGGTGCCGTCAACGACACCGGACCTGAAGACCAACCGTTGGGGCAATATCGATGCCGATCCGGAAACCGGAGCGACGAATATGCCGGGGGTCTATGCCGGTGGTGACATCGTCACCGGGGCAGCAACTGTAATTCAGGCTATGGGTGCCGGGAAAATAGCGGCGGCGGCGATACATGAATATTTGAATGGCGAATAAACTGTTCAATTGGATAAAAAGGGTCGGCAGGGTGAAAGCTGCTGGCCCTTTTTTATGCCCGATAGCTCATTGTTTTTTAACAGTGTTTTACTGAAGGTTGATATTTTGTATGCAGTATTCAGTATTTGCTAAATATCGGTTATTGTTTATAATTAAGTGAAATTGCTAATTATTTTTCAACCTAGGAGGTTGTAAAAAAATCTTGACTTTGCATTTTTAATGGTTTATGTCTCACCCGCTTTTTCACTTTGGTTGTTTTAAAATGGCCTCGCGTGAGGGTAGCACAGTGCTCGTTTTCAGATTCGTACTTATGCAAACGGGCTCATCTCAGCTTGGCTCCAGGGGGGTTTGTTAAAATGCCTGCTCCGCATGTTCTTGATTTTGTCTATATTATCGTGATGCTGGCTGGTGGTATTATCGCCGGCGTTGCGCCTTTTGTTATCTCCAACATTTTTCGTCCCCGAACCATTCATAAGAAGACCTTGCTCACCTACGAGTGCGGCATGGACCCTTTTGGCTCAGCCTGGGACATCCGTTTCGGGGCGGCCTACTATCTCTATGCCCTGATTTTTCTCGCCTTTGATGTTGATATTCTCTATCTCTTCCCGGTTGCCGCCGCCTACGATCGTGTATCCGGACTGCAGGGGGTGCTGGAGCTTTTTATTTTTGTTGGAATTTTGACCTTGGCGGTCGCATATGTGTGGGTTAAAGGAGTTTTTACGTGGGCGATCAAGAGAGAGGTAAGCTAAACGTTCACTCATACTCGGCCGAGCTCCAGGCTCGGCTTGAGAGAGGGGCGCCGGGTGATTTTGTAGTTCGTGATCCGGGTCCGCTGTTTAAGCACAAACTGGCCGATGATATCTTTAATCTGTGTCGGGCCAACTCACTCTGGCCTATGACCTTTGGTCTGGCCTGTTGCGCTATCGAGATGATGAGTCTGGGTATGGCCCGATTTGATATCTCTCGTTTTGGTTCGGAAGTCTTTCGGCCCTCACCGCGTCAGAGTGATCTGATGATTGTCGCCGGTACCGTCAATAAAAAGATGGCCTCGGCGGTGATGACCCTCTACGATCAGATGCCCTCACCTAAATGGGTGATCGCCATGGGAAATTGTGCGATATCCGGTGGCCCCTTTGCCGTCGAAGAGAACTATAATGTGATCGAAGGGGTCGATAAGTTGATTCCGGTTGATGTCTATGTACCCGGCTGCCCGCCGCGTCCCGAAGGTCTGCTTGAGGGGATTTTGAAACTTCAGGAGAAGATTAGCGGGGTTCGCCATCCGTTCCCCCAGAGGAAGATATCCGATGCACCCAGCTACTGAGAAACTTATCAGCGCTTTGCAGGAGTTGTCGATTCAGGTTGATGCCTGTGACTACCAACAGCGCGGCTATCATTTCGAGATTGACCTGGAGGCTGACAAACTGCGCTCCTTAGCCGAATGTATGCTTGCTCAAGAGATGTTTCTGGTTTTTGTCGGCGGCCTCCATGTCAAACCGGCGATCGAGATTGTTTACCAGTTCGCCAGTTTTGAACGGGCCTGCCGTTTAGTTGTTCGGGCGGCCGTCAAAGCCGATAATTCGATGCCGACGATCTCCGATATCTATCAAGGGGCCAATTGGCATGAGCGCGAAACCAGAGATTTTTACGGTGTTGTTTTCACCGATCATCCCTACCTTAAACCCCTGATCTTGGCCGAAGAGGATGTCGATTTGAAACCCTTGCTTAAGAAAGACGAGGATCTCAAGGAGACGAGTGAGGTACGCTGGGCGGCCCCGGTAGAGGAAAAACCTGAAGCAGAGAAGGCGGAACAGGGCTGATGGGAAATTTAGCTGAAAATAATACTTTGCATGCCGATCTTGAGCCGGCAATCGATATTCCCAGCGATAATCACTACTATCTCAATATGGGGCCGCAACATCCGAGTACGCACGGAGTTTTACGGGTTCTCTTGGAGATGGATGGTGAGTACGTCGTCGAGGCCCAACCGGTTTTAGGCTATGGTCACCGCATGCAGGAGAAGATGGGCGAGCTTAAAAACTGGAGGGCCTTCATGCCCAATACCGGGCGCATGGATTATGCCGCGGCCCTGCAATACAATCACGGTTATGTTGGCCTCTATGAGCGTCTCTGCGGGATTGAGGTTCCAGCCCGGGCCGAATATATTCGGGTTATTACCTCGGAACTCAACCGCATTGTCAGTCACCATCTCTGGATTGGCGCAATGCTGCTTGATATGGGTGCCTTCACTCCGATTCTCTATACCTTTGATGATCGTGAACAGGTGCTTGATATCCTTGAAGATGTTACCGGTTCCCGTTTGACCTACTGTTATTTCAGGGTCGGTGGGGTCTGTAAGGATATCGACGACAATTTTATCGAAAAAACCCGGGCTTTTATCAAGCGCCAGCGGGAGCGTTTCGATATCTACAATGATCTGGTGACCGGCAACATTATTTTTATTAAGCGGACCGAGGGGATTGGCATTATCAGCCCGGATATGGCCCGGCGTTACGGGGTTACCGGGCCGGTTTTAAGGGGTTCCGGAATTGCTTATGATGTGCGCAAAAACGAGCCCTATTCAGTTTATCCAAACTTCGATTTCGAGATCCCCGTCGGTCAAAACGGTGATTCATATGATCGCTATATGGTACGTTTGGAGGAGATTGAGCAGAGCTTGCGGATTATTGAGCAGGCCCTTGATCAGTTGCCCGATGGGCCTTTCCTTGGCAAAGTCCCGAAAAAATTGAAAATGCCGACCGGAGACTGCAGCTTTGCAGTCGAGGCAGCTCGGGGTGAGTTGACCTATTATCTGGTTAGTGGCGGTGGCGATATTCCTTATCGTCTCAAAATTCGGGTACCGTCCTATTCGAACCTGAGTGTGTTGCCGGAACTTTGTCAGGGCATGTTGTTATCTGACCTGGTTGCGGCCATGGGCAGTATGGACTTGGTTATCCCCGAAATTGATAGATAGATCTGAAAAATTAAAAAACAGTAGCTAGTGCCGGTATTCTTTTTAGTGGAGTAGCGATATGCCCCCTGAGTTGTTACGAATGATCATCGCCGCAGTGTTAGTGGTGGCCTTTGTTTTTCTCAATGCCATGATTCTTGGTTATATGGAACGTAAGGTCTCAGCCCATATCCAGCGGCGGCCGGGACTTATGGAGGTCGGACCTCACGGTGTTCTGCAGTTGCTTATCGACGGTTTCAAACTGATTGGTAAACAGCTGGTGGTGCCGGAAGCCTCGAACAAATTTCTCTTTCGGCTGGCTCCGATACTCTCTTTTGCCCCTTGTGTTCTGCCCTTTGTCGTCATTCCTTTTGCCCAAAAGCTGCAGATTGCCTCGATGGATATCAGTCTGATATTCATTCTCGCCATGACTTCAATAAATGTTATTGCGATTCTCGTAGCCGGCTGGGCGTCTAATAATAAATATTCGCTTTTTGGTACTTTTCGTTCGGTGGCCCAGGCGGTCTCTTATGAGATCCCGTTGCTGCTCTCGATCTTGTCGATCATCCTGATCACCAATACCTTCAGCCTGCAGGGGATTATCGCGGCCCAGAAATATTATTGGTTTATTCTGATTCAACCGCTGGCTTTTATCATCTATTTTATCTCCGGTCTGGCTGAGACCAACCGCGCCCCCTTTGATATGCCGGAAGCGGAAAGTGAGCTCACCGCCGGTTTCCACACCGAGTACAGTGGTATGGGGTTCAGCTTTTTCTTTCTCGCTGAATATGCCAATATGTTTACCGTCTGCTCTATCGCCACCGTCCTTTTCTTAGGCGGTTGGAAAGGTATTCCTCTGCCATTGGGCGACTACACTGGTATCTTCTGGTTTATGCTCAAGGTCTATGGCCTGCTTTTTGTCATGATCTGGATACGTTGGACTTTTCCGAGAGTACGTTTCGATCAATTGATGACTTTTTGCTGGAAATATTTAATCCCCTTTTCTCTGGCTAATCTTCTCATCACAGCAGTATTGGTTAAATTGATATGAATAATCGAGGATATTTCGGTGAGCTCTGGTTTGGCGGAAAGAGTCTGCTGATCGGTCTGAAAGTGACCATAAAGGCGCTGTTTCAGCCTATCGTAACGGTCCAGTACCCGCGTGAGGAGTGTGATATTACACCTAATTATCGCGGCCATGTCGAGCTTGTTTTTAACCCTGAAACCGGTGGTTGTGATTGTATTGTTTGCGGGATGTGTGCCAAGGCCTGTCCCTCCAACTGTCTGGTCGTCGAGGGTGAAAAAAAAGAGGGCGAGAAGCGTAAGTCTTTGACGGTCTTCTCGCTGGACTTTACCAAATGCAGTCTCTGTGGCAGCTGTGTCGAAACTTGTCCTAAAGGGGCTCTCGATTATTCGCAAGACTACAATATCGCAGGCTTTACCCGCGAAGAGTTTCATTATGATCTCATTGAGCGGCTCGAGCGTCGGCATCAACAACCCCTTGCTGCGGCCGCCGGAGGCAACTGATGGCTTACGGAATCTTAACCGAGATTTTTTTCTACCTCTTCATCATTCTGATTGTCTTCGGGGCTCTGGTTGCGGTCAGTTCACAGATCCTGATGAAAGCGGTAATGGGACTGGCGATGGCGATGTTTGGTACGGCCGGGCTCTATCTTTATCTGAACAGTCCATTTCTCGCTTTGATGCAGATTTTAATCTATGTCGGAGCGGTCTGTATTATGATTGTTTTCGGGATCATGGTTGGTTACACGCCGAAACAGTTGGCCGCCTATGCCATCGGGCCGAAAAATACGATTTTGGCTCTGGTGACTTCGCTCTTGACTTTAGGCGTTCTTCAGCTCGGGCTTTCCCGGACCCAGTGGGTTCAGGCTCAAGGAGCGGGTGGCGGTGATTACAGTCTGGCTGCCCTCGGTGAGGTCTTGATGACTCGTTATGGCTTGGCATTTGAACTTATTTCAGTCGTTCTCATGATCGCCATGATTGGAGCTGTGGCGATTACTTGGAACGGCAAGCGCAGGGGGCTTAAGTAAGTGATTAGTTGTAATCTCAATACCTACCTGATTATCGCCGTGTTCATGTTGTGTTTGGGGCTTTATGGCATGATGCAACATCGTAGTATGATCGGCATGCTGATCTCGATCGAATTGATTCTTAACGGGGCGGGGCTTAATTTTATGGCATTTAACCGTTTTCTGGCTCCCGATCCGGTGATTGGGCAGATTTTTACGCTCTTTATTATGGGCTTAGCTGCCGCTGAGGCAGCGATTGCCGTAAGTCTAATCTTTGCCGTCTACCGGAAATATCAGACATCCGATCCCGAACAGATCAGCGATCTGCGCGGATAGCGGGGATAGAGGTATTTAACAGATATGGATACGATTATTACCAGTAAAATCCTGCTTACCTCCGCTCTGCCGATGTTGACCGCTCTCCTGGTCATGTTCTCCGGTAAAAAGCCGAACTTAAGGGAGGCTTGGTCAATTATTGGGGCCCTGCTGACTTTCTTGTCGGTTCTTAGCCTCCTCCCCCATATCTTGGCCGGCGGTGCTTACGAATTCACATTGGCAACCCTCTATCCCGGGGTCAATATCAAGTTTCATCTGGATGGCTTGGGGATTATGTTTGCCGGTACGGCCTCCTTTCTCTGGATTCTGGCCGGGTTCTATTGTATCGGTTATATGCGGGGTCTTGATGAACATGCCCAAACCCGCTTTTATGTCTGCTACGCGGTCTCGGTCGGGGCCGCCATGGGAGCCGCTTTTGCCGGCAACCTCTTTACCCTCTATCTCTTTTATGAGATCGTTTCAATCTTCACCTATCCTCTGGTCGCCCATCATCAGGATTCAGAAGGTTACGAAGGAGCGCGCAAATATATTGTCTACCTGATGTTCACCTCAAAGGCCTTTTTGCTACCGGCGATGGTGATCATCTATGTCCAGTGTGGAACCCTCGATTTCTGCTATACCGGAGTTGTCAACGGGATCTTTCCCGAAGGTGCCAATAAACTGCTAGTTGTGGTCTCTTACCTGCTTTGCCTGTTTGGTTTTGCTAAGGCCGCGATTATGCCCTTCCATAACTGGCTGCCTGCGGCCATGGTCGCGCCAACCCCGGTCAGTGCTCTTTTGCATGCGGTGGTGGTTGTTAAGGTCGGGGTCTTTTCGACCTGCCGAGTGATGCTTTCGGTTTTCGGTGTCCAACTTCTCCAGGATCTTAATTTGGGGATCTTTACAGCCTACTTTGTCTCCTTCACAATTATTACGGCCTCAATTATTGCCTTGAGTAAAAGTAACCTCAAGGCCCGGCTGGCTTACTCAACTATCAGTCAGCTTTCATATATCATTCTCGGTGTTGCCATGCTGACGCCGAACAGTATAACCGGTGGCCTTATCCATATTGCCAACCATGCTTTTTCCAAGATAACGCTATTTTTCTGTGCTGGAGCGATTTTTGTCGCTTGTGGTAAAAAGGATATCAAGGAGTTTGGGGGGCTTGGTTACCGGATGCCGATTACCATGATCGCTTTTGGTCTGGCTTCCTTAAGTATGATTGGGGTGCCGGGCTCCGCTGGTTTTGTGACCAAGTGGTTTCTCGCACTAGGGGCTATGGATATAGGTAGTATCGGCCTGTTGGTGGTATTGTTGGCCAGTAGTTTACTTAATGCGGGATATTTCGTACCCATCTTTCTCAAAGCCTTCTTCGGCAAAGTGGCACCGGCCGATCAAGGCTTAAGCGGTTCGTTGGAGAATAAGCCCCTGATTATGTTTATGGTGGTTCCGCTCCTGATGACCAGTATCATCTCAATTATTCTCGGTATCTACCCCGATCTCTTTCTTAAGATTATTAAAGTAATGGTGGGAGCATGATGGCGCAAATTTTAAGTTATCTGCAGGCTCATGCGAAAGTCTTAAAGTGGGTATTCTTTAGCTGTCTTCTGGGGACTTTACTCTTCGATTTCCTGGTTGTAAGACATCACCCCCATTTCTGGGGTGATTCGGTTATCGGTTTTTGGGCCCTTTTTACGATCTTGGGCTGTCTGGGAATGATCGTTTTCTGCAAGGGACTCTCCCATGTCTGGCTCGCCCAGCGTGAAGATTTCTACGATAGCGAGGATTCAGATAATGATGAGTAGTACGATTTTTCTTCATCCGGCCTCCTATTTTATTCTGGGAGCGTTGTTACTGCCGATTTTTACCCGCTTCAAAATGCAGAAGGTTATTTTGCTGGCAGTGCCCTTGTTGGCTTTTTGGCAGATTCATAACCTTCCAGAAAGTTTTGGCATTTGCAACTTCATGGGTTTTGAGCTGGTCTTCGGTAGGGTTGATAAATTGACCTATGTCTTTCTCCATGTCTTTACCCTGATGGCCTTAATCGGGGCGATCTACTGTCTGCATGTCAAAGAGACCGGCCACCATATTGCGGCTTTTCTCTATGTCGCCGGTTCTCTGGGGACGACTTTAGCCGGGGATTACCTGACAATCTTTATCTTCTGGGAGTTGATGGCTTTTGCCTCAACCTTTTTGATCTGGTATCGCAAACGTAAACGTTCGATCGAAGCCGGTTACCGTTATCTGCTGGTGCATACAGCTGGTGGCCTGATTCTTTTAGCCGGTATATTTCTTCGTTATCAGAATTGCCACGATTTAAGTTTTACGCAGATTGCTGTGAACGGTGCGACCACGGCTGACTATCTGATTATGATTGGCTTTATGCTCAACGCTGCAGTTCCACCGATTCACGCCTGGCTCCCCGATGCCTATCCCGAAGCGACTGTGACTGGGGCGGTTTTCATGTGTGCCTTTACGACCAAAACGGCGGTCTATGTTCTGGCCCGCGCCTTCCCCGGATTTGAAATGCTGGCCATTATGGGAGCCATCATGACCCTTTACGGAGTCGGTTACGCCGTCATTGAAAATGACGCGCGCCGGATTCTGGCCTACCATATTGTCAGCCAGGTCGGTTACATGGTCTGCGGTATCGGTATCGGTACCGCCATGGCCGTCAATGGGGCCTGTGCTCACGCGTATGCTCATATTCTCTACAAAGCCCTGCTTTTCATGGGAGTCGGCGCTGTCCTCGAGATGACTGGTAAGTCAAAACTCAACGAGCTTGGTGGTCTCTATAAAAGAATGCCATGGGCTTTGACCTTTACTGTAATTGGTGGGATTGCGATCTCCGGTTTTCCGCTGACCAGCGGTTTTATCAGTAAGTCGATGATTATTGCCGCAGCCGGCGCCGACCATCGCATTTTTATCATGATTATGTTGAGCTTGGCCGCCGTCGGAACCTTTCTTTCGGTTGGCATTAAGCTGCCTTACTTCATCTGGTTCGGCAAGGACTCCGGGGTTAAAGCTAAAGAGGCCCCCTGGAATATGAATCTGGCGATGATCTTTGCCTCATTCATGTGTATCTTTCTGGGGATCTATCCTGAATACCTGTATAGGATGCTCCCTTTCCCGGTGCACTACCACCCCTATACCGCCTATCATCTCTCTGAAACCCTGCAAATTTTGGGCTTTACTGGTCTTGGGTTCTACCTGATGGTCAAATATCTGCACCCCGAGCCCAAGAGCAATCTTGATGTCGACTGGTTTTACCGTAAAGGGGCACTGGTTTTTATGTGGGTTGCCTGTAAACCGATCAGTATCGCCAATGATTGGGTTGGTGAAGTTTATCAAACCGTTGGTTTGCGTTTTACCAAGGCCGTGGCCAAAGCTCTCTCCTGGTTTGACTGGGAGGGTATCGACTGGGCCGTTGATGGTTCCGCTAAAGGCGTGGTTCAAGGCGGTGATAAGATGCGGACCCTGCAGACCGGTAAGATTCAGCAGTATGTCGGTGGTGCAGTCGCCGCTCTGATGATTGTTCTGCTGGTCGTCATTTTTCTGTAAAGGTTTTAAAATTTCGACGACAAACTCCGAATCTGGAAGTCGCCGGTTTTACCTAGATATTTAATGATTTTCTAGTCTAGAGAATTCGATTATGCACATGGAAAAATATCTGATCCTCAACACGCTGAGCTATCCGGTTCTTTCGGTGATTATGCTGGTTCCACTGGTTGGAGCCTTGATCAGCCTCTTGATCAAGGATGAACTGCGCCTCAAGGTTTTCGGCTTGCTGGTGACCCTGGTGACCTTTGTTCTCTCGCTTCCGCTCTACACCTGTTTCGACCTGCATACGGCCAAATATCAGTTTGCTGAATTAAGACCCTGGTTTTCTTTGCTCAAACTCAACTATGTGGTTGGGGTTGATGGTATCAGTGTGCTTTTGGCTTTGCTTACGACCTTTATCATGCCTTTTTGTATCCTCTGCTCCTGGCGTTATATAGCCAAGCGCTTAGGGGAATTTATATTTGTTGTATTAATTATGGAGACCGCCATGATCGGCGTCTTCATCAGCCTTAACACGGTGCTCTTCTATATCTTCTGGGAAGCGATGCTGATTCCCATGTTTCTGTTGATCGCGGTCTGGGGCGGAGCCCGCAAGGATTACGCCTCGGTCAAGTTTTTTCTTTATACCCTCTGCGGCAGTGTCTTTCTGCTGGTGGCGATCGTTGCCCTCTATATTAAAACAGGAACCTTCTTTATTCCGGCCTTGATGGATCAGGAGTACTCTTTCGCCTATCAAATGTGGATTTTTCTGGCTTGTGCCTTAGCTTTTGCGATTAAGGTTCCGATGTATCCGTTTCATACCTGGCTTCCGGCCGCCCATGTTGAGGCGCCGACTGCCGGTAGTGTCATTTTGGCCAGTATCCTCTTGAAAATGGGGGGCTATGGTTTTCTGCGATTCTGCCTGCCGATGGCCCCGGCCGCAACCCTTTACTGCATGCCCTACCTGATCGCCTTATCGTTGATCTCGATTATCTTTGGTGGTTACCTGGCTTTGGGGCAGACCGATATTAAAAAACTGATTGCCTACTCCAGTGTCGGTCACATGGGTTTTGTCACCCTGGGTATTTTTCTGCTCAATGATCAGGGCTTAAAAGGCGCCATCCTGCAGATGATCAACCACGGAATTACCACCGGTGGTCTCTTTATTATGGTTGGAATGATCTATGAGAGAACTCATAGCCGTGAGATTGCCGACAACTCGGCGCTGGGGATGATGATTCCTATATATGTCACTTTTCTTGGTATCTTTTGTCTTTCATCTCTGGCTTTTCCCGGAACCAACAGTTTTGTCGGGGAGTTTCTGGTTCTGCTCGGGGCATTCAAAAAGAGTACTCTGGTTGGTTTCTTGGCGATCCCCGGGGCGATTCTGGCCGCCGCTTATATGTTGAGATTGCTGCAACGCATGGTCTGGCACAATTCCGATGGTCATGGTCACCATCATGACGAAGCTGAGGAAGGAAATCATGGTCACGCCCTGACCGATCTTAATTTCCGTGAAATTTCGATGGTTGTGGTGCTCACTTTTTTTGTTTTCTGGATCGGCCTCTATCCGACTCCGCTCTTGAAGATCATGGATGCCAGTGTGGTCCATCTGCTCCAGCAGCTCTCAGCTGGTGGAGCGACTGTGCCGGTTGATCCCCATGCCGGTCATCATGCCCTGCTTGAGTTGGGCAGCTGGTTCAAACAAATTATGATCTTTTAGGTTTGCTTGGTGCTCAAAATAACGGTTATATCTATTATCAATATCGTTGTTGATATTTAATTGCAGGTAAATAAAATGCAAGTAATGCTCATTCTTCCTGAACTTGTTCTGATTGTCATGGTGCTGGTTCTTTTCGCCGCATCATTGAAAAAGATACAGGGTACAGCCTTAACCAGTATGACTCTGGTCGGCGCTTTTCTGGCTCTGGTCGCGACAGTACTCAGTTTCTGTGCTACAGGCACCCTTTTTGTAGGGGCATATCAGGTTGACGGCCTTTCTCAATTAATAAAATTTCTTTTATGCGGCGGACTTTTTCTGGTTTTCTTTATGTGTCGCGGTCTGAGTGGCATTGAAGAGGAGATGCAGAATGAGTTCTATCTCTTCCTCACATTGAGCGCCTTAGGCCTGGTCATGATGAGCAGTGCGGTTGAACTGTTGACCATTCTTGTCTGCCTCGAAATTTCCTCCTATGCCCTCTATGTCGTGATCTCCTTTAGGCGCGGCGAAGGCCGCCGCAGTGAGGTTGAGGCGGGTATCAAATATGTGTTGTTTGGAGCTGTGGCAACCGGAATCTCACTGTTTGGATTAAGCTATATTTTCGGTCTGACCCATACTACCTATCTTAATGAAATCAGTATCCAGTTGCCGAAAATGATGGATCAGCCGATGGCCGTAATCGGCATGGTCTTAATGCTATGCAGTTTTTTCTATAAACTGGCGATGTTTCCGATGCATGCCTGGACCCCGGATATCTATCAGGGGGCTTCCAATGAGACTACCACCTTTATTGCGACCCTGCCGAAAATCGGTGCTGTCGCTCTGTTGATACGCTTGGTCAGTATGACTGGAACTGGAATAACCGAGTTTACCTGGGTTCTCGTGGTTATCGCGGTTCTCTCCATGACCTTCGGTAATCTTGCGGCTTTAGTTCAGGATGATATCAAACGCTTATTGGCCTACTCGAGTATCGCTCATGCCGGCTATATGATGGTTGGTCTTTTATGTGGAAATCAATTGGGAATGGCGGCGGTGATCTACTATATTGCCGGTTACGTCCTGATGAATCTGGCCTGCTTCATGGTCATCTATTATATTGCTCCGCGGGGTGAGAATATCACATTTGCGGGTCTCAAAGGTCTGTATCGGCGTTCACCGGTACTGGCCTTTACCCTGGCTGTCGGGGCTTTCGGGATGGCCGGTATCCCGCCGACGGTCGGTTTTACCGGTAAATTTGTTATCTTTACCGCCGCCTTGGAAAAAGGTTTTTATGGTTTGGTCGTGATCGCCATGGTCAATGCCTCAGTTTCGGCATTTTACTATTTGAAGATGGCGCGGGCGGTCTATTGTCAGGGGGAAGAAGGGGAAGTTCAGGCTCTGCAGCTGGGTTTCGGAGCCAAAGTCTTTGGCGCTTTCTTGATTCTTGCAATTATTATTGTTGGTATCATGCCGCAGGGTTTGATGAATCTGGCTGACCAGGCCGTGGCAGCACTTTTGTAAAGGGCCACTCTGATAAAAATTATGGGTCTAAAAGGGCAGTTCTAACTGCCCTTTTTTTATGCATTTTGCTCAAGAATGGTTGAAAACGGTTCCGGTTTTGTGCTAAAGGGGTCTGCTGTAGGACTCAGCTCTCTCAGATTCTCAATATAAATGGTGTTAATGGACTTTAATCCTTTGCTTGTTTACCGCATCGGCTCAAAAAAATTACTGATTGTTTTTATCATTGTCTTAATGTCGGGATTTGCCAGTGCCGGTGTTCTTTTCGGTGCTGTTGACGAACTGCCGGTTGAGAAGAGCTACAATGAGGTAAAAGCGCGTTATAATCGTTTTATGGCAAACCCTAAGGGGTGGGGCCAGCGCCGTCAATGGGAAGCTTTGATTAAGGATTTTGATGGCTTGGCCCGAAACTATCCACGCAGCAAAAGGGCGGATGACGCACTTTATCTGGCTGCCGGCCTTTACACCTCGCTCTATAACTACTCCGATTGGTCATCCGATCTGCAACAGGCGGCAAGACGCTATAAAATGCTGCTTAAGGGTTATGCCCAGAGTCGTCTGGCTGATGATGCTCTCTACAATCTTGGAGCGATATCCCTCAAATTAAATGATGAGAAAAAAGCCCGGGAACAATGGCAGCTTCTGCTACAGGATTTTCCTGAATCTGATATGCGGGAAAGAACTCGGGCCAGTCTTCAGGATTTAAGCCCTCCTAAAACCCAAAAGAGGGTCAATCAAAACCGGATTCCGAGAAAAAAAACTAAGGTAACCAAGGAGCAATATCGGCAAGGCGGCAGCCGTAAACCGGTTGACCGAGTTGTAAAAGTCAAAAAGCTCAATCTGAAAGGGCTTTCCCGGGTTCTTGATCTGCGTTATTGGTCATCGCCAACCTATACCCGGGTTGTCATCGACCTTGACCGGGAGACAGAATTTACCAAGGGTATCCTCAAAGACAGACATAACAGTAAAAAAACCAAATCGATCTATCTGAACCTGGCAGATGCCATGATTCCGGAAATTACTAAGGAGGTGCCGATTAATGATGGTATCCTGCAACGGGTTAAGGTTTCCCAATTCAACACACGTACGGTGCGAGCCGTTGTTCATGTTGCCGACATTGATCATTACAAAATCTTTGCTTTGAGTCATCCTCCCCGAATTGTTATTGATGTAATCGGGGGCGACTATAAAAAGGCCAGAAAGAAGAGGGGCAAGCCCGACCCGTCAAGAAAAGTAGAAAAACCCGGGATTCCGAGTCTGGCACAGCAGCTAGGGCTTGGGGTCGGGACTATTGTAATTGATGCCGGCCATGGTGGTAAAGATCCGGGGGCTCTGTCGGCGGGAGGGAGCAAAGAGAAGGATGTTGTTCTTGACATTACGCAAAGGTTGAAGGTGGTTTTGCAGGATCAACTTAAATGTCGGGTTGTAACCACGAGAGATAGAGATCGATTTCTTCCCCTGGAGGAGAGAACCGTGGTTGCCAATACCAAAAAAGCGGATCTTTTCATCTCGATTCATGCTAATGCCAGTCGTAACCGTCGGGTACATGGAGTTGAAACCTATTTTCTTAATCTTTCAACCGACAAAGAGGCGATGGAACTGGCGGCTTTGGAAAATGCGACCTCGACCAAGAATATCGGCCAATTGCAGTCGATTCTCAACGACCTCATGCAGAACTCCAAAATCAAGGAGTCGAGTCGCTTGGCCGGTTGCGTGCAGCAGTCACTGGTAAAAAGATTGAGGAAGTCATACGAAAATGTCAATGATCTGGGTGTCAAACAGGCGCCATTTTATGTCTTGATCGGAGCCCAGATGCCCAGTATTCTGGTTGAGGTCTCTTTTATTTCAAACAAGATGGAAGCCAAGCGCCTGGCCACAGCGGCCTATCGACAGAAAATTGCCGAAGGCTTGGCCGATGGTGTACAGAAATATATTAGCGAGATCAAACTCGCCCGCAATTTTTTTGTCCCGCCTCATTGAAAAGACGATAAATTTTTTCAAGACGTTCTACCCCAAGGGCACTTGTTTGCTATCGCTCAAGGTGCGAAGACAACCCAATATACCTATGGTCAATGTTGGAGCCGGAGACCGATGAGGACGCATATCATTAGGTTTCTAAAACCATTGAAAATTGATTAACTAACCCGGCCGAGCCGGAAATAAGGTGGAGGTAAAAATGATTGAACAGAAATTTGTTTTGCGGGATGATGAGATTCCTCGGCAGTGGTATAATCTGGCGGCTGACTTGCCATCACCGATGGAGCCGTTAAAGACCCCGGACGGAACTCTTGTGACTCCGGAGATGATGGCACCTATCTTTCCTATGAACCTGATTGAACAGGAGATGTGTCAGGATCGTTGGGTCGATATACCGGAACCGTTGCTGGCGTTGTTGAACAGCTATCGTCCCGCCCCCTTAAAACGGGCGATAAAACTCGAAAAAGCCCTGGGAACCCCGGCTCGGATCTATTATAAGGATGAGAGCACCTCACCGGCCGGTAGTCATAAACCTAATTCGGCTCTGGCTCAGGCTTGGTATAACAAGCAGTTTGGAACCAAGCGCCTGACCACCGAAACCGGGGCCGGGCAGTGGGGCAGTGCACTTTGTTATGCATGTGCGCTGGTTGGCTTGGAGTGTAAAGTTTTCATGGTGCGGATCAGTTTTGATCAAAAACCCTATCGCAAGATCCTGATGGAGACCTGGGGCGGCACCTGTATCCCCAGCCCCAGTAACGAGACTGAAGCGGGTAGAGGTTTTCTCAAACAATTTCCTGATACCCCGGGCAGTTTGGGAATGGCGATCAGTGAAGCGGTTGAGGCGGCCGTCAGTGATAAGAGTGGAGATACCAAATACTCTCTCGGCAGCGTCCTTAATCATGTCCTTTTGCACCAGACAATTATTGGTCTTGAGGCCAAGAAGCAGCTGGCCCTGGCCGGGGTCAAAAAACCCGATATCGTGATTGGCTGTGCCGGTGGCGGCAGTAATTTTGCCGGTCTTGCCTTTCCTTTTGTCAATGATAAAATTAATGGTGCTGAGATTACCTTTATTCCGGTTGAGCCGCAATCCTGTCCGAGTCTGACCAAAGCACCTTTTGCTTACGATTTCGGTGATACCTCGGGGATGACGCCGCTTTTGCCGATGTATACTTTGGGACATAACTTTGTCGCCCCGCCGCTGCATGCCGGGGGCCTGCGCTATCACGGTATGGCACCGCTGGTCAGTCAGGCTACAGTGGAAGGACTTTTACAGCCGGAAAGTATTCCCCAGATGGAGTGCTATGCGGCCGCCATACAGTGGGCTCGTACTGAGGGAACAATCTGCGCGCCGGAAACCAGCCACGCTATCGCGGCGACTATTCGCCAGGCGAAACAGGCCAAAGAAGAGGGCAAAGAGAAGGTTATACTCTTTGGTTACAGTGGTCATGGGCTGCTCGATCTCGCCGGTTATGACGCATATCTTAATGGGCGTTTACAGGACTATGAGATTCCCGAAGAGGAGTTCGAAAAATCGATTGTATCATCCCTTGAGGGGCTCCCTGAAGCCGTTGAAAAACGTACCGGTAAGTGGTGAGTGTGAAATTATTCAGGTACCCATAATCCAGGAGTTAAGTTGCAGCAAGGTTTGCGGCGTTCTCGAATTTAATTAAAGGTGCCTTTTTGGTTCCCGGTAGGTCTGGTTAGGTTTCGCAATGGTATTGCCCAAGAGTAATTGGTTGAGATGTTGGTACCGGAAAAAACAGAGGCGTTTGAGGTTCCTGTTGATTTTTTGCATGATGGCTGGTGCCAGTTTACTTTTTCATCACTATTTTCCTGTAGATCAGCCCTCCGCATCAATACCCGACACTTCAACCTCACTTTCGCAAACGTCACTTGGGGGCCTGGAGAAGAGTTCGGCAGTAGAAGATGAGCCGGTCATCAAAGAGGAGATTCCCGGTATCATAAAGAGGGGTGATACCTTAAGTTCTTTACTCGGTAATTATTTCAGTGCCCGGGATATCTACCGTTTGGCGAAAGAGTGTGAAAAAATCTTTTCGGTACGTGATATCTGTGCCGGACGTCCTTACTGCCTACTCCTTGAGGATGGTAGCTTTAAATGCTTTACGTATGAAATTGATGCTGATGATCAACTGCTCATCAGTTTCGAAGATGATCAGTTTGCTGTCAGCAAAGAGGCGATTGTCTACCAGGTAGAACGAACCGCGATCAGCGGGACGATTGAGAGCTCACTTTTCTTAACCGTTTCCCGGCTTGGTGAGGGGCCCGAACTGGCTTTTCACCTGGCCGATATTTTCGCCTGGGATATCGATTTTATGCGTGATCTGCGGCAGGGGGATTCATTTCGTGTGCTCATTGAAAAACGTTATCGAGATGGGGTTTCCGCCGGTTACGGTCGTTTGTTGGCGGCTGAATTTCTTAATAAGGGGGAGAGTTATCGGGCCGTCTACTTTACAGAGAAAGAGCAGGTAGCCTATTATGATACTGAGGGGTGTAGCCTGAAAAAAGCTTTTCTTAAAGCTCCTCTCTCCTATAGTCGTATCTCTTCAGGTTACAGCAATCGCCGTCTTCATCCGGTTTTGAACGTCTGGCGGCCGCACCGGGCTATCGATTATGCCGCACCCGTCGGGACGCCGATAAAGGCCGTGGCCAATGGGGTGGTAACCCAGCGCAGTTACGACAAGAGCAATGGCAATAAAGTGCGTCTGCGCCATGCCAACCAATACCAGACGACCTATATCCATCTCAGTCGTTTTGGTCGCGGTATTAGGGTCGGTAAAAAAGTTAGCCAAGGTCAGGTTATAGGTTACGTTGGAGCGACTGGGCTGGCTACCGGTCCGCATCTTGACTATCGGGTTTTCAAGAACGGCCGGCCCATCAACCCCTTAAAGATCGAACGTATACCCTCAGCCCCGTTGCCGGGCTCCTCTATCCCCGAATTCAAACTTCGAGTTCAGGAATATTTTGACTTTCTCAATCATGAAACCTTCAGTTCAGCTTGTAATGCCTCCATCAAGTAGCCTTTTTACTACCTTGCAAGAGTCCCCCCCCCCAGGTCGGCCAACGTTCTGAATGTGTCTGAATAGCGCCCTCAGACCGCCATCGCAGTCACATATCTAAAAGTAACAATATGGCAATTTATCGGGATTAGCCACAGACCCACGCGGACCCACACTGACAAGGGTTTTTGTCCGGGGTTGTCAGTGTGGGTCTGTGGCTAAAAAAAGTTATTACTTGGAAGTTACTCCAGAATTTGTGGTGTGGGTTGAACTGAAATCCCTGTACTAACAACAAAAAACCCTGTAGCGAACTTCGCCACAGGGTTTTTTGTTGTTGAATCGGTAGTTCTGACGGTTTATCTGAAGAAACCCCAGATGATCAAAAAAAGACAAAGGACGCCGATAGAGACGCCGGTAATGCCGATTATTTGACCGATGGCTCCGGCAAGAACGCCGGGGTAGCGGGCTTTGTATTTGTCGAGCAGGCCCTTTTCCCTGAGGCGCTCAAATTGGGCTGGACGCTCTCTTTCCATCTCATAACCGCTGGTGACCCCGGTGAAGATGACCTGATCCATGGGGAATTTCTCCGGTCGGATGTGGGCGTTGAAGAAATGGATTGTAAAGATAAAGGCCGCGGCCAGCAGGGCTATGTCGGAGTGGACGATGATGGCCACGTTGAAAGCCCAGCCGGGCATGAATTGGGCAAAAAATTCAGGTATCCAGAGCATCAGGCCGGAAAAACCGATGGCAAACATGCTCCATAAGACGACGAGGAAGTCAAATTTTTCCCAATAGGTCCAACGGTCGAATTTAGGTCCTTTTCCGGCACCCAAAAACCACTTGCACATATCGACAAAATCCCGTCCGTCTTTGATGCGGGGAAAGAGTGAATCGGGTCCGAAAAGTTTTTCGAAGAAATTTTCACCGGTTGGTTTAATGAACAGAAAATAGATGTTCCAGGCAATCGTGATAATTAAATAGACGAAGGTGAGAACCGCGCACCCGCGATGGATCGGACCGGCCATCTGCGGACCACCCAGGATTTGCGAGAGACCAATCGCTCCAAGGGGGGCATCGATAAATTTCAAGGGCAGGCCGGAGAAAACCAGACCCAGGAAGCTGACCATCAGGATGAAGTGGAGGACCTTTTCCAGTAAGGTGAAACGCCGATAGAAAACCTTGGGGTTGTAGGTGTCGTAGAAGATACCCTGACGGCGGAGCTTGCTCTTTTCAATGTAGTTACGAATCAGCCACAACAGGGTGTGGAGTAAGAAGATGACAAAGGTACCGCATAGGGGGGCAGCCATCGCTATAAAGGTCCAGTACAGAACCGGATAGTTCTGGCGGTCGTGATGGGTGGCATGAGGGGCGTATTTGACGAAATTTGCGCTTACCTGATTATGACATTGGCCACAAGTTGTAATCAGGCCTTCAGTTGAGATGGATGATTCTGGATTATTGATAGGTAGCTGTTTGTGGGCGGTGTGACAGTCGGCACAACCGGCAACCGCACTTGTACGACCTAAATGTTCAACCCTGCCGTGGAACTCCTGGCGGTATGATGTAAAGGAGTGGATGCTTAAGTTGTTGCGTACCATCATCTCTTTATTGTCATGGCACTGCTTGCAACTGGAGATACTGAATTTATGGGCTCTCAGGGCACTTGCCGAATTTTTATCATTAACTTTAAGTTCGATAATATTGTGTAATCCATGGCAGTCGGCGCAGGAGGGAGCATCGGGATTGCCGGTCATCAGGCTCTGGCCGTGGATGCTCAGCATGTAGTCGGCGTTATCGTGACAGCCGCTACACATCTGGACTGATTTGCCTTTGTCATCCATGAAAGAGGCCAAGTCATGGATGTTGGCGTGACAATCCGTACAGCAGACATCGTTATCAATATGAACCGATTGGGCATGCTGTTTAGCGGCATTCCGATGGCAGAAACCGCAGTTGACCGGCTGCATGGGAACTTCACATTCGGCATGTTTCTCCAGATCCCAGATATCACGGTGGCAACTGGTGCAGGCGTTGGCTCCATGGACGGATGCCGCAAAGGTCCCGGAATCTATTTCATCATGGCATTCAAGACATTGGTCGACCGAAATACATTCCAAGCAGATATTTTCAGGATCGGCCTGTTTGGCCAACGACTTTTTACTGATTCCAGTTCCGAGAATGAATGTGACAATCAGCAGTAACAAAAGGGGTAAGCGGAAGGATTCTTTATGAGCTTTCATAAATTTTAGCGATCCTTGATCTACAGCTGATAGTTGGGTAATTGTTCTTAAGGGATTATTTAATCGGTTTTAGATCTGGTGTAGTGAATCTTTTTGAAAAAGGAAGATATGGGTTGTGTCTATAAGAAACACGGATCGAAGGCAAAGGCCAGCCGACCGTGTATTTTACAATACGTAACTAATCGCTGAGCTCAGAGTTGGAATTCAACGGCAGTGTATCTAGATATGTAATTTTCTGTATGTTATTTAGAGCACTGTATGCATTGATACGTCAAATTAAGGCAGGCACCGTCCGGTGCCTGCCTACTTTACTTAACTAAACTTTTTAGGGTCTGCTGAAGAAACAGACAAAGAGATCCATACTAAATCTTGAGAACCAACATCAGGGCGATAACCAGGGCGTAGATGACCAGAGACTCAATCATGGCCAGACCAATAATCATCGGAGTGGTAATCTTGCTGGCGGCACTGGGATTACGACCAATGCTGTCAAGGGCAGATTTAAGTCCCAAGGACTGACCGATAGCTCCACCGAAAGCAGCTACGCCGATGGCGAAACCGGCACCATAAGCTAAGTTGGTTACATCATAACTGCTGGCGGCTGCAGCTACTGTTTCGGCTGCTTCACTCGCCAGTGCGGCGCTGGCTACACACAAGGTTGCGATCGCGGTAACGATCTGGGTTACTCTTTTCACGTTGTCACCTCCTTCTTATTTTTCAGGTTATTTATTAAAACCTGGTATCTCTATTTGTTGTGATACCAAGGTTTGACGGTGAATGGGGTTTCTTCTGGGCTTAGTGGTCGTGTGAGATCGCCCCCTGGAAATAGGCCAGCGAGAGCAGAGTGAAAACAAAGGTTTGAACGATCGCCACGAACAAGCCCAGGAAAGCGATCGGTACCGGGACCAGAATGGGGGCCAACATGACGAAGATGGCGAACACCAGATGGTCTCCCATGATATTGCCGAAAAGACGCAGGGAGAGTGACATGGGCCGCGCCAGATGGCCGATAATCTCAATCGGAAGCATCAAAGGTGCGAGCCAGGGAAAAGGGCCGACAAACTGTTTCAGGTATTTGACGCCATGCTCTTTCCAGCCGAAATAGTGGGTCATGCAGAAGACTGTCAGGGCGCAGGCAACTGTGGTATTGAGGTTGCCGGTGGGCGGGTTGAACCCGGGAACCAAGCCGGCAAGGTTAGAAAACAGAATAAAAAATACACCACCTCCGATAACCATGAGAAAATTTCTTGCGACATGGCTGCCAAGGCTGTCGGTAATCAGTTTAAGGATTGCTTCGACTATCGTTTCTAAAAAATTCTGGAGAGTGAATCCGGCTTTCGGGATGATCAGATCTTCCAGATTGCCGTTGCGGATCTTTCTGGTTCCAACCAGAACCATGATGACGATGATCAGTGCGACAAGAATGGCATTGGCAACATGTTCGGGCAGGGTGTTGAGGCCGGGGATTAAACCTACCCAGGTGATCGCTGGATCGTGATGCATGATCTTTCCTCTACTATTAAATGCTGGTGGTTAATATTTTTTATTTATGGTGTTTTTCAGACACTGGAGAAATCTGAAAAAAATCTTAGTTTTCGGACTTGATTTCATCTCTGGGCTTACTGAAGACCAAATCCGCCATGGTCTCAAAGGCAATGCTGCCGAAGAGGGCGGAAAAGCCGATCAGAAAACCAATGGGCTGACAGAGCTTGGTCAGGATTACGGCGATTGTTAAAATTGCCGGCCCTAAGGTGATGAGTAACAGCTTAAGGCCCAGTTTTCCAGCCACCTTGAGATCAATTGCCTGATTACCGATTCCCGAGAAAGCTTTGACGAGAAAAATAGTGAGCAGCAGGAAATAGACAAAGGCCAGGAGTCCGCCGATGGCTACTCCCACAAAGTCAATCTGCTCGATATCAAGCAACAGGGCGATTAGGGTGAGGGTTACGGTTATTACGAGGATGAAAATTTTGATACGCAACAGTCTTCTGTCTTTCATCTTGTCAGTTGCCTATTGTCCTTCGGCATCCTCTTTTTCCTGCTCCCGTTCGAGACTTTTCAAAGCCAGATAGAGGCGTTTGAAGCCGGCTGCAACCCCGCATAACAGAAGAAAGATTGTCAACCATGGTGAGGTTCCCAACCAGCGATCCAGGTAGTATCCGGCAACCACTCCGATGGCTACCGAAAACCCCAATTCAAGACCTACCGTACTATAGCGGCTGACTTGGTTAAAGATCTCTTTGAATTTGGGTTCAGGTTTCACTGGCACCCGTCTTCCTCACTCTCTTTTGCGATTATCGGCCACTTTAGAGGGGTCGGCGACGCATCTCCATTGTTAAAGAGCACTCATAACTAAACTGTGCGCTCCACTAGCATGGCCTTTAAAGTGAAGTCAAGTTCAAATCTCGGCAAGGCTCGTCTTGACCGCTTCAAGGGTCAGATCGAGGTCGTCCTGGCTATGTACGGTCGATACGAATCCAGCCTCAAATTGTGACGGTGCCAGATAGATATGGCGTTTTAACATGCTGGCAAAAAATCTTGCGAAACGTTCACAGTCCGAGGTCTGGGCCGTCTCATAATTATAGACCGAAGCGGCGGTAAAATAGGTGCAGAGCATCGAACCGACACGGGTGCAGTAGTGGGGTATGCCATGTTCAGTCAGGAGAGTGTTAATTCCATCGCCAAGATAGGCTGAACTCTTTTCAAGTTCGGGATAGGGGTTCTCTTTTTTCAAGGTTCGCAAAGTCGCGAGCCCGGCCGCCATGGCCAGCGGGTTGCCCGAGAGGGTCCCGGCTTGATAGACTTCCCCTAATGGGGCTAAATGCTCCATAATATCACGGCGACCGCCAAAGGCTCCAACCGGCAGGCCGCCGCCGATAATCTTTCCGAGACAGGTGAGGTCAGGCTTTATGTTGTAGAGGGTCTGGGCACCGCCGTAAGCGACCCGAAAACCGGTCATGACCTCATCAAAAATGAGAACAATGCCGGTCTTTATGCAGCGTTCCCGCAAACCTTCCAGAAAACCGGGTTGAGGGGGAATGGTTCCCATGTTACCGGCAACCGGTTCGACTATGATTGCGGCAATTTCATTGCCGCAGATCATCAGTAATTCGTCGACTGAGTCCAGATCGTTGTAAACCGCTGAAAGGGTATTGCTGGTAAATTCGGCCGGGATTCCGGCACTATCGGGAACGCCAAGGGTTAAGGCCCCGGATCCGGCCTCAATGAGAAGGGCATCGACATGGCCGTGGTAACCGCCAGCGAATTTTATTATTTTCTTCCGGCCGGTAAAGCCCCGGGCCAGGCGGATAGCGCTCATGGTGGCTTCGGTGCCTGAATTGACCATTCGTACCATCTCCAGACTTGGCAACGCTTCGCAGAGCTCTTCAGCCATCTCGATTTCAAGGATGGTCGGAGCCCCGAAACTAGCCCCTCGGGCAACTCTTTCGCGGACTGCGTAGACGATAGCCGGATGAGCGTGACCCAGAATCAGCGGGCCCCAGGAACCAACGTAATCGATGTATTCGTTGCCGTCGACGTCATAAATCTTGCTTCCTCGCCCACGAATAATGAAGGGTGGGTCGAGATTAACTGAGCCATAGGCGCGAACCGGACTGTTGACGCCACCGGGAATTACTTCACGGGCACGAGCAAAAAGTTTCTGGGAAGTTATCTGGGTCATGTTCTGCTCCTTAGGTACATATAGTTTGCTGTTTATGGGGGGATAATCAAATGTTGGAACCGTAGCTTGCTTTTAATCAACAACTGAAGTTTTGTCAAATATGAGAATGAGGACTGTAATTCCGGTATCTCGTCACTGTGTTTAGGCCGAAGGTCAAGTTGTATTTTACAAGGGCATTATTCCTGTGAAAGCTGAAGATCCAATGATTTCAACAGGCTCTGGATGTTGGGCCAAGTTCGGGACGCCGCTTTTGAATTTTTCGGGGTAGTATTACATATACAAAATAAAACTGTTGCATTACGAGGAAAGAAAGTGTAATTGGGCACAAAATTATAATTATCCTGTTGAGCGCACTTGCCGGAGAAAATTTTCTATCACGTTCTCAGTCTGGTTGACGTGGAAGATCGCGACGAGATTTGTACGGTGGTCGAGGGTGCGTAACAGTTGTTTATATTCTACGATGCCGAGCCCCTTCGGCTGAACAAGTAAAGGAGTATTTTTTTTGTGGTAAATTGATGTTGTAAGGCAGTGAAACTCTAAAATATTTTGAGGAGCAAAGCATGAAAATAAAAACTTTTATTAGCGTATTGACCATAACTTTTTTAAGTACAGCCACTTCTGTCATGGCGGAAACAGCTGTCAGGGAAGATCACAGCCTTTTTTTAACCTGGGTATTTTTGGGAATCTGTGGCCTGATCATCGTACTTCAGATCCTGAAGGGGATGCAAAATTAAAGTAAGTCGAGCAGATTATTTATAACTACATGTTTAGGAGGTTGCGTGGTCTTCGTTATTCCCTGGTTAGATGGAGCATCTATTTATAGTGGCTTTGCTCGGGGTGGCTGCGTTGACTGGTTTTCGCAGACTATGATCGTTGGAAAAGAGAATAAGAATATAAGTCTCTAGTTAAAGGAGAAAAATATGCCAAGCACTAAAAAATCACGTTTTCTGCAGCTATGTATCATCGTTATGCTCTTTGCGGTGCCGGTTTCCGGGTATAGTATGGATGATGATGATTGCCTAGGTTGTCACGGCGATGAAGATTCTGTCGCAGCTAATTTATTTATAGATCAGGTTTCGTACGGTATAACGGATCATGCTGAGTTAGGTTGTACAGGTTGTCACGAAGGAGTTTCCGATGAACACCCGGATGACGGATTGATTCCATCACTGGTGGGCTGCGTGGATTGTCACGAAGATATCATGGAAGAGTATCAGGCTGGGACTCATTCTGATAATGCAGAATGTGGAGATTGTCATAACCCTCACAAGGCCTTTGGCTTTGCTGATGTCTGCTGTGCTGATATGAATGATCAATGTGCAGGTTGCCATGATGCCGAAGATGTATACAAGGCTCATAATGAGTGGTTGCCGCAAACTAAGTTACACCTTGCAATGCTCCCCTGTATTTCATGTCATACTGACTCCGAGTGTCAGATGGTTGTTTGGTATATAGTTAAAAATACTAATGTGGCAAGGCTTGCCGACGTTGAATTTGTCGAATATAATGAACTTGAAAAGTTGGCCATGGGTAAAAATGTTCAGTCTCTGGTCGATTTGGATGGCGATGATTTTATCTCTCTGGCTGAAATGAAGGTCTTTAATAAGAATCCAAAATATAAGTCTTTTCGTTTACAGGGGAGGCTTTCTTCTGAGTGTGCTTCGCACACCTTGACAACCTTTGATAATCGTTGGGATTGTTGTTTCTGTCACTGTTCAGGTCCGGAATCGATGAAGAAAAGTGTGGTTGCTCTGCCAACCGAGATTGGCACTTTTAAAAGAATTGAAGTAGAAGAGGGGGCTGTTCTGTCAATATTGAATAACTCACCCGATTTTTATCTCATTGGTGCAACCAGGAGTTTTTTACTGAATATAATCGGCCTGTTGATTATATGTGGAGGACTGGCTCTGCCGTTTGGACATGGTTTCTTGAGATTTTTGACCCGCAAAAATAGACTCGGAAAATAGGAGTAGTCATGGAAAAGAAAAATATGGTCTATCTAAACACAACTCCCATTCGCATCTGGCATTGGATAAATGCTTTAGGTATCATAACGCTATGTCTTTCAGGAGCTCAGATCCGCTTTCCTGAATATATTACCCTGCTGGGAAGCTATAAGTCGGTGATCCTTCTGCACAATACAGCAGGTTATGTTGTTACGGTTTCACTTTTTATCTGGTTTATCTATTACACCTTTGTGACCCGGACTCTGGCCAAACTTTATGTTCCGACTATGGATGACCTTAAAAATGGAGTAATTAAACAGGTTGTATATTACTTCTTTAATTTCTTTTTAGGTAGGGGAGAAAATCCGCATCATCCAACCCCGGATAGTAAATTTAATGCGATGCAAAAGTCAGCTTATCTGGCAGTCATGGTTGGCTTGATGCCACTGGTCTGTGTTACCGGGATATTATTAATCAACGTCGATCCCGTGCGGCAATACATTGTCGAGATGGGCGGACTGAAGATTTTGGTTAGTTTGCACTTTCTGGTGGGGAGCTCACTGTGTGCATTTCTCTTTACCCATATGTATCTGTCAACCTTGGGACATTCGCCGATGGCCCATATAGTGACAATGTGGACAGGTTGGGAAGAGGAGGTTGAAGGGCACGGGGGTTCAACCGATAGCCACTGATGTGGTATTTATGAGAGGTATAGAGTCCTCACTATACCTCTCATAAATGAAATATAGTCTTATAAAAATATTCTCCATAGCTAGGTACCCTATTAGTAGGGGGCTGGAGCGCAGATTTTGTTTTGACGTTAAGCCACTTTCCTTGTTAAGTCACTTCCCTTGATTTATACTTAAAAGGTATACCTCCCAGCGCCATATTAGAGGCTGTTCGTTGTTGTAGGTTCACAACCACACAGCCAACGAGTGGCATATTCCTTGCATTCCCTCTACCCGTTCTTTTGCCGGCTTAGCCATCTCGCGGCGCCAAGATAGTTTTGCCTCTATTTTGTGTTCAATTACACCTTCTTTCCTCGTAATCCAACAGCTTTATTTTGTATATGTAATAATACCCCAAAAAAGGTATTGCAACTTTAAGTTTTTTGTTGTAGTACGCACAGATTACGAATGGGGGTTAAAGGTCATAGCCTAAGTAAGAACATGGCTGGATTTGGTTCTGCTCTTTACGAAAAGCTTGCACCGTTTGACCGCAATTTGATTTGTGGAATTGTTGTGGTATACTTCTCATAAAGAAGTATTAGTGTTTTAAACTGAATTTTATTTGTTAAACGGAGAAGATAAATGCAACTCGATTTCCAGGTTCTGCCCCCGATTTCCCGGAAAAATGTTTTCTGGTCAGCATGTTTGTTCATCTTTTTTTCAGCACTGGTTTTCGGCCCGACAACCGTATTTTCAAAAACCGTGACCCTTGATGTAAAACATGAAGAAATTTACGACGAAAATCAGTGCCTGGAATGCCATGATTCCTTTTCCGCAGAAGAATTTGCTGATTCCAGTCACGGATCAAACTCCTGTACTTCCTGCCATGTGGATATAATCGATATCGAAAAACATGCCGAAGGCATTCACCGGCCCAGGGCTGTTGATTGTTCTATCTGCCACGAAAGAATCGCGGCAGAGTACGAAACCAGCTACCATAAACTACACCAGGATATGGATTGTAGTGCATGTCACACTGACATTCATACTGCCGGGATCTGGAACCGCGACAAAACCAAGATCATTGAGAAGTGCACGGTATGCCATGAGAATGATGACTACGTCGCGAGTGGGCATGATGCTGCGGCTCTCAGGGGGAATACCGATTCCGCGGTTTGCTCTGACTGCCACGGGTTGCACAATACCCGTCGTTTGCATACTGACCTCGATCGCTATCCCGAAGAAGCCAGGATTTTTTATAATGTGACTTGTATCCGTTGTCATGGTGACAAGGAGATGATGAAACGCAACAATCTTTCAACGACAGTGGTTGACACCTATGAGCATACCTATCATGGTAAAATTCAGAAACTCGGTTATGCAACCCACGTCGCCGGTTGCGCAGACTGTCATACTTATCACAACATTCTTCCTCAATCAGATCCTAAATCTGCTATTCATCCCGATAACCTGGTGAAAAACTGTGGCAAGTGCCATCCCAAGGCCAATGCTAACTTTGTCACTTACAAAGCCCACGCTGACTTTCATGACAGAAAGGAAAACCCTGTTCTCTTCTGGACAGTTGTGACTATGACCACGCTTCTTGTGGCGGTCTTTGTCTTTTTCTGGGTCCACACCCTACTCTGGTGGCGTAAAACCTACTGGGCGAATCAGCGCTTGCGGTCTAAGGGATACATCATTGATCCCCATATTGCGAAAATTGAAAATCCGGGTGAGTATTATACCAGGTTTCCGGTATCCCAAAGGTTCATGCATTTTATTCTGATAGTCTCATTTTTTGGCCTCGTTCTGAGCGGACTCCCGCTGAAATTCAGTGGTGCCCCGTGGGCTCAGGCCGTAGTCGGATTTCTTGGTGGTGCCAGCGCGGCCGGATTCATCCACCGCTTTATGGCCGCCATCCTGATTGTACTGTTTTTAATCGCCTTTCTCCTTTGTATCCGTTTTCTGTTCGATAAAAAGAATGGAGAGACCTTCTGGAAAAGGCTTTTCGGTCCCGATTCACTGTGCCCCCGTATAAAGGACTGGCATGACTTTACAGGAATGGGAAGATGGTTTGTCGGCATGGGACCCATGCCTAAGTTTGACAGGTGGACATATTGGGAAAAATTTGACTTTATCGCGGTTTTCTGGGGTATGTTTGCAATCGGATTATCAGGAATAATCCTTTGGGCGCCGGATGTGACGGCCCGCATTCTTCCCGGATGGATTTTCAATATAGCGATTATCATTCACTCCGACGAAGCCATGTTGGCGGCCGGATTCATTTTTACCGTCCACTTTTTCAACACGCACTTTATACCGTCAAAGTTTCCGATGGATACGGTTATCTTCACCGGCAAGTTTCAGAAATACAAATTTCTTGAAGAAAAACCGCTACACTATGATAGGCTTGAAAAAGAAGGCCGGCTTGATAAGTTCAAAACTGAAGGCCCTGACATCATTACGAACCTGTTTTCAAGTGGAATTGGTTTAGTGTTTATAGCGCTTGGAATGGTTATGCTGGTCTTTATCTTTGTCGGATTGTTCTTCTCCTCACATTGATCGGGGGTTGTTCAACCTGATTCTTGCTGAAGGTTCATTACTTATTACCCCCCCAACACCACGAACTTTGGTGTTGGGGGGGATACTTTTGTCAGCAAGACGGCGGGCACCTCCATGCCACGGCAAGAAATGTGTAATTTGTTATTTTGTTATTTGAAAGCGGTCGTATCAGGGGAGAGGGATTGAGTCCGATTGGCCCAACCAGTTCCCCGGGTTTTAGCGGCTGCATCCGTATCGTGTTCTGCTTCATAGAGTAAGGATGAGTGTCTGATGAAAAAAATTATCATTAGTTTAGTTCTCCTGGTGTATGCCTTATCGGGAAAATTAGTTGTCTCTGCCGCTTTTTCCGCTGTCGAGGGCAAAGGTTTTTCGATTGTCTACTCGTCGGATGAAAGGGGTGCTATAATTCCTTGTGGTTGACATAAAAAACCGCGTGGCGGTCTGGCCAAGCGTGCAACTTTTCTCGACGAATTAAGTAAGGAAGGAACTCCTTACCTGGTTCTTAATGGTGGCAACCTTTTGTTTCGGCGGCAAGCCTTGAGGCCTAAAAAGGTTGTTGCCGGTGAATTACGGGCTGATCTGATTATTTCATCCTACAATAAGATGGGTTGTGATGCGATAAATATCGGGGCTTATGATCTTTCCCTTGGGGTAGATTACCTGCTCAAAAAAGAGAAATCAGCCAACTTTCCTTTTCTTTCCGGAAATATTCTCGATAAACATGATAAATATATCTTTACGCCATCAATAATCAAGTCAGTTAATGGGATCAAGGTTGGAATCCTGGGACTTTGCGATGACAAACTCAAACTTAAAAAAATTCCCGGTCATGATAAATTCAAGATCGTAAATCCCATGGAGAAAGCTGAAGAGATCACGGCCCACCTCAAAAAAGAAGGGGTTGATTATGTGGTTCTGCTGACTAATCTGAAAATTAGTTCTTGTCGGCGCTTAGCCCAGCACGGTATTCCGATCGATCTGATTGTCGGTATCAGTAAGAAGAGCCGTATATCCTTGCCGATTCTGGTTAAGGAGACTTATATTGCCCACGTCGAACGCGGCGGGAAAAGGGTTGGGCGGCTTGATGTCAGCTTTCTCGATACGACCGGGGTTGAATCGTTACCGTTAGCGACCCGCATGAAGGGTAAAACGGTTGGTGAAAAGCTCTTTCTTTTAAATCACTTTTTTCCTCTTTTAAAAACTATTCCTGATCATCCCGAGATTGGTTCCATGGTTGAGGCAGTAGAGAATGAATTGAGTCGCTTGCAAAAGGCCAATGTCGAGGCTGAATTGAGTGTTTTACAACAGGTTAGCGCGACTTCATCGATAGCCATGGGTGAACTGGCAAACAAGCAGGAGAACAGTTATGTTTTTGCCAAAGCCTGCGCTCAATGTCATCCTGGCCACTATCAACGCTGGTTAAAGACCCCCCATGCCCGGGCTTATCACTCGTTGGTCGAGCATGAGAAGCATTTCGACGAAGATTGTGTCAGGTGTCATACTGTAGGTTATAGAGAGAAGGGGGGCTTTTTTGATGTTAGCCAGGCTGGTCATTATGCCAACGTTCAGTGTGAATCCTGCCATGGTCCCGGTCGTCTGCATGTCGCGGCAAAAGGTCAGCTGAAGACGGTCAAAGAGCCGTCTGGAGTTAAGATATGTCTGGATTGTCATATCGAGGAGAGAAGCCCGGAATTCAATCGAGAGACTTATTTTCACAATGTTTGTGGGTGTGTAGATTGTAAAGATTAAGTCGGTTAGCTTAGAGGTGGGCTACTTTGAGCTAATGTGAAGACTCAAGAATGGATGATGGCAAATTAAAAACTTCAGATTCGAGGCGCACAAAACCTGAGGAATGAGGCGTGCAAACAGTACGCCGCAGTGACGAAGGTTGCACTGCAACGAAGAAGGTGGAGTTTTTACGAAGCCATCAACTTTTCTGAGATGTTAAAAACGCCTCTTTGAGTTGCTGGAACTCATCTTTGCTGATCAGGTCGCGGTCGTAGAGATCGGCTAGGCGTAAAAGTTTATTTTGGGGCGTTGGTGAATGGGGAATGGGCAGAGCCTGAATGGTGGGGGACTGATTATCAAGTATCAGATGATGACCATTTTCCGGGCTGTTAATTGAGACTGAGGCGAGTCCGCCGAACAGGCTGATTTCAATGTTTTGACCCTGAAAGGCCGGGTTTTTCAGGGTGTTGATAATCTCTTTGCCGTTTTGTTTTAATATTCGGTAGAAAAAAACCGCCGACCCGATAATCAATAGCAGTCCTCCAGCCATAACATACTCTATATACTCTGCCAGGGCCTGGATGAAAACCACAGCTGTTGCTAGAATTATGATGAGCAGCAAGTGAGCCAGGAGGATTAGATATCCGGCCATAACTCCGCTTAATAGCGGATTTTTTTTGTCTTTCGTCATCACCTTTCCTTGATCTTTTTGGGCTGCTTGAAAATTGTTGCACAATATTTAAGAGTAGCTATTTTTTTTGATTAAAGCAATTAAAATATTAACCTTAAATATTAGGTCGGGTTTCATCTGGTTTTCGTTGGCACAGGCGGGGCGGGCTGAAAAATCCATTCATCAAAAAAGAGGGGGTGTGACAATATGTCGCACCCCCTCTTTTGGTCTTCTGGTAAGGTTACTATTATTTCAGTCCATCAAAACTTGTACGTCTTGTTGCTCAGGGTTTTGATGGTGCTGTGCTGTTGTAACTGTTTGCGGGCTTTCTCGGTTAAATTTCTGACTTTAGCCGCCAGATCCTTTGCGAACTCAAGGTTGTGGATCGGGTTGCCGTTGACAAGCAACTTAAGGTTTTTATCGGCATTGTTAATCAAATCCTGGGTGTCGTAGGTGTAAGCGCCATTCCGAATCGCCAAGAGAACCGATTTCTGAACCTGGGCGAGCTGGGTTTGGAGGTTTTTAATATTCAATGATTCAAGCTTCTGGCGCCATTCATCGACCATTTTACCGTAAGCCGGATCGTCATCGTGGCATTCGATGCAGGCCTGTTTGAGGACCGTATCGGTCATTACTTGTCCCTCTTCGACTTGGGTATGACAATCCTTGCAACCGACATCTGCGGCCATTGAGTTGGCTGTGCCACGCACATCGCAGCTGGTTTCATCGCAGGCGTTCTGGCCTTTGTAAAGGTTGAAAGTGGCGATATGGCAGTCGGCACACTCGACCGCGCCCATGCCGTAACCATGGTGACAATCTTTACAGTTTTTAAGGATTGTCTGGCCATGTTGGTCGCGTGGACTGTGGCATTCAAGGCATTCAAGGCCTTCGTCGACGACATGAACATCATGCGGGAATACAACTTCACCAAATGGTACAGGTTTGGTTTCGATGCATTCGACACAGTTGTGGCAGAGGTCGGTGCAGCCCGAAGGTGAAGTTATGCTGGCGGCTTTGTAAGCCGGGTCGACAATCGTTTTGGCTTTTTCACAGCGTTCCCGACAGTCAGCCAGAAGGCTCAGGGCGAAATCGATATTGTGGATGCCGTGACTGTTTTTGGCGAAAATGAAATTACTTTGCGCAATTTCATAAAGTCGCGAGCCCTCGGGTGACTTCCTGTTGCTTAGTAATTGATTGGTCTCACGCAAGGTCTTGGCGGTTTTGGCCAGTTCCTGATCAAGCACTTCCTTCCAGTGTCTGGCCATATCGTCATATTCGGGACCATGGCAGTCGGAACAGGACTCGACCATCTCATCAAATCCTCGGCGTTTGAGTTTGCGGGTTTCACCGTTGATTTCGTACATCTTTAAGTGGCAGCCGGC
>JAGHAQ010000107.1 GCA_021161425.1 Candidatus Tharpella sp. | reverse complement strand
GGTTATCGGCCGTCGGGAAAATGCGGTCGCTGTAAGTTCGGAATCTTGCGCCTTCAGCAACTTAGGCTTTGAAACCGAGCATTTCATCGGCCCCGGTGCAGTTGTTTTCATGACGGCTGAGGGTTGGGAACAACGGCTGCCCCCAGGTGAAAAGATGCAGATATGTTTTTTTCTCTGGGTTTACTTCGGTTATCCCGCGTCGGAATATGAAGGTATCAATGTCGAGCGTGTCAGAAATAACTGTGGTGCCTGCCTGGCCAGAAACGACGATGTTGTCTGTGACTGTGTGGGCGGTATTCCCGATTCCGGTATCGGTCACGCGATTGGTTATGCTGATGCCAAAAAGGTTCCCTTTCGCCGTCCCTTTGTCAAATACACCCCCACTTGGCCCCGCAGCTTTATGCCCCAGGAGCAATCCCTGCGGGATCTGGTAGCCAGGATGAAGCTCATCCCTGTGCGCCAGCTCATTGAAGGGCAACGCTTATTGTTTTGTGATGATTCAATCGTGCGCGGCACCCAGCTCAAAGAGAATGTCAAAATCCTCTTTGACTACGGGGCTCGGGAAGTCCACATGAGGCCATCCTGCCCGACCCTGATATTTCCTTGCGAGTATCTGAACTTTTCCGCTTCCAGATCGACTTTGGATCTGGTTGGTCGCAGTGTCATTCAGGAACTCGAAGGTACTGAGGATAAATATCTGGATGAATATGCAACTGCCGGATCAGAAAAAAATCTGGCGATGATTGAGGTAATCCGGCAGCGCCTGCACCTGACCTCCCTGCGCTATCAACACCTTGATGATCTGGTTGAGGCCATCGGTCTGCCCAAGGAAAAGCTCTGCACCCACTGTTTTGATGGCTCCAGTTATGATTGATGCAGTTTGGGTTGCGGTGCCGATGGCGGGAGGTTGAAGTAGCTTGAAAGCGCTAAAAGTTATCCAGATCGGCAAAATCAAGGGTGGCGAAGAGGTCGGCCAGGTTCTCGGCCCGGCGGATCTGTTTGATGGAACCGTTGGTCCTAAGCAGTAATTCGGCCGAACGGAGTTTGCCGTTGTAGTTAAAACCCATGGCGTGACCATGGGCGCCGGCATCGTGGATTAGCAGATAATCACCGATCTCAACCTTCGGTAACTCTCGATCGATAGCGAATTTATCATTGTTCTCGCAAAGCGAGCCGGTGACATCGTAGGTCACCTTGGGGCTTTGATCTTTACGGCCGAGCACCGTTATATGATGGTAGGCACCGTAGAGGGCCGGCCGCATGAGATCGGCCATTGTGGCGTCAACGCCGAGATAGGTCTTGTAGGTTTCCTTGATATGCAGGGCCCGGGTCACCAGATAGCCGTAGGGGCCGGTTACCATACGCCCGCACTCCATATAGATCTTCAAGGACGGCAATCCTGCCCCTAAGATAATCTCTTCATACTTTGCCTTGATGCCGGTTCCGGTTTTGACAAGATCAACAGCTTCATCCTCAGGCCGATAGGGGATTCCGATCCCCCCGCCGAGATTGACAAACTCAAAAGTTAGGTCGAGCTTTTTCGAGATCTCTCTGACCAACTTAAAGAGGATCTCGGCGGTTTCGATGAAGTAGGTGTAATCAAGCTCGTTTGAGGCGACCATCGTATGGATGCCGAAACGTTTTACCCCCCGCTCCTTACAGTAACGATAGCCGGCAAAGAGTTGCTCTCGGGTAAAACCATACTTGGCCTCTTCGGGGCGGCCGATAATCAGGTTGCCCTCCTTGGCCCGGCCCGGATTATAGCGAAAACAGACCAGTTCCGGCAGTTTCCCGACATGCTCTTCATAGAATGCCAGGTGACTGATGTCATCGAAGTTGATGATGGCACCGAGTTCGGTCGCCTTGCGATACTCGGAGGCGGGCGTATTGTTGGAGGTGAACATAATATCTTCACCCACGATACCGACCTTTTCCGCAAGCAGAAGTTCCGGTAGGGACGAACAATCGGCTCCGACCTCAACCGTTTTCAGGAGTTTCATGAGAAAGGGGTTCGGCGTTGCTTTGACAGCGAAATATTCCTTAAAGTCAGCCCATGAAAAAGCCTCTTTCAGGGCACCAATATTCTCGATTATCGCAACCTCATCATAGATATAAAAAGGGGAGGGGTAGGTTTTTGCGATCTCTTTTATCCGGTCAAGGGAGAAAGGAACTTTTTTTTCCAGCATTTAAACCTCTAGCGTGCAAAAGTTTGTCATCTAACTATTGAGTACCTTATTTTTTAAGACACTCTATTGGGTTAGCGTGGGGGCTCAGCCTACTTGCGTTTTTTGCGGATGGGGTGGGGGTGGGGAGATTTGGATCTCGATCTAGGAGTCATCTTCTCTTTCTCACTGCTAACTCGAGCTACGACCTTGCGGCCATTGATCTGGAGATTGGAAAAGGTGCGTATGATGTCGGCCTCAAAACGGCTCTCTGCTTCAAGCAGGCTGGAATCTCCCTTGATTTCGATGCGGCCAACCTGGATTCTAACACCTTTGCCGGCGGCTTCATTGATTTCGCCAATAAGGCGGCCGGGGTTGACTCCGTCCTTTTTGCCGACATTGATATGGAAGCGGGTAAACTGTTCCCGGTCTTTCGAATCGCGGCCTTTTGCGGCAGGCGCGTAGCGGCCACCGGTTTTTCTTTCATTTCGTTGGCTGCGTTCGTAACGGTTCTTGCTTTCCGGCTCTCTCTCGTTGAGATCCGGAGCTTTTTGGTAATAGTCTAAAAGAGGGGCAAAATTGGCCAGGACAAAACGTTCAATAAGTTCCTCCCGCTCCAAGGATGCCAGGCTCTCTAAAATGGCCGGCAAAAAGGGCTTCATATAGGAGGTGTCAATCTCCCGTTCCTTGAGTATGCCGAGATAGTGCAGCATTCGTTGCTGGCAGATCTCCTGGCCGGTGGGGATGCGGCCAAGCTCAAAAGTTCTCTTGAGCTGTCGTTCGATCTGTTTGATTTTGTACTTCTCCCGGAGATGGGCGATGGCGATTGAAATCCCCTCTTTGCCGGCCCGGCCGGTGCGACCACTGCGATGTGTATAGCTGGCGATGTCATCGGGTAGATTGTAGTTGATGACATGGCTTAAGTCTTTGACATCGAGGCCCCGGGCCGCGACATCGGTAGCCACCAGCAGCTGTAGATTTCGCCGTCTAAACTTGCTCATGACAAAATCACGTTGCCCCTGGGCCAGTTCACCGTGCAGGGCGTCGGCATTGTAACCATCCCCAATCAGTTTCTCAGCTACATCCTTGGTCTCCTGGCGGGTACGACAGAAGATAATGGCATAGATGTCGGGATTGCTGTCGGCAATCCGTTTCAAGGTCTGGTAACGGTTTTTCGCCGCCACCAGGTAGTAGATGTGGCGGACATTCTCGATTCCCTGGTTGCGTTGTCCGATCGTCACCTCAACCGGGTCTTTCATGTAACGTTTGGCGATTGTGACAACTTCGCGAGGCATTGTTGCTGAGAAGAGGATGGTCTTTTTGCTTGTTGGGGTCGCCGCCAGAATATCGTTGAGATCCTCCTGGAAACCCATTTGCAGCATCTCGTCGGCCTCATCTATAACTACAGCGCGAATAGTTTTGATGTCGACTTCACCCTGTCTGATGAAGGCCAGGAGGCGTCCCGGTGTCGCCACAATAATATGAACGCCCTGCTGTAGTTGTCGGCTTTGCGTGACGATGCTGGCACCGCCGTAGACGGCAACGATTTTCGTCTCGGGAAGGAATCGGGCATAAGTATTTAAGTCTTTGGTGACCTGGACACAAAGTTCTCGAGTCGGGCAGAGGATCAGAGCTTGGGTTTTTTTGTTTGTCTGATTAAGCATTTGGATAAGCGGCAGGCCGAAGGCCGCCGTTTTGCCGGTTCCGGTCTGTGAGAGGCCGACCATATCATCTTCCATTTTGAGAAGACGGGGAATTACCTCTTCTTGAACCGGAGTGGGTGTGGTAAACCCCAGCCGGTCGATACCTTTGAGAAGGTCGGCGTCCAGCCCGAGTGAGGCAAATGATGTCATGAGGGTATTGCTCCAAATTTAGATTGAAATCGTATCAATGCCGTTCAATATCATACATTAAAGAAATAGAGTAGCGATAAATATTGGCATTTGATGCATAAAAAAGGGTTGTCGGAAAATACCCGACAACCCTTTTATTTGTTTGATTTTTGATGGTGCCCGGAGCCGGAATCGAACCGGCACGAGATATTATCTCGAGGGATTTTAAGTCCCTTTTTTTGAGTTTTCATATAATTTCATATACCTTCATAAGTCCTTGACTTTCAAGCTTTTTTCGGCTATTGTCCTGATAGTGAGTTTCACATAAAATCACAGTATTTCCCCTAAAAGGTGGGACAGGAGTGGGACAGAAAACCATGAAAAATGCCGAGGGATCTGCAAAATGGGAAAAAACTCGGTTTCCCGGAGTTCGCTTCCGTGAACACCCCACGCGAAAGCATAACGGGCAACCGGACAAGTATTTTGTCATCCGGTATAAAGTTGCCGGAAAACCAAAAGAAGAGGCCCTGGGGTGGGGTTCTGACGGTTGGAATGCACAGAAGTCGTCTCTTGAACGGGCAAAGCTTAAAAGCGCGCACGTTACAGGAGAAGGGGCACAGACTTTAACAGAAAAGCGGCAACAGGCACAAGATAAAAAAGAAGCGGAGCTTACCGAGAAGAGCCGACTTGAAAAAGAAAATCTTTCCTTTGGTCAATATTTCACCGAAACATATTTTCCCAATGCTCAAGAAAACAAAACCCCTTGGTCGTGGAAGCGAGAGCAGAGCCTTTTTAAATTGTGGATATCTCCGGCAATAGCTTTAATGCCGTTGAAGGACATTCGACCGATTCACCTTGAACGAATCAAAAAGGATATGTCCGACGCTGGGAAGTCCTCCCGGTCGATCCGCTATGCTTTGGCGGTTGTGCGTCAAGTTTTTAATTTCAGCATAAGGAATGGAGCCTTCCAAGGGAGCGCCCCAACGGTTGCCGTCCGGCAGCCCCAAAAAGATAATCAGCGAGTTCGATTTTTAACCCACCAGGAAGCCGCAACCCTGCTTGATGTTTTGAAAGATCGGAGTCTTGAACTTTATCAAATGGCCTTGTTGTCTCTGCATTGCGGACTAAGGGCCGGGGAAATCTTTTCGCTTGAATGGGTTGACATCGATGTGTCCACGGGGTTGATTTTTATTCGTGATCCGAAAAATAAGCGCAACCGGCAAGCGTTTATGACTTCCGAAATCAAGCAGATGTTTTCCGAGTTTACCGATGAAAACAAAGGCCTTATTTTCCCGGCTAAGAGTGGTGAGAAACGGTGGGAAATCCCCAAACTATTTAAACAGGTGGTTGATGAACTTGGTTTTAATGATGGGATTACCGACCGGCGGCAACGGGTGGTTTTCCATACTTGCCGGCATTCTTACGCGTCTTGGCTGGTCGGATCCGGGGTTGATCTTTATAAGGTCAAGGCTTTGATGGGACATTGCACAATTACACAAACTGAACGTTATAGTCATTTAGCACCGGACACCTTACAGCGGGCCGTTCAACAGCTTGAAGACGGCATAAAACAGGCTCAAGTCAGCGAACAAGAAAACGTGATTCATACTGATTTCAGTTAGAGATTCAATTTCCCCGGCCTAGTGCGACGGCACGAACCCCCGCTTTCCTGGGCGGGCTGGCCGGGATCCTTCCATCAGGAATCGATTTGCAGGAGGTCGAGAGTATGAACGAAAACCGGCGGCATTATCGATCTATTAAAGATGGCCTACCGCTTGAGTTTGTGGAAAAAATATCCAGACTAATCATCGCCACCATGCCGGTAAAAACGGCCACGGAAATGGATCAAATTGTACAGCAGCTGACCGCGGAAATCCATATCCAGATTTGCTTATTGATTTCCTACCCATCGTTTGGAGATTTGACATTTGATGAAGAATGGCTGCGGCTGAAAAGAATAGAGAAGAATGCAAAAGCATTGATAGCTGATATTGATTTTCCAAACAGGGCAAATAATCCTATTTTATTCGCCTCATCTTTTTCACCAAATGCCAAATTCTGGCAGCAATTCCCGACATATTCTTAAGTGTCTAATTTTACAGTATATTTAAGATACGCTTCTCGTAGACTTTTCAACATTTGTAGCGTGCCTCTATAGCCTTAAAGTTAGCGTAACTATATGAAATTAT
>JAGHAQ010000005.1 GCA_021161425.1 Candidatus Tharpella sp. | reverse complement strand
CCCAGCATCTTCAGGAAGTGAAAAGGACTGTCTTTGACATGAAGTATTCATGTCAACTGTTATATCAGAAAGATTCGTCTGTGTCCCGTACTTTTTTTAAATTTGAAACGCTAGCCGAATATTTACTGTCTGCCGGCTATCTTCCGGAAAATAAAGATTATTTAACAGTTACTCACAGAGACTGTGGAGAGTTTGTGAATGCGGTTGTGGATAAGTTGTGGATTAGGAGTTGATATCCAGCCTATCAACTTGAAACTGAAAGGGAAAATGAAAAAACCGTCCGCTTGGCTGCGGCCGGTTTTTAGCCATCTCACGACATTTTACTTTGCCATCATTTCCTGTACCACTCTCCCTTTGCATTCTGGAGCCAAGTGCCGGCCGGGGCTCTTTCGGCGATCTGGGCGGCACGGCGGCGGCCAACATTTTCGGCGCTGGTGTTCTGCTGTTTGGCGATGGCTGTATAAACCGTTCTCCGATCTTGGTTTTCTTCCTCTAGGAGCCCTTTCGTCGGCTCTTTTTTCCCTCTGTATTCAAGGTAGCCGCAGTTATTTTCTCCGATTGTTCCCTTTGCTTTCAAAGCGATTATTTGGGGTTGGCGGGCCTTCATTTTTTCTTTGAGTGAGCCGCCTAGACTGGTTCCAAGGGTCAGCAAAATAATGATCAGGATGAAGATGATGGTCTGTAATCGTCTGTTTTTCATGGTCTTTGCCTTTCTCTTATTATCTGTTTGCCTGAGAGATCAGAGATTATATCATTGCCCCGAAATAAGTTTCTTGTTGTAGTTATTTGGTTGCTGAATTTGGGGTTGCTTTAATACCGCTGTTGGCTCCGGCCGCGCTATCAAGATCCCCGAAAAAGTCATCCAGAGCCCTATCGACCTTGATGTTGACATCGATAGTGATGTGAATCGGCTTTATCTCAACCGGAGCCACCTGAACTTCGTGCCTGGTGTTGCAGGCGGCCGTCAGCATGAGGGTTATCAGGATCGGCAATAAAAATATTCTGGGCACGGGATATCTCCTTTCAACTTGTAAAGAGACTTCTTTTACTCGATCATTGTTGAGAGATCTTTATACTGTAAAATCCGGTTTAAGGGAAGGCGTAAATTAATATCGAGGCTGATGCCCTGAAAGTATGAGCCGGGACTGCCCGCTGTTACCCGGGCGAAACCGCCCAGCTCTTTTTTATAGACGAAAGGCAGAGGTAGGTTGGGTTTGCCATCAAACTGCAAATTTAAGATAAGTTCTTCAGCCTCAGAATTGAGACTCAGCTTGGTCCATTGGTACTGATAATCTTTTAGGGCCTCGCGGGCCAGATCAAGTTGGGCAAACTGAGGACTGGAAGTCGGCAGGCCGGCGGTTAGGGCCTCGCCGCCGCTGACCTTTATAGTGCCGCCCGCGCCCGGGGTTGAGTAGAGAAAGCCATCGTCAAAGGTAATTGCGCTTTTCTCCCAGGTAACCGGGATGCGGCCGTTGACCGAACCTTGTCCCCGGGCTTCAATCTGGCCGAGCTGTTCAAACAGTTCCGCCAGCTGCAGGCGGTCGCAGTAGAGAGTTGATTGATAGTGGTCGATATACGGGGAGATGCGCAATGCCTGGGTCTCGATGTTGCCGCCACACCAGGAGAAGCGGCTTTTTTCTAAGAGCAGGGTTTCATCCGCTTCGATCTGGAAGAAGAGTTCGCCGCCCGGGCAGATGATATTTCCCGCCGTGAGGCGCTCAAAAACTAACTTTTGCTTGGGAGAGCTACGTAAAGAAGGTAGGTCGGGAAACTGTAGACGACAATTGATACCGCTACACAGAAAATTTTTCTCATCGTTACGAAAGAGCGCATTCTCAATATTCGCTGTGGCGGAACCGCTGGTTCCGCAGGCATCGTATGAAAGTGTAGCGGAAGCGCTTAAGGTGCCATCAACACTACTGCCGCCGGCTGATTTGATAAAGTCTCCAAGGGCAACAGGATTTCGTGGTTTGCAGGCGGGGATTTCGAAGGTTGCCGCAGCTTGCAGGGTGCCGTTCAGATCAAGCCCGCATTGACCCTCTGTTATCATTTTAAGCCCGGCAATCAGAGCACTGTCATAACGTCCCTTAAGCAGAACTTTTTCGCCCTGTTGCTGTAAGGATGCGGCGAACCGACCCAGATCAAGCTTATCTAAAAAAATCTTCCGGCAGTCAAGTTTTCCTTTGCGTTTTGTTGTTTGTTCACTTGCAGGCCAGTGCCAGGGCAGCGTTCCATCTATTCCCAGAACTTTAAGGCCGGAATCGGAGGCCTGAAAAGTTCCATCTGCAAATTGCAAGATGGCGTCTATTGCGGGATCTGCGGAATCTTTTAGCCGGAGTTCGCCCTGTAGCCGTAATTCAGGCAAATAAAAGTTTAAATCTTGGTGTTTTATATGGGTTTTTGTAAGCTGTAAAAGGGTTGATGATATGATCGTGAGACCTTCATCGGAAGGCTCAATGTCGGCATGCCCCTCAGCCTTGATGACGGGACAGCTGAACCGGCTGCTGTTTTTACTTAAAACGGGATTTTTAATGATAGTTAGCCAGTCAATCTTTCCTTGTTTTCCCTGACCGTGAGCTTCAATGGTGATTGTCGGAGAGTTACCGGTAATTGTGAGGTCTTCTTTTTGTAACTGCCAGTTAGCGTCGTCAGCAGGAGTGTCAAGGTGGGCTTGCCAGTTTTCTTGCGCATCGAGCTTCGCCGTAAGATGCCATTTTTTGATTAGAGGCTTGATCCAGGTAAAGGAGCCGAGGTTGCTAGCCAGTTGGGTAGTCCAGTTAGTGTTGAGAGAGATGCTTTCCAGGTCAGTTATTATCGATATATCAAGATTGGAAACCAGTGGAGTCAATGGTGTATCGAGACCGGATATCAAGCTTAAGATATCTGTAAAATTGAGGAGGTCAATCTTTGGGGCTTGTAGACTTAAATGAATCCTTTCCTCTTTACCAAGGGTTGCCGTGAACTTGAGAGCAAACGGCGTGTTGCGAGGGTTGATTGCCAGGATCCCGTGTAGGTTTGGGGCCTCAGTTTTTGGGGTTGTGGACTTTTTCAGGTGTAGGGAGAAGGGAATTCGATATTTTCGCCCAGCGGTTTCCACAAGAATGAAGGATCTCTCTATTTTCAGCTCCGCAAAAGGTGGAATTGGGAGTTTTGGTTTTGCAGGTGAATCGTTGTCGATCTTTTTCTTGACGGTTTTGTCTTGGGAGTTCTTGTCGGGAACCCCCTTCAGGCCGGGGATGGACAGAGTTCCTTTACTGAAAACTGTTTTTATGCTAACCCCGCTGAGAATAACCTTTTTCAATTCCCCTTTTTGTATCGAAAGGGGATCGTAAAGCAAGATCAATTGTTCAATCGTCACGGCCGGATCGGCCGTTGTTCCCAGGATCAAGGGGCCGGCACTGGTTTTTGTTAAGCCCAAGTGATTGATGCGGCAATTAAGTGAGGGGAAACCTGCTTGCATGGCGATGCGCGGCAAAACCCGGGTCTCTATGAGGCCGGGAAGCATAAAAAATAAGACGCTGCCCAGAACTAGTCCGAGCAGCAGAATAATGCCGATTATAAGTACTGTCTGTCGCGAGCGAATCATGCGTTGATCCCGTTCTCAAGGAGAGCCTTTAAAAGGAGAGCCTTTAATGGGTAAAACCGAGTTGTTTGCGAAAATAAGAGGAGAATATAAATGTCTGAAAGCATCCATCTGGTCTGTTCCCATTGCCAGGGTCTGAACCGGTTTCCAAAACCACGACTTAAGGAGGATCCTCGCTGTGGTAAATGTCATACGCCATTGTTGACTGGTCAGGTGGTTGATTTGACGGTGGCAACTTTTGATACCTTTATCAATAAAAATGAGCTCCCGGTAGTGGTCAATTTCTGGGCTTCATGGTGCGGCCACTGCCGCAACTTTCAGCCGGTATTCGAAGAGGCGGGGGCCAAGTTGCAATATCTGGCATGCCTGACTCGGGTGGAGAGTGAGGAGGAGCCGGCTTTGACCCGGCGTTTTGCTATTAAGGGGATGCCCACTCATATCCTTTTTCGGGCTGGTCGCGAAGTGGCCAGACAATCCGGGGCCATGCCATTGGCAGCCTTTATGCAGTGGTTGCGGCAGTCTCTGTGATAATATTGAAAAAAGTCTTTATTACGAAGCCATCAGCGTTTGAGAAGCTCTTGTATAGCCTCACCGAGCTGGTTCATGGTGTAGGGTTTTTTGATAAAAGTTGAAGGTCCTGTAGCCAGCGCTTTCTGAACTTCGTCATTTTCCGAGAAGCCGCTGGCAATAACGGCTTTTAGTCCCGGTCTGATCTCGGCCATGCGGGCGTAGGTTAGGCGACCATTGATGCCAGGATCCATTATCATGTCAAGGAGAACCAGATCTACCGGGTTTTGTGACAGAAGTTCAATGCCTTCCTCTCCTGAGGCTGCGGTTTGGGTTCGATAACCAAGTGAATTCAATAGTTGTTCGGCAATTTTTCGTTGTACCTTTTCATCATCGACAATCAGAATTTTTTCCTGTTTGCCTTGGAGTTTTTCGAGGGTTGTGGTGGTGG
>JAGHAQ010000045.1 GCA_021161425.1 Candidatus Tharpella sp. | reverse complement strand
CCCTTTTAGCTCTGCAATTGCATCTAAAAGGACAATTACCACCAGAACGTGCTGTTACTTTCATGGAAATAAGCTATTGACCCAGTACTTTTTGGCGGCTGAATCTTAAAACGGGAATGGCTGTTATTTAACATAATAATCTCCTCAGTTATTTTTCATGCTTATATTTTTTTAATCAACGGCATTTTCCCTTTCGCTTAATAACACTTTCATTTTCAACTCTTTTAACCACGAGATCCCAACCGGAGACCGCCATGAATAAAGTAAACATCTCCGGCACAGGCTTCATTACGATAAAGTTCACCAACCAGTGAAGTCACCTCTTCCGGCTCAATAAGGCGGCCGAGCGGCACTTGGTGCAGGATTTTATCGATTACCTTTTCATCCATACCCTTGACCATCTCAGTTCCGGTATATCCCGGTGCAATTGCCACACAACGCAGGCGCTGTGATAACCCTTGCCGAAAGAAGGCGGCCGTCATGACTTTGGGAATTACCGACATCGCCGCTTTAGAAGATGAGTAATTGATCTGCCCGGCAGTTCCCAGAGAACCGATCGAGGAGACAAGACAAATAAGGCCGTTGCAATCATTGTTGATCATACGTTCTGCACACTCTCTCACAATCAGGAAGACACCGGTCAGGTTGACGTCAAGAACTGATTGAAACTGATCCAACGACATTTTATTTTTTACCTTGCCGGTGTGCCGATCCGTAGATACTATAAAGCCATCCTTGGTAATCCCGGCGAAAGGAGCCACAAGATTGATCTTGCCATATTTATCTATGACCATATCGGCCAGGCGGCTGCAATCCTCTTCATTGGTTACATCACCAACTATCGTAGTAACTTCACCGTGTAAGGTTTCAAGCTCAGCTTTGGTTTTGTCCAGAAGCTCTTCCAAGATATCGAAAAGAACTACTTTCCCGCCCTGCTTTACCCAATATTTTGCCAATGACGCGCCGATACCACCACCGCCGCCGGTGATAACGGCGACTGAATCTTTTATTTCCAGCATAATCTTCCTTCCTAAGAGTTGATATTAATAACATCCCCCGTTAAATTGCTGACTATTTCTCAATGGCAGCTTTTGCAGCTTTAGTAGTGTCACCGGCCACTTTGGTAAGCACTTTAGATGTTGAAGTTTTATCCAGACTTTTTGCCGGCCTGGTTTTTGTAGCCCCGGTTTTTGGGGTTGACGTTTTCGTTGCGGAAACTTGAGTCGTTGAGGTTTTGCTCTTTAATGCATCGACGACCTTCGGTTTTGCGGTTGCTGCCTGGGCCGGTTTTTTCGGGGCTGGTTTTTTAGCCTTGCTCAGTTTTTGCTCAGTTTTGGGTTTAATCTCCTCCGGCCGGCTCGCCGTTATTGCCGATGTGTCGGTCTGGTTTTGTTTGGCTTCTAAATCCAGATGAAAACGGACCGGGCCGCGATAGTTGTCACCAAATGTAGTATGAAGAGCGCATTTGGATTCCGGATGGGACCAGGAAGTCGCAATGGCAGCGTGTCCCTTCGGAAAGACCGTAACTTCCGCGTCAATGAAATCACAGGCGGCGGTTGCGGCTTCGCGGTCGACAAGGTCATCAGTTTCGGCGACACAGATGAGTACATTGATACCTTTTTCTTCCAGACGCTTAAAATTAAGCCGACGCCCGAAAAGCTGGACGGGAAGCGTACCCTCTTTATCGACGGGGATGGTATAAGAGTCGAAACTCATTTTTGTGATTGCCACCGGCATATCGGCTTGATCATAAAGCAGCCAATGGTTGATAGCCAGAGCAGTTTTGCCCACTTCATTATCGCTTTCCATGAGTTTCTCAAACATTGCCAGATCACGATAAAAAGTTACAAGCGGAGCTTCAGTTTCAATGCTTTTCAGTTTGTATACCCAGCTCATAATTTTGCCGTTCACCACGGGCTTGCCATCAGGCAGAGTACTGACAGAATAATCGAGCTCGGTGAATTTTTTAGGTATGTTATCCATAAACTCAGCCAAAGCTTTACTGCGGGTTCCGTCGAGCGGCGAAACGCAGGTTATCAAGCTATCGACTAAACCATCCAACTCTCCTGACAGAAGAGCAAGAGTAGCAAAAAATCCACCTTGACAGTAACCATTCAAGGTGAGCGGCCGACTATGGATTTGTTTTATTTTTTCACAAAAATATCGCGTATCCCTGACGTCGTCTTCACCGATCATATCTTGTACGGCAGGGGTTGTGGCGATATCTTTAATAACCCTGACATAGGTCGGCACCCCCTGGTTAGCATAGGCGTGCGCATAGCTTTTACGCTCTTTAGAGAGAAAGCAGAGAATATTCTCTCCCAGCACATATGGTGGTATCAGGAGAACCGGTTTGCCGGCTGATCTTACGGATACTTTTTTATCTGACGGCAGAACTTGATAGAGTAGAAAACGATCAGTTTCCGCAACTTTCTCATAGCCCTCTTCCTCAAAATGGAAGCCGTATTCAGCTTTAATATCGCGGATGGCTTGAGGATAGTCACGAACCACTGCGTTCAATAATTTCGCTTGTTTTTTGGCGTATTTAAAAAACTCTTCCCCATCTTTACTTTCGCTCAGGGACGTATTTAGCGCGGCAACCAAAACTTCGCTGAGCGAGCGCATATGGAAATCGGCCATACTGGTAAGCGTGCTTTGCAAAGCTTTTCCGGCCAGCTCAAAATTAAATTGAACAAGCTCGGAAAGGTCTTTACAATCATCTAAAGAGGGTGTCGTTTCAGCCTTTTGTTGTTGCAACTTAAGAAAACTCTGGATCGCGCTCTGTTGTGGTTTAGTAAACAACTCCAAGTAGTTGGTCATGCCTTCATTAAAGGTTGTGGCGGCCTTATTGGTATCGGAGTATGCCGCAAACATTTTAAATTGCAACTCAGACTGTTGTTGAACATATTCAGTCATTTGATCGCACATTTGACTGAACATAGTTTTTGATGATTCAGGATCACATAAATTCATTTCCATTTAAACGACTCCCTCTAACCCTCCAGCCAGATATGTCCATAATAAATTGCTTCATTATCTGGATTTGGGATTTATTCTTAAAAAGCACAAGAAAGAGCTACCTATGCTTGTAAATTTCTATAATTACCGATAACAATAAGGCCCAAGTTGACATCACAAAGAGTTTGTCAAAATTGTTGAGATAAAAAGCGGTGTGTCATTCACGAAAAACGGCATCATCCATAAGATCCCGAACTATCCGTGTGACACACCGCTATTATATTCTGAAAATGCAGGGCCGGTTTACCGTTCCTTAGAAGCTGTTCAATACATTTTCAAAAGCATCATCAACCGACTTTTTGAAATCTTCACGGCCTTTTTTGTAGGTTGCAAGCCACTCATCAATCGCTTTTTTTCCCTCTTCTGGAAGCCACGCAGCTTGGCTAATAAGCTTGTTTGTCATTACTTGCGACTGCTCCTGAATGGAGACAATATTTTGAAAGGTGCTGTCACAAGCAAATTTGTTCATTTCAAGCATCTGTTTCATCATCTGTTTCTGATCCATTTTTTTCTCCTTTGATTGTTTCTGGTTTGTTTGTTTCTGGTTTGTTTGTTTCTGG
>JAGHAQ010000004.1 GCA_021161425.1 Candidatus Tharpella sp. | reverse complement strand
GCGATTGGTGGGTTGGCCAAAGGTCACCTGGTCAAGGAGATCGATGCTCTAGGCGGGGCCATGGCTCGGGTTACCGATGGTTGCGGGATTCAGTTTCGGACTCTGAATACCTCAAGAGGGCCTGCGGTTCAGGGAACCCGGGTGCAATGCGATAAATTGCTCTATCATCGGGCTATGAAACACGAGCTCGAGAATCAGTCTGGAATTGAGATACGCCAGGCGATGATTGATCGTCTGCTGGTTGAGAGTGGGCGGGTCGTCGGAATTGTTGATGAAACCGGTTTTCGGCATCGGGCCAATGTCGTAATTGTGACCACCGGGACCTTTCTTAATGGTCTTATCCATATCGGTTCTTTTCGTCAGGCGGCTGGTAGGACCGGCGAGTTCGCCGCTCAGGCCCTGGCTCAAGATCTGAAAAATCAGGGGTTTAAGTTGGGCCGTATGTAGACTGGAACGCCGCCGCGTATGCTGCGACGTTCAATCGATTTCAGCCGGCTTGAGCGTCAGGATGGTAATCCTGACCCGCTCCCATTTTCAGTTTTGACTGCGGCCGTAAAACAGAAGCAGCTGCCTTGTTATCTGACGCGTACCACGGCTCAAACCCATGCCCTGATGCGCGAACATTTACACCTTTCACCTCTTTACAATGGTACGATTACCGGCGTCAGTGCCCGTTACTGCCCCTCGCTTGAGGATAAAATTGTCAAATTTCCGCATCATGAGAGCCACCAGGTGACTTTGGAACCGGAAGGTTATGAGACTGAGGAGGTCTATGTCAAAGGACTTGGTAACTGTCTGCCGGTTGCGGTCCAGCAGGAACTTTTTCATACCGTACCGGGTCTTGAAGATGCCGTGGTCATGCGGCCTGCTTATGCTATCGAATACGATTTTATTGAGCCGACGCAGCTTAAGCCGACTTTGGAGACAAAAAAGATAGGTGGCCTCTATCTCGCCGGTCAGATTAACGGTACATCAGGATATGAAGAGGCCGCCGCGCAAGGGCTTATTGCCGGGATCAATGCGGCCTGTCGGGTGAAAAAACTGGAGCCTTTCCTTTTGGATCGTTCTCAAGCTTATGCTGCCGTGATGATCGACGATCTGATTAATCGCGGTACCAGAGAACCCTATCGCATGTTTACCTCTCGGGCTGAATATCGTCTTCTTTTACGCGAGGATAATGCCGATTTAAGACTGACGGAGCGAGCTTTCGGGCTGGGTTTGGTCGATAAACTGCAACTTGAAATGACAAAAGAGAAACGGGCTCTAACCGAGGAAGGCAAGAAACGTTTGGCCGTGATCAGGGTCAAGCCGGAGGCGGCCGCAACAACCCTCTCCCGTCTTGGGACGCCGATTTTGCGGCAGGCACTTGCGGCCTCTGAGTTGCTCAAAAGGCCGCAAGTGCGCTGGTCAGATCTTGAGGAGTGTTCAGACGAGGTTGTTGAACTCGGGAACCGGCTGGGGCCGGCGGCTCGGCGGCAAGCCGAAATCCAGATTAAATATGAAGGTTATATCAAACGCCAGATGTTGGCGGTGGAAAAGTTTAAACATCTCGAAAAGATGAAAATTCCGACCGATTTCGATTACCATGATCTGCCGGGTTTAACGATCGAAATGACCCATACCTTACAAGAGATTCGTCCTCTATCTTTGGGGCAGGCTTCGCGCTTGCCTGGTGTAACTCCAGCGGCGATCTCCATTCTCATGATCTATCTTAAAAAGAGGTGGAAGGGTGGTGATGTTTGATTTTAAAGTAATGAATGCAGGGCAACCATAAAACCGCAAAACACTAAGGCCCCCAATTTGGGGGCCTTAGTGTTTTGCGGTTTTATTTACAGGGTTTTGTCGCAGTGGAATATTATTGGTTGCGGTCTCCCAAGTGCTTTCTTACGGCATTGTGTAGTTTGCGGTAGCGGCGATAGGTTTTCTGGTAGCGCAATGCAATTTTTTGCCGAGTTTTCAAGCTTTCCTGTAGCGAGGTGAAGATCTCCAAAGTTAGCTTGTCTCTAACTTTGCGGGTTGACAGTTGCTCCTGCAACTGTGTGTTGAGGGAGTTTACCATGCTTTCCAGAAAAGTGATGCGGTGCAACAGCTTGATCATGTCGGGAGCGGTTGTGTTCTCGGGAACATTTGTCGGTCGGGTGGATGTGATTACCTCCTTGCTTTTTTCTTTGCTGTAGAGGGTGCTCTCCTGACGTGATGTCAAGACTGTTTTAATGATGCTTTCATCAATTGTTGACAAGCCATCGGCGTAGCCGTGAACCAGGGCCATGTCGCAGACATAGTTGATCTTTCTGGGGATTCCCTGGCTGGCTTTCCAGGTTGCTGAGCTTGCAGCATCGCTGAAAAGGGTGGCGTAGGTCGGGCAGCCGGCAACATGCAGGCGATGACCGATGTACTCCTTGACTTCTTCCTGGTTTAATCTCCCCAGATGGTGGTGGGCGGTTTCTTGTTGGGTTGCATGTTCGAGGTGGGGTTGGCGCAGTTTTTGGAGTAGCTCCGGCTGGCCCACAAGGATGATTTGAACGAGATGTTCTTTCTCGTCTTCGAGAGCTGAGAGCCTGCGGATCTCTTCTATAGTTTTGTCAGGAAGGTTCTGGGCTTCATCGATAATCAGGGTAACTTGTTTGTTTTCCAGGCGAGAGGCGGTCAGGAAATTTTGGAAAACGACTATCAATTCATCCTTGTCAAGGCCTTCGTGATCAAGCTCAAATTTTCGGCAAATGAGTTTTAGGAAAAGTTCCGGATTGACGTCGGTGTGACTTATGACTCCTACCTGAAGGTCTTCCGGGAGATGTCGCAAGAGGTAGTTGATCAGGGTTGTTTTGCCACAGCCAACTTCCCCGGAGACAACTACGAAGCCTTTGTTTTCCTGGATCGCATATCTCAGGTAATTATAGGTCTTGTCGTGCTCCGAACTCATATAAAGAAAATCCGGATCGGGGAGAAGATCAAAAGGTTTCTCTTGCATGGCGTAAAATTCTTCGTACATCGTCCGATTCCTTCTAATAGTAAGATTTATTGAAAATGGTTATAATTGACGGTGTTTCATCCATGCGGGCAGCTCCCAGCATCTCCGGCGAGGTTGTCTGGGGCTCCCTGGTTTATTTAATTGTCAACTTGTCGGGCTGATTTTTTTTCAGCCCTTTTTCCCTCTCTTTCAGTTCTTCCCAGTCCTTTTTTTAATATCTTATTCATGATTGAGAACCCTTCTCTTCATTCTGCTACCCGGTGGGATTCTTTGCTCAGCCATCTTTCTTTATTCAGAAAAAAGATCATCAAACTGCACACCCAAAGCTTTAGCTACTTTTAGCTTAGAATTTTTCGCAGTCTTTACCCCTTTTTCCATCTTCGAAACTGTCTGTGGGGCTAAACCGGCTTTCCGGGCCAATTCCGCAATGCTCCACGCGTTGGTTTCGCGCAAATCTTGCACTTTGTTGTGCTCCATGTTAATTCTCTTTAATTATAGTTAAGTGATAACGATTTATATATATATTTATTAAACTTTATCTTTATAAATTATAATTTATAAAGTGTTTATTATTATTAATAATTGCAATTATCTTATAAAGTTATTGATTAATTTTAGTATGACTTTATACTATAT
>JAGHAQ010000070.1 GCA_021161425.1 Candidatus Tharpella sp. | reverse complement strand
ATGTGGATGACCGATGATACACTGCTCGGGAAAATCATTCATGCACGCTTACCGAAAGGACACAATTGATTCAATTTGCCTTATTGTTTCATTGAGGTTGGGAAGATAGACTTGAGGATTAATTCGTAACTGGGCGTCAATATCTGAAAATTTTACATTGAACCTATATTCCGATTCCTTTAGTTGGCCGCTTTTATGGGCATTAAAATCTAATAATATATCCTTAAGATCATGGTCTATTTCTTCAGTTAGTAAATTATCCTTATCACGTTTAAATATTGGAAAACCTTCACTGTCTTGACCAATTTTTTTCGATATTGCCATGAAAATGCTGTAATTTTTAGGCAAAGACTTTTTGTTCAAAGGTTTTTCAACTAATACTAGGCAAGTTCTCACACCTGTGTGTGGTTGAAAAGTATCTTTGTGACAGTTAACAACAGCGAGTAAACGAAATTCATCTAGCAGCAATCTCCTAACAGGATAGTACGTCTGAGTGTCTAAGAAACTTTTTGGCATTACAATGCCAATTTTACCGCCTGGTGCAACCCACTGCAGACACCTCTCGAAAAAAAGCATCTCAGGGGGGACACCTTCCGAATTTCTTTCGCCTGTTGCTTGATACTCACCTCCTCGGCTTGTCCAGCGTATACCGCATGAAAAGCTATCTAATATTTTCGCATCCGTAATTCGGCCTTCGCCAACACCTGCAAAAGGGGGATTTGTTAGAATAACATTAGGCTTTTCTTTTCCACAACGGGCAACGACATTTTCATTCAGAGCTTTGAGACTTCCAAGCGAATCTCCTTGTGTCATGCCGACATGACCGTCCCCGTTGAGAATCATGGCTGTTTTGGCTATTTTGACAAGTCTCTTGCTGATTTCAACCATGAAGAGATTGGTCCGATGCTTATCCAGTTGTCTTTGTTTAGATATATGCGTTGCAGAGCTATCTAATATCTTCTTTCTCACATACCGCATGGCACCAGTTAAAAAACCGCCCGACCCACCAGCAGGGTCTAGAATGATATCTTGATAGTTTGGGTCTAGTGCTTCAACAAGAAAATCGATGGCCAGCCGGTTTGTAAAAAATTGGCCTCTAGTTCTTTTTAAGTATGTAGCGGTATACTGTTCATAAGCATGCCCCATAATGTCCCAATCGGTCGACTCATGGAGGTCACTTAATAGTCTGTATCCTTGGAGTTCTACAACTACATCACATATAGCTCGATCACCAACCGATATTTTTTCATGTTTTGAAAAGACATCTGGATTATCCTTGGCAACATCTATAAAAAGAGCATGGACACGATCGGCTGCGTCTTTTCTGCCGATTTCACTCCTGTATTCTTCTGGCGTACAATAAAACTCACAAAACTCACCGGACTTTTCCTCATCCATGGCTTTTGCAAGAATTAACCTAACCATATCCATGGTTAAATCTTCTTCGTCACCATCAACACCCCTACCATGGAGTTTATTGTGGCATCTTCGCAATAAACCTTTTATGTCTTTAGGTCGTCTCAGTTCATTTTTTTTGCGACGACCTAGTGCATCCCAAGCTTCATTTTTTCTTGGTATGCCAGTCCAATCTATTAATTCATTTGTCGGCGAAGAAAGTCTGCGGTAATAAAGAGGAGTAACACCATTAAACCAAACTCCCCCTTCTGCACTTGTGTTATAAATGTAGGAAACAAGCTGGTTGTAACCTGAAGTCTCATTCGGGGCTTTACACTCAACAACAAAATGGATTTTCCCTTGGTCTTTTTCTGTCCTAGCTTTTGCGTTTTTATACACAACAATATCCGCTCTAACATGATTGCCTTCTTTGTCCTTTAGTTCTTTAGATCCATAATAAATAGCAATTTCCCGAGCTAAAACATTTTTTGGATATTGATATTCAAAGTGTAAAATGCGTATGAATTTTTGGCGCACAAACTCCTCAGGATTTGGCTCAAGGATCATCCCTTCTAAAAAATCAATTATTTTTCCTGATTCGTTTAGACCAACTTCAAAATTATCCATATTTTAATTCTCGTAATTGAATTTTATTGACGCTTAATCGCGGTGCTGACCTGCGCCGGGGGCAGCGCAAGCAGGCATAGCTTGATTGTGATGTTCACGGTGTCAGGTCGAGTACCTTGTTCCGGCGCGAAGCGACGGGGCAAGGTACTCGACGAAGTCAGCACCGCGATTCCTGGCGGCGTAGCCGCCAGGAACGCCAGGAATAAGGGGCGGCGGAACGCCGTCCCTTTTGATTCCTTTGTTATCCTTAAGTATCGTTGTCAATGTTTAACGGTCGCATGAGTTCCATCAATTCTGAATTAGCTTCAAGCATCTCGTATTTCATGCCAGTGCCATAGAAGATACTGTTACGCATTTTCATTACACGCTTCAGATATTTAATTGTTTTGTTTCCAACAAATTCTACAAATGCAGCAACATCCTTTTGATTCTCTGGTATTTTGTAGCCATCACGAGAGGCCGCAATTAGCACTCCGTTTTCTCGCAACTCTGCAATTACCTTCTGCCTTAACCACGATTTATCCCGATCAGTATCTATCAATTCCATATCTGTGAGGTGACGCAACAATTGATCGCCAAAAATGAATCCCTCATGGTCTTCAGCATCTGCATAGAGAAGGTATTCTGTCACTTCAGCCAGAACCTTATCTTTGTTTGACTCGAGAAATTCTTCTGCCGCATAAGTACAATGATTGCGGATGGCAAGATCTATCTCTTCATCTTCAGGAGTAATACTGGCATCTGTAATCGATCGTGGCCAAATTTCTAGGCTATTGATAAATGGTCGCAAGACATTATAAGCTTCATCCGAGTCGGATTTATCAAAATAACGCCTTACAGTCCCCGCAACGAAGTCTGAAGCCTGTAGAAGAATTTCTTCATCCGGCTTTGCAAATAAGATGTTCTTTTGCGAAAAAAATGTAGGTTGAAAGTTTCGATCAATATACTTGACGAAGCCTTTCCTAAAGTCATCGCGACCAAAGCTATCTATTACTACTTGAACGTTTTCCATGGCACGATATATTCTACTAAATAGCCGTCGTTGACAAAACTTGTACATCGGTCCTCTAAAAGGGAATCCCCCATCATCCTTCAACCTACTTTTTTTGATTACCAGTACATCTGCCACGGAATGAAAACCCAAGAATTCTTGTGCAATTGTGGTTCTTCGAGAAATCTTGTTTTTGACTTTGGACGATTTTAGAACCCCACCCGAACAACGATCATCGCATATCTTCTGCATATGAACCAAATCATGCTCAAGGGCATCATGTGGGGTGAATATTGCAGACAATACGTAGTGCTCATCTTTTAAGTCCGGTGATCCAGACTCATCAATATACACATACTTTTCCATAGTCTCTAATTGGCAGGATAATCGCGGTGCTGACCTGCGCCGGGGGCAACGCAAGCAAGCGTAGCTTGATTGTGATGTTCACGGTGTCAGGTCGAGTACCTTGTTCCGGCGCGAAGCGACGAGGCAAGGTACTCGACGAAGTCAGCACCGCGATTCCTGGCGGCGTAGCCGCCAGGAACGTTTAAATCAGCCGCGCAGATTTTTTGCGTCGGCTGAATTTTATGGTTAGCTCAGAGCTTGGCTACTACCACTGCTATTTGACGATTCATATCTATATTTGCAAAAGTACTTCAGATACTGCTTCAATTCATACATATCTAATTTTTCAGATGATATGTCAGTAGGGTGTATGCAAAGCACTAACTCTTCTGTAATCTTTCGTTCGTTCGTCATGGCAACGAAAGAAAATATAATTTCTTTGAGTATCGTCAATCGTTTTTCATTTATGCCTGTTTTTCCTGACCCCAAAACGGGCATTACTATTGTAACCATATGGCCTTTATTTGCGATAAACTGCCAAAGGCTTTCCAAGCAAACCTGTAAATTTACAAATTTTCCATCTGGTTTTCCATGTTTGTTTACATCAGCCAGTGCTATCCAGTATGTTTTAGCGCCTGAACGATGACTTAATTTAATAGTAGTCCCAATAGCATATTGCTCATTTTTACTTTTGACTCTATCCAAAGTCGCAACTGGAGTTATGTTTTGTAGCTGACCAGATATTTCCTGATCTAAATGCTCAATTTTATCGTATTCGTGCTTGAGCAGCTGACCTTGTATGCTATTATGTGAAATAAAGTCATCCTTTAGTGTCGTGTCAAATGTTGAATTACTCGGTATTACCAAATCACCATTTTGTTTAAAAATATCACCAATCACCAGCTTTATAGATATATCCTTCCCTTCGATTTTCTCTATAACAGATAATGGAGGGAGCGTAGTTAAAATAGCTGCAATTACCGAAGACACAAACAAAAACCAAAACAGTGAAGGCTCCTTAGGTATGGGGCTATTAGGGGTATAGAAAAACTCAACCAATGAAATAATTAGCCAAAATGCACCAAGAAGCGTAAGCGCTTTATTTGTTATTATTAGCCAGGATTCCTTCCAATACCGAGGCATGAAATAAAATCGAAATATTATACCAATTACCTCCAGGGCTCTTGTCATAACCCAAGTCCTTGATACACGCTCGCATTATAATGGTAAGCCTGCGTATCTCTGATACTATATTTTTGAGCGTGGAAACTAGGCCATTTATTAAGAGCGTACTCCATGATTTTAGCGTTAAAGCTAATATGAATAGACAGCTTATTTTTAATAATAGGAGGGCACCGATCACTATCTTGCAATCTTTTTCCATTAAGATTAACAACTATGCATGGCAATTCACGCCTTAAGGCTTGCTCAATCTCCCACCGAACAAACTTATACAAATATCGAGTATGATCACCTACTAGCAACACAAATACTTTTGAGTTTCTAAATCGCTCCTGCAAGCCTGTCTTTATAGATGTCTCGCTTTTATCATAAATATTATTTAAGTCATGGGCATCATAAAAATTGAATGATGAATAATCACTTTGTTTCCAAGCCTGCATTAACCTGTAATAATGTAGGTCATTATCCGCATCCATAGACACGTATACTTTGTTTCTGTATGTCATTTGTTTTCCTTTGATAGCTAATCGCGGTGCTGACCTGCGCCGGGGGGCAACGCAAGCAAGCGTAGCTTGATTGTGATGTTCACGGTGTCAGGTCGAGTACCTTGTTCCGGCGCGAAGCGGCGGGGCAAGGTACTCGACGAAGTCAGCACCGCGATTCCTGGCGGCGTAGCCGCCAGGAACAAGTTATTATATGGTTTCCTGATATCTACTTAAAACTGATATGCTTGACAAATAAATATGTGGTGTGCCTCTTGATTTACAACCGGATATCATTCATTAACAAGAGATATCAAGAAACTAGAATCGTAACATGCTTAAAATCCAAAATAATCTTGTCAGCAAATACACTGCCTTTATTGAGCACAGTGGTGTGGAAACCGGGCACCATCGAAATTATGTTAAATGGCTGCGTTATTATCTTGATTTTTGCCATAAATACAATTTTAACGATATTGGAAATTTTTCACCTGAGCCGCCTTCCTCGCATACTTAAAAAAACTTTGTTGAACAATCAGTTTACCATAGCCATCTTATCGGCAGCCGGTTCAATGTTGGATATTTAATATTTTAAGCATTGTTACTAGTCAAAACTAACCATGTCAACCTTAAAATCACCACCGGCCGGCAAACTTGGTAAAATATTTCGTAAACGCAAAGGCTACTCCCTCGTTTTTAAAACTGCGATCAAATCAAGGCGCTGGAGCCGCCAACCCACCAGCCCCGCCGACAGCACCGACGCCACAATAATCACGGTCGCGGCAAAAGCATAGGTACCGGGTTCAACCAGCAGAGGAATACGATAAAGATCGGTCTGTAGGTAATAGATAATATAAGCACACAGACCATACCCTAACAGAAAACCTAAGGGAATGGCAACCAGGGTAAGAATTGCCAACTCTCCCAGCAGAATATAGGCGATCTCTAAACGCCGAAACCCGAGAATACGCAGACTGGCCAGTTCCCGGGCTCTCTCCGACAAGGTTATGCGAGCACTATTATAAACCACACCAAAAGCGATGACACCAGCAAAAAAAATAACAAAAAGGGTGAACACCAACATCTGCTCAGCCATCGTCTCATAAAAACTGGTTATAGCATGGCGGCGAGCTACGGTCCCGGCTACCCGGGGCATCTCATTCAAAGCTGGATAGATACCCGCCAGACGGGACTCATCAACTGCGAGATAGGCCCCGGAGATCAAATTATCCTCGCGCATGAGACGGTTTAATGCACCAAGCTCCATATAGGCCGAAACCCCGATAAATTCTTTGGCCAGAGCCGCAACCGTGACCTGACGATGTGGGCGTTTCCCCTCTAAAACCTCAACCGTCAAGCGATCGCCGGGCTTAACCTTAAGAATGTGCCCCAGCTGATCGGTCAGAACAATCCCAGCGGTCGGTGGCGCCAGAGGTTGCAAATTATCATCCAACAAACGGTGCAGAACATTATCTTCAGACATCCCGGTTATCGCCGTCAGGTAGTGGCGCTGGCGATAACGAAGCCGAACCGGTACCGAACGAAAAGGTTCGCCGTGGTTTACTCCAGGCAAACGTTGCAGTGACAACAAAGCACGATAGGCGCTGGGCTCAACCAAAGTCACGGTCAAATCTTCACGTTGGGCCAGGCCGAATTGGACCTCGACAATATAGTCGATCGCGTCCTGAAAAATGCTGCCAACCATAAGAATGGCACAGGCCAGGGCAATACCGATAACTGAAAATACTGCCTTAAAAGGACGGCGACCGAGATGACGAATAATCATCCGGGTAGGTTGCGAGAAAAAGGCCTGCAGGCCGAAACGCTCGGGCCAACTCTGGCGATAAGATGCCGGTGGTTCAGGCCGCATAGCCACCGCCGGCGCCAGTTTTACCACTCGCCACAGGGCTCCGCCGGTACCGAAACCGGCCGCAGCCAAACTCACCCCGACGGCTAAGACAACAATACGAGGGTGCAGGGTATAGAGAAGAAAAGGAAAACGGTAATAATCCATATAGAGCTCGCTCATATTCCGACCGAGCCAAAATCCTGCAACCAATCCAGTCCCAACCCCGACACCAACGATCATTAATACCAATTTGAAATAGTGGAAAGCGATCGCCCGATCATAATAACCAAAAGCTTTCAAGATGGCGATCTGTTCCCTTTCGGTAGTGATCAGGCGCGAAATCACGACTTGCAAGAGAAACGCCGCCACCCCGAGAAAGATTGTCGGATAGATAGTCGCCATCTGTTCAAGCTGGCGAAATTCCTCCGAAAGGAAACGGTGCGATACTTGTTCTTTACGACCATACGCCCCGAGGCCGCCGTAAGGCTCAAGCATCCGGTCAAGACGTTCGATCACCTCTTCCGGTCGTGCCCCCTTGACCAATTTTATCAGGAGATCGTTAAAGGCGCCGTCCATATCGTAAGCGTTGGCCAGAGCCTTGCGCCCCATCCACAAAATCCCGTAGCGCTTGAAATCGGGGAAAAGAGAGCCGGGCTGAAGCTGATAGACAAATTCCGGTGACAGCGCAATACCAACGATTCGCAGGGTTTTGCGCCGACCATAAATAGTCGCTGTGATAGTGTCTCCGAGAATGAAGGCGTGGGCCTTGGCGAAGACTTCATTAACCACGACCTCGTCATCACGATCGGAATCAACCAGACGCCCTTGGCGCAGATAGAGGCTATTTAGAGAGGCTGTACCCGACAATGGGCTTGAGATGAGATGACCGCTTATCGGTTCATTAAAACCGGGAACCATCAAGTTGGCGGCGGCCACCACCCGGGTACGCAATCGTTCAACCCCGGGGATTGTCTGCAGGCGCTCTTTAAGAGATAACGGTGCCCGCTTTAAGCCGACAAAAATGTCGGCAAAACGATAATCCCGATAATAGGTTTGACGGGTAAGGGTCAAAGAATCAAGGGTAGAAAGGGACATCACGTAGATCGCGATGCCGGCCACAATAACCAATCCGATGGCCAGAACCTGGCCTCGCATCTTCCAGAAATCACGCCAACATTTAAGATCCAGTGCTCTCATTTCACCATTTCAATTTGCGAGCCGCAAGACGTTCGGGCGGACGTTCAATTCCAACGACACAGCCATCGGCCAGTTTAATAACGCGATCGGCCATCGCTGAAATCACAGCATTGTGGGTGATCAGAATCGTAGTCGTGCCGAGCTCGCGATTTATACGCTCCAGTACCGCCAGAACGACGCTGCCGGTTTTGGAATCGAGGGAACCGGTGGGCTCATCGCAGAGCAGAACGGCAGGGTTTTTGGCGATTGCCCGGGCAATCGCCACCCGTTGCTGTTCACCGCCGGAGAGTTGCGCGGGAAAATGGTCGAGCCGCTCCTTAAGGCCAACCAGGGCCAGAGCCTCTTCCGGGGTCATCGGTTGTTTGGCGATTTCGGTAACCGCGGCCACATTCTCCCGTGCGGTCAGGCTCGGAATCAGATTGTAAAACTGGAAGACAAAACCGACATGGTAACGGCGAAAATCGGTCAACTCACGATCCGTAGCTGAGGTAAGATCGCGACCCCGATATGAGAAACGGCCGGCGCTGGGATGATCGAGACCGCCCAAAATATTGAGCAGAGTCGATTTGCCACTACCGGAAGGCCCCAACAAGACAATCAGCTCGCCGGCTGACAACGTCAAATCGACACCGGAGAGAGCGCGAACCTGGATCTCACCCATATCGTAAACCTTGCTCAGGCCCGTAACCGCAAAAACCACTTCCCCAGCTTCAACCATTATTCCTATGTCTCTTTAAAATTGTGATAATTTGTCGCATCACCTTTGATTTAAGAAGAAATTGCCCTTCTCAGACAAGCTCTAGTCAAGCGTGACAAAAATTGATTTCCTTCGTTCACCGTTGACGGCCTGGCTGTAGTGACCTTTACCGGAAACATCCTCAAGCAGAACAACATCCCCAGCTCCAAAACGCCTGCATTCCCCATCCGAGACCGTAAAATCAACTCGACCTTCAAGGATAATTACATACTGGCGGCGCGGAGCATTGTGCCACTGGTAATCGTAATCCCCCTCAGTTTCACGAAAAATTATACCACTGGCCGGCTCCAACTGAGAAAGCAGACCAATAGCACCGGCATCTTGAAGTTCAATCTCAACCTCAGCGAAATGGGTTTCACCTTTATCGTCTGCATAGATACGGCAGATCTGCATTTTGTTTCGATCCCTTTACAAATATCTTATTTAATTGACATTCACTTATGAGCATCGTAAAAGTGCCCATCTGAACAATCCCGTTCTGAAAAAACTCCAGTTTCCGGTTTTATATTAAATGAATAAATACGCTATAATAATCCTGATAGCCCTGCTCGGCGATTACCTTTTAGGCCTGCTTGCTGACCAGCTCAACCTGAAAAACCAAACGGCAACTCCACCGGCTGAATTTTCAGACCTTGTTGATGAAAAAAGCTATCGCAAAAACCGTGACTATCTTCGCGCCAACACTGTCTTAGAACAATGCAGCAGCGCAGTCTCTCTTGCGCTGACCTTAGGCTTCTGGTTTGCCGGTGGTTTTAACCTTATTGATCAATGGTGTCGTTCCCGGACCGATAATCTCCTGTTCTCCGGGCTTCTTTTTATCGCCCTACTCTTGTTGGCCCGCACGCTTTTGGCTCTGCCGTTTTCTCTCTACAGCACCTTTGTTATTGAAGAGCGTTTCGGATTTAATCGCACCAACTGGAAAACCTTTGTCATGGATCGCATCAAAGTGATCTTTTTGTCCTTGGCTCTCGGCACCCCGCTACTGACCGGTATCATCTGGTTCTTTCAGAATACCGGTGAGCTGGCCTGGTTTTATGCCTGGTTGGTAGCGGCCTCCTTTACCTTGGGCATCCAGCTTATCGCACCAACTTGGATCATGCCGCTCTTTAATAAATTCACACCCCTGCCGGAGGGTGAGCTGAAAGAGGCTCTGCTGGCCTATGGCCGCCAGGTCGATTTCCCGCTGGAGAAGGTCTATGTTGTTGACGGTTCTAAACGCTCCGGCAAAGGCAATGCCTTTTTTACCGGTTTCGGGCGCCAGCGCCGCGTCGCCCTCTACGATACCTTGATCAAACAACATTCAGTCGCTGAACTGCTGGCGGTACTGGCTCATGAAATCGGCCACTACAAAAAGAGACATATCCTGACCATGACCACAATTGCTATTATCCATCAGGGTATAATTTTTTTCCTGCTGGGCTGGTTTATCAAGCAGCCCGCACTCTACCAGGCTTTTTTCATGGAACAAGCTTCAATCGCTTCAGGCCTCATCTTTTTCAGCCTTCTCTTTACCCCGGTTGAGATGATCTTGAACCCTCTGTTTCAGGCCCTCTCCCGGCATCATGAATTTCAGGCCGACGCCTTCGCCGCCCGGACAACCGGGGAACCGGAAACCATGATCAAAGCTCTAAAAAAATTGGGGCATGACAACCTTGCCAACCTGACGCCACATCCTCTATATGTCTTTCTCCACTACAGCCATCCTCCGCTTCTCGAAAGAATCAATGCTTTAAGGAAAAACAACTCATGAAACCAGAGTCACGAAAGTCGTTCGGCCGACTGCCGGTAAAAAAGCTTTAAAACCTGTGGACAACTCCCCGCATCTGCCAGCTAATTGACTGTAATTATTAATAAATTATAAAGTGAATTTAAAAACAACGACCTCCCCCAAGAAATATTTCATAATAAAATCAACAACTTAACTAAACAGCGCGTTCTATCTATTAAGAATATAAGAAGATTTTCCGATTATCCACACAGGCTGTGGACAAGCTGTGAACAAATTCCTTGATAAGCCCAAAAAGGCAATGATAAAAAACCCATACAAGACTTAGAGAGAATTCCTCCTGCACAGTCAAGAGCTTGGCGTCACTTTTCAGGAGTTCAGTCAGAGGCTGTCCCCAGTATTTCACCTCGATTCCCAGCTCCAACAACTTGTCCGTAGCCCCGAGCTGATCGGCACAAGCTTTACAGGCCGAAAGCTTAACCCCGGCGTCCAGAGCTTCAATGACCTTTTTTATTGATCTTTACCTTGAAAAAAGATTATGATGAAAAGGTATCATAGATCTTCAATCTTGCCGACCTTGAATCTGCCTTCAAAAAAAATCATGTTTAAAAAAAATCGGCTTCACAAAGCCGCACCATTAATTTCGACCCCATTGATAACGACCGGAACCGGACTATTATTTCTGTTACTGTTCGCATTCATTATCCTCATTTCCCAGGCTGGAGCTTGGGCCGGAGATTTGGCCGTATCGGGGTTGAAAGACCGCCAGGAGGATTCACACGAAACCCAAGTTCCGCTTTTTTTAGAGCAAATCAATCGCTTAACCTACCCCTATGCCCATGCGGTTCTGGCCCAAGAGATCGAACATATTGAATATCATGCCGACGGTTCGCGGGAGAGTCAGGATAATGTCTACCTTACTATACTTGATGAAGAAGGCAAACGCAATCACGAGGCTTTAAGTTTTCACGTCAATAAAGCCTATAGTAAACTGGAGATTGAGTTTTGCGAAATTATTCGGGCCGGCAAGAGTCGTCGCGTTGATATCGCGGCCCATAGCCACGAAGAGGCGGCCGCCGGCAACAGCCGCATGAACATCTATAATCCTCTACAAAAAGTTGTTAAGGTGTTTTTGCCGAGACTTGAGGTTGGTGACACAATCCACTACCGCCTCAATCGACGACAATTCAAGCCGATCATTGCCGACCAGATCTATGGTTCGATCCTTAGTCAATATGATATCCCCATCCACTCTTACATTTTCACGGTCACCACTCCGGCCCGAACCCGGCTCAAATGGTTGATCAAGGATGAAATTGAGTCCTGCGTCACTTTTCGTAAGAGCCGCCTACCCGGAGAGCGGCCAAAAACCATCAGGTCATGGACCTTCAACAAAGTCCCGCAAATCGTTCCCGAACCGGAGATGCCTTCGTTTCGCCGGGTGGCGATGCGCCTTCTCTACTCGACCCTGCCCGACTGGCCGGCGATTGCCGCCTGGTATGATGCCCTGGCTGCCAAAAAACTGGCACCGGGAGAAGAGTTGAAAAAAAAGGTCGCTGAACTGGTTGCCGGAAAAGACACCGAGGATAAAATGGCCGACCTCTTCTACTATGTCGCCCGCCAAATCCGCTATCTTGGAGTCAGCGGTGAGAGTGAACGCCCCGGCTTTGAACCTCACGATGTCAATCTCACCTTTGAACGCCGGCATGGCGTCTGCCGCGACAAAGCCGCCCTTTTAGTCAGCATGCTGCGTCTGGCCGGTTTTAAAGCGGCCCCTGTACTTATTCGCGTCGGCGACAAACTCGATAAAGAGATCCCCCTGCCCTACTTCAACCATGCAATTGTCGCGGTTCTTGATGATCATGGCAAAGCCCTTTATTTTCTTGATCCGACTTCGGAGACCAGCCGTCAGTTTCTGCCAGACTATGAAAGAGAGTGCTCCTATCTGATTGCCGATTCTCAAAACGGCGACCTCGCCCTGACTCCGCCGGTGCCCCCGGAAGAAAACACTTTCACCTTGGAAATCGTCGATAAACTATCTCCGGATGGAGAGCTTAGCGGTACGATAACGGGAAGTTGCACCGGTTTTAACGACACCCTGATGCGCTCGATCATGATGAATCAGAGCCGAAATGAGCAGGAGAACTTTCTTAAACGACTTTTTTTAAGTCAATACAACGGCCTTGAACTCTCCGCCCTAAAATGGTCCGATCCGGCTGATCGCAGTGTAAACTTCACCTTTTCAGGAAATTTTTCTGTTACAGGCCTAGTCCCTTCGAACTTAATCACTGGGCAAAAAAATCCTGTGGCCGGACTTTTACAACCCCTGGCTTTCATGGAAAACCCGGGCCTGCTCGACCGCTGGATTCTAAGAAAAGCCGATATGACCAAACGGCGCTACCCACTCAAACTCGGCTATACCTACACTACGATCTTAAGTGAACATTTAAGCTTCAGCAAACCACCCAAAACACTCTTACTGCCGGAAACGACTGAGATCGACAATGAAATCTTCTCCCAGACCATAAAATTTACTCAGGAAAAACCCGACAAACTAATCATCAAACGAAGCTTCGCCCTGAAAAAAACCGAAGTTGAGCCCCATTATTACCAACTGTTGACCAGCGTCCAAAACCGTAACCAAAAAGCGTCACTCACCCCGATAGAAATTGAGTGGTAGAAAGATCGAGCTTAAATCTTATGGCTGTCTTGAAAAATTAGAATTTTTGTTCAAGTGTAAGGCAGGCGAAGATTTTAACCACAGGCATACATTAAGTATTCCGAGGATTAAAATTTGAGCCTAACGCAGCAATTGGGCACTTGTACCCGTTAGGGTGAAAAGACAATTTTTCAATGTAGCCTTATTTATTCAACCCGTACAGACAGAGAAAAAATGACTATAACAAGACAAAATTTAAGAAAAATTACTATTTTACCGTTTTTAGCCTGGGCTCTGGTTATTTGCTCTACGCTGCTGTCATTTGGATGGCCAGCCACAGCAAGCGATGAAGCGGTGACAGCACTTACGGTCGGGGCCGATGCCGTCAATCTTAAGAGCAGAAAACACTACACGGTAGCGTCTGACGGCTCTTACAAACTACACATCTATATCAAACGCCGCATTCTGACCTATAAGGGTAAAAAAGAGCACGCCGATTTCAAATTCACCTATAATCAGGAGCGTCAGAGTGTCAAATTACTCAAGGGGCAAACAACAACCACAGAAAACGATGTTGTAAGGGTCAAAACCGAAGAGATTCACGACATTCCTGCTCCCTGGAATAGTGAGGCCTCACTCTACTCAAAAAGCCGTCAGATGGTCGTTAGCCTGCCGGCAGTAGAACCGGGCAGCGAGATTGAAATTGAGCTTGAGGTGACGGCAAAAGTCGGCTTCTGGTGTGAGGAGCATTTTCGCCTCTACGATCCGATTATCGACAAAGAGGTCATCATCGACTGTCCGACCTCGTTGGCCCTGCAATACAGAACCCCAGACCATTTGAATCTTGAATTCAAACAGGAGAAAATCGGAGATAAACAGACTCGATACCACTGGAGAGGAAAAAATATTCCCGCTCTGACGCCGGAGAGATGGACCGCGCCGCTGGCTGAACAGGGGTTTTGCCTGCTCGTCAGCAGCTTTAACAATTGGTGCCAGGTTACCGATTTTTTTAATGATTTCTTCAAAAGAGCGGTGACTGAAAAAAATGAAAGATTATTTTGGCCGCAACCAAAAACCTCTACCTCAACAGCAAACCCGATCAGTCATCAACTGTTTCGCCAAATCCGCGATCTGACAACCTATACGATCTCCTTCCAGGAGACCGATTTCAAAATCCAGAGCCCCACAAAAACCAGACGTCTGGGGTATGGCAAGAATTGTGACCTGGCTCTACTTTTTGCCACTCAATTACGCCTTCAAAACCAGAAGGCTCGCATCCTCCTGGTCAACCATCAACGCCATTTTCTTAAAAAATTTGCCGACCTGCCATATCCCGGCTGGTGGGATACGGCGCTGGTCGAAAGCGGGGGCGAATTTTTTCTCTTTTCAACCGACAAACCAGCCCCCGGCATTACCGGTTTTGACGGCCACTGGGCTCTTGACCTTGAAAAAGGAAAACTGGTTCAGGTAAAAGATCGAGAAGCAGCAATGATCAAAACCGAACTTACCTTCAGCACAGATCAATTTCCTGACAGCCAGGGACATCTAAAACTGACCCTTAAAGGCAGCGCCGCATCCTCGTGGCGGGCGCAATGGCGCGATCTCTCACCCCCGGAGAAAAAAATTGGCTTATCCCAACTGCTGCACCAGATCAACCCACAGGCCTCATCCTTGCAGCCACTGGCCGTCAAGGGACTCAAGAATGACCTGCAGGATCTGGTTTTCACTTGCAATTTCAAGATAAAAGATCTTTTCGGCAATTTGGCCGGCAAAACTTCTCAAATCCTTCTACCGCTTACTGCACCCGATCTCCCTCTCCCCTACCACACCCTACTCAAAAACCGGCAACAGCCCCTGGCCATCAATGACAACCTTATCATCATTGATCAGATAACCCTGCACCTTTCCGCAGACGCCCGGATCATCGACCGGCCACTAACCGAAAATGAGAATCTACCACAACTGCAATGGCGGGTTGACTGCGATCTCGATAAAAGTAAAAAAACCTTAACCTATAAGCGCCGGCTTGAGTTGCAACGGGGAATGCTAAGTACAGAAACATCGGACTATGAAAATTTCATCACTTCGATTCGCAACTTGAACCGACCCGAAGCTTTACGAATAATTTTTTCATCGACAAAAGCAACCGATAAAGAATCCTGAAAAAGGCTTTTAAAACTCTAAAACTATCTGAAACTTCAGAGCAACCGGAAAGGTAAACAGCAATGGAAAATGAAAATCCAACTCGCGATGAGGCGTTGCAACTTCTCCATGAGTACAACCAAAGCGACAGCCTGCGCAAACATGCTTACGCCGTAGAGGGAGTTATGCGCTACCTCGCAAAGAAAAACGGTGAAGATGAAGATAAATGGGGAATTATCGGCCTAATTCATGACCTGGATTACGAGAAATATCCCGATCAGCATTGCACCAAGACGAAAGAAATCCTTGAAGAGCATAACTGGCCGGAAGAATATATCCGTGCCGTCATCGCTCACGGATGGGGTATATGCTCAGACGTGGAACCCCAAAGCACTCTAGAGAAAACACTTTTTGCCATCGACGAGCTAACCGGACTTATAGCCGCCAATGCCATGGTTAGGCCATCAAAGAGTGTCATGGATATGACCGTAAAATCAGTAAAGAAAAAATGGAAATCACCAGCGTTTGCTGCCGGCGTGGATCGGTCGATCATACAGAAGGGTGCCGAAATGCTGGGAGTAGAGATCGGAGAACTTATCGAAGATACCATAATGGGAATGAGGGAAGTAGCCGAAGAAACAGGACTGAAAGGAAATCCGGTTTAACCACCTCTACCTTTTTGCTCTTTCGGATAATGTCTGTGACCATCCGCTGTGTGACCATCCGCTGAACTTCGAACTAGACCCATGCCTTTTCACACAACTCCTTTACCGCTTCCATATAAGACTCCATCCCTTTGGCAAAGATTGTATTATGATCCGCCTCCGGAATTTTGATCAACGCTTTGTCAATTGAACAACATGATTCAAACAGGGCCTCGGCATCACTGAAAGGTATGATGTGATCATGTTCAGCGTGAATAAATAAAACAGGCCTTTTGAATTGTTGAATCTTGACCGTATGTTGTAACTCGTTCTGATCATCAATGCCCAGGGCTTCAGTGTTCACCCCGATCAGCTGAAGCAACGGAATCAGGTAGGCAAATCCGCTTTCAATGATTAACCCATTGATTTCATCTTCATAAGAGGCCGCCAATTCAATGGCCGATGCACTCCCAAGGGATCTCCCCATTACGATCAGGGGACCGGAATAGCCCATTTCTTTAAGTTCTTTTTTTACATAATCAAACACCACATGACAATCCCGCATCATGCCGGATACGGTTGGGAAACCGGTTGAGCGGCCGTATCCGCGATAATCAACTGCCAAAAAGTTGATGCCCATGCCTGTATAGATCCCGCCCAGTTCATCATAATCAGAGACAATTTCGCCGTTACCATGAAAAAACAGAACAACAGGGTCAGCTTGGCCTGCGGTGTGCAGTTTTGCACCAAGGGAAGTGTCCGGTTCAACTGGGATAAGCAGTTCTAAAATACCGGGCGTCTGCCCTGATACAGAGTAGTCAGGCCGGGGATGAAAGAGCAAGGAAACAATTTCAGGTCCGTCAAATATCGAATAATTTGGTAAAGATGAATTGGGCATAATCTACCTCCAGCAATGATAAAGGTATAACGACCAGAGTAACCTGCCGCGCTGGGATGTTCTAATAAAAAACAGGGCCCTTATTCGCGATCTGGGATTAATCGGGGTCGGACCCCTATTTCCCTCCTACTTCAAGGGCTCTATCGGTTGAGTGATTTGTGTAAAAATTTCCCCGCTTACTTACCAGAAACCTTTGGAAAACGGGATTAATGGGATTAATCGATGGATTAATCGGGGACAGCCACTTATTCTTAGACAAATCATGTACTTTCTTTAGACGGCCTTCCCGCTGTCTTGCGGTTAAACGACCTGTTTAACTTCTTTTCGAGTTTTTTAATGAATGATTCACTGCCTATTGGCCTTCCGCCGGACTCCTCTTTTCGAATCATGGCCAAATCATCCTCACTATCACCATCATAAAGATAAGTATACCAGTCACCTATCAGGCTCAGTAATGTCTGATCATTTTTTATCAGAGGATCAGTACTTCTT
>JAGHAQ010000058.1 GCA_021161425.1 Candidatus Tharpella sp. | reverse complement strand
TTAAGTCAAGCGGTAAAATTAAAAGTCCCAAAATAATTTTATTATTCAATCAATTCTAATAGTTACGTTGTTATCTGGGATTTTCTTGAGTTCTTAAAACGTAACCTAATGCCATTGGCCCCCGGGCCCCCGGACACTTTTAACCAACCCGGAGCGCCGCAGATGGACGAAGAGTTGTTCCAAATAACTGACTGAAATCCCTTCGACTTTACTGATATCCTTAAGGGACACCGGACCATCCTGAGTGTTCGAGAGAATACCCAGGGAGACCATGGCTCGAACCGAATAACGGCCTTTAGTAGAAAGTTTCAAAAGTTTACCTCCATTGCCCGAGGTGGGCAGACATTGACACAGAGCCCACAGGCACTGCATTTTTCCGGTGCGAAAAGAACCTTCATCGAAGGCCTTTCAATATAAAGAGCTCCGGTCGGACAAATTGCCGTACAAGCTCCACAACTGGTACAAATCTCTTCGTTACGTTTAACACTTTTTACGATCGATTCAACCTCGACCCCGCTCTCTTTGAGATAGGTCAGGCCCTGCTCCATGAGAACTTCATCACCACCGATCTCAAGAACCAGATAGCTCTCTTTACGCGGTAAAATCACAGCCCGCAGGATATTTATCACCAGATCATAATTCTTGATAAGCTGGTAGACTATCGGTTTATCGTAATTATTTTGATTAAAATGAAGAACGTATATTCTCTTCATGAAACATCCCTTTCAAGATAATATATCAATCAATTCAAGATCACCGCCAGCTGCCAAATCGGATCCCATAACGGCCACGGCTCCGGAAATACCGTCCAAAACCAGGGCTTTTTCAATAACCCGGGCGAGGTCGGTTTTTTTTTGCACCCGATTGGCCATAGCCGTGGCCACGGCATCAGCCAAAGCGGTATTATCTGCAACAATGGTTACCGCATCCGCCCGGCCAAAACTTAACGAGTGCCCTACTCTAGCTGATGAGGTACAAACCCCGCAAGTAAAAGGATGCGGAGCGGACACTTTAATACCAATACGACCACTGAGTGGTGAAGTACCGGCAAAAACCGCCAGGCAATACTCAGAACGACCTGTCAGAAAAATATCACCGCCGTTTTCAACCACCAGTTCAGGTGACAAAGCGATCAGATCCCGCCCGACAGCCTCGGCAAGGGCTCCGGCGACTGCCGCCATCGGGCCAACCCCGGCAACTTCAGAAGCGGCCATCATCTGTCGGGCCAACGGTGGCGCTAGTGGAAATTCAACCGCAGCAACCGGCACCAGACTATCACGCCATTCAGGGTAACGTTGCAAAAAAGCGCTGAGAGACTTACGATAGTGGAACAGACGATCATAGGCCAGGGACTCAATATCTGATTTTACACCACTGATCCAGAGGTCGCTCTCTTCAACCCTCACCTCGAACGAACAGCTCTCTAAATCTGCTAGTCGGCGATAGCTGCGCTGACGATAACTACTCGGGTGCGGCGGTTCGATCCCTTGTGACATAACCCCATAACCTTGTCAAGTATAATGTTTTCATTCACTATCCAGAGCCTGACGCAAAGCCTTTACCCTCCCGCTCAATTCCTGTCGACCGGCGTTGGAAGCACCATATTGAGCAATAATTTTAACAAGAACACTGCCGACGATAATAGCATCAGCATGACGCCCGATAGTGCGGGCCTGCTCAGGGGTTGAGATCCCGAAACCGGCCGCCAGCGGCAGATCGCCGGAAATCTTTTTAACTCGGTCCAACGAATGCGACAGTTCATCCGGCAACTTAGTTCTCGCACCGGTAATCCCGGTTACCGTGACATAGTAGAGAAAACCACTACCTGCCGCGACGATACCTGCGAGACGACTATCAGGCGTCGTCGGAGCCGCCAGAGGGATAATTGCAAGTTTTTCGGCCGCCAGCCGGCGCAGTTCAGCCGACTCTTCCAAAGGCAGGTCGGGTACGATAAGACCGTCAACCCCGGCATCGCAAACATCCCTGACAAGTTTTTTCAGCCCATAGCGATAGAGTGGATTATAATAAGTCATCAAGACTAGGGGAACCTCGGTACGCCGACGAATTTCTTTAACTGTAGCAATAATTTTTTTCAAGGTTGTGCTCTGAGCCAAAGCCCGGGTAGAAGCCGCCTGAATCGTCGGTCCATCAGCCAGAGGGTCGGAGAAAGGAACGCCAAGTTCGACAATATCGGCCCCGGCTGCAACCAGGGTATCGACCAGATCACAGGTTGCAGCAAGATCGGGATCGCCGGCCGTGATAAAGGTAATCAGAGCCTTACGCCCCTGCTTTTTCAGTTCAGCAAAGCTTTTATTTAAACGCTGCATCATTTACCCTCCTTCTCTTCCAGAGCGGCCAAAGTGGCAACATCCTTGTCACCACGACCGGAAAGATTAATGACCACGATCTGGGCTTCAAGCCGTTTGGAAAGAGTGGCCACCCCGGCCAACGCATGAGCGCTCTCTAAAGCGGGAATAATCCCTTCAGTCCGGCACAAAAGACGCAAGGCCTCAAGCGCCTGATCGTCGGTTACGGAGATATATTCAACCCGACCCTGATCGTGTAGAAAACTATGCTCAGGGCCAACTCCAGGATAGTCGAGACCGGCTGAAATTGAATGAGCCTCTTCGATCTGACCGTCCTCGGTCTGTAAAAGATAACTTAAAGAACCGTGCAAAACTCCGGGGTCCCCGGCACATAAGGGGGCCGAATGAGCGCCGCTCTCAATACCTCTGCCGGCCGCTTCGACGCCAATCATCTTGAGATCATCTTCGAGAAATGGGTGAAAAATCCCGATCGCATTACTGCCGCCGCCGACACAGGCGAAAATATAGTCCGGCAAACAACCGTGCATTTCCACAATCTGAGTCCGGGTTTCAAGCCCGATAACCCTCTGAAAGTCACGTACCATTAACGGGTAAGGGTGCGGCCCGACAACCGAGCCGATACTATAGTGGGTATGGCCAACATTGGTCACCCAGTCCCTGATCGCTTCATTGGTCGCATCTTTTAAGGTCTTGCTGCCGGAGCTAACCGGAATCACTTTGGCCCCGAGAAGATTCATACGATAGACATTCATGGCCTGGCGCTCAATGTCCTTCTCCCCCATATAGACCTCGCACTCTAATCCGAAAAGAGCGGCCGCCGTAGCCGTGGCGACGCCGTGCTGACCGGCCCCGGTTTCAGCGATGAGACGCTTTTTCCCCATACGTTTGGCCATCAAGGCCTGCCCCATAGTATTATTGATCTTATGAGCCCCGGTATGGGCCAGATCCTCACGTTTAAGATAAATCTCTTTAATTCCCAACTCTAAAGCCAGTCGTTTTGCCCGATAGAGGGCCGTCGGCCGCCCGCAATAACTCGAAAGCCAGCCTTTGAGCTCTTCCTGAAAAACCTGATCATAACGATAGAGCTCGTAGGCTTTGGTTAATTCATCCAAGGCCGCAATCAGGGTTTCAGGCACAAAGCGTCCACCATAAGCACCGAAGTAACCTCTCTCATCAGGAACCGTCGCCCTTCCCATTTTTTCTTCCATTTTATTCATTTTCATCACCTTTATCGGCCTTTCTTACCGCCGCGATAAATTTTCTGATTTTTGTTGCATCCTTGATACCGGGGGAAATTTCCACCCCGGAACTAACATCAACCCCGAAAGATTTGGTCATTGCAATCGCCCGCCCGACATTCTCAGGAGTCAAACCGCCGGCCAGAAAAAAACGCCGACCCGACCAGGGCAAAACCTGCCGCCAGTCAAAAACCTTGCCCCCGCCTCCGGCCTGATCCGGCAACCAGGTATCGAAGAGAGTAGCCCAATAAGAACTCAAAGAACTTTCCGGCAGGTTACGACCAACTCCAAGGCGAACAACCTTTAGCAGTTTAAAAGAGTTTAAAGCACGACAATAGTCCGAATCTTCAACACCATGTAGCTGCAGTACATCAAGACCACAAAAAGCTGCGACATCCTTAACCTCAGCCAGAGAAGCGTCGACGAAAACCCCAACCTTCAAAATCTCTTTGGGCAGTCCTGCAGAAATCTCTACGACCCTCTCAGGAGTCACTCGGCGCGGACTCTTGGCAAAGACAAAACCTAACAGATCGGCTCCAAGCTCTGCCGCCTGCAGAACATCATCACGCCGGGTCAAACCGCAGATTTTTATCTTGGTGTTCACCGTTGCAAGCCCTCAAGCAGTTCAACCCGAGCAGCGCCGGCTTTAACCAGGCTCGTACCGATGAGAAAAGCATTAATCCCGGCCTTCTGCAATCTCTTGATATCGGTTGCAGTTTCAATCCCACTTTCGCTGACCACAAGACGATCGGCGGGCAGATGGGCGGCGAGATCGATACTGGTTTGCAAATCGATCGTAAAATCGCGCAGATCACGGTTATTGATACCAACCAGTGGGGCCTTGACTGCAGCCGCCTTTTTCGCATCCTCCAAGTCACGAATCTCGACCAGACATTCAAGATCAAGTTGATCGGCCAAAACCAGGAATTGGTCGAGTTGAATCTCACTTAAAACTGCGGCGATCAGGAGAACCGCATCGGCCCCAGCCTCCCGGGTCTCTTCGAGCTGCCAGGAATCGATAATGAAT
>JAGHAQ010000061.1 GCA_021161425.1 Candidatus Tharpella sp. | reverse complement strand
TATAAATTCAGCTTTTGATTATAATAAGTTATATTCCTGCCGTCAAGAAAATAACTCGTAGATGTTCAGGTATTCATCAATTAGTTTCGACCATTTTGCGCAAAACTTTATTACAATTTGCCTAAATAACTAAAAAACTTCTCCAGAGCCCACACTTTATGGATATATTTCACATAGACCGTACCTATCGCAATATTCGGCGCTACCGCCAGATTGTCTCTGTCTTTGTCAAATATGGGTTTGGCGGTCTTTTAGAACAGCTCAACCTCGATTATTATCTGGCTTTGGGCAAAAGTCTGATCACCTTACAGCGTCTCAAACACGATGACCTGATCCGTTTTTCCAAAGGGGAGCGGTTACGACTGGCCCTTGAAGAGTTGGGACCCACCTTTGTGAAACTGGGACAGCTACTTTCAACCCGGCCTGACCTGGTACCTTCGGATATTCTTCTCGAATTGCGTAAACTCCAAGACAAGGTTCCCGGTTTTCCCTTTTTCGAAGTCAAAAAACAGATCGAGACCTCAATGGAGATCCCTCTGGAGGAGGCTTTCTCAGAGTTTTCTCAAGAGCCGGTTGCTGCCGCTTCTATTTCTCAGGTTCACCGTGCCCGACTTTCGGATGGAACTGAGGTTGCAGTTAAAGTGCAACGTCCGGAAATCGAGGAGTTGATTGCCACCGATATCGATATAATGTTCACGCTGGCGGAGCTGGCGACCAAACATATAAGTGAGATGGAGCCCTATCAACCGACTCTGCTGGTTCGGGAATTTGCCAAAAACATTCGTCTTGAACTCGACTTTCATGTCGAAGGGCGCAATATTGACCGCTTTGCCAAAAATTTCGCCAAAGATCCGACCGTCCATATTCCCACCGTCTACTGGGCTCAGAGTAGCAGTAAGGTATTAACCCTTGAATGGATAGACGGCATCAAGATTGATGAATTGCAAAAGAGCAAGGAAATAGATTACAATCCCGCTCTGCTGGCGGCTCATGGTGCCGATTTTATCTTGCGACAGATTCTTGAATTCCGTCTTTTTCATGGCGATCCTCATCCCGGCAACCTTTTTGCCCTGCCCGGCAACGTTATAGTGCCCATCGATTTCGGTATTGTCGGTCGGCTTGATGATGAACTCGCAACAGCTCTTCTCGATCTACTGCTTTCCGTGCTTAAGCAGGATGTACAAGGTTTGCTGCGAGTGCTGTTTAAGATCGGAGTTGTAGATGAAGAGAAGGTAAATTTAAGAGAATTAAGAGCTGACCTTTTTGATCTTCTGGACCGCTATGTCGGGGTCGCCTTAAAAGACCTTCGTTTGCAGAATCTGGTTCAAGATTTTATGCGTATCATAAGTTTTCATCAGATTCGTTTCTTGCCGGACTTCATGTTGTTGTTGCGTGTTCTCATCTCGGTTGAAGCAACCGCCCGCAAGCTTGATCCCTCGTTTGATTTTTTTAATCACACAGCCCCACTGGTGCAAAAGTTGGAGGAGAAGCGTTTTTCGCCAGAATATCTGCAAAAGATTGTCAGCTCTCAGTTACGAGAGCTCTCCTCTCTGCTTGAAATTGTTCCAGGTGCGACCCGGGACATCCTCAAGAAGTTAAGCCGTGGCCACCTGCGTTTTGAATTTGAGCATTTAGGCCTCGAGCTCTTCAGTAAAAATCTTGACCGAATCGCCAACCGGATCTCTTTCACGATGGTGGTATCAGCCATCATCATTGCCTCATCACTGATAATGTCGGCTGATAACGGTTTCAAGGTTTTTGGTTATCCCTTACTGGGGATTATCGGCTACGTTCTGGCGGGAGGCCTGGGTACCTGGCTGGCAATTGCAATTCTGAGGTCAGGGAAGATGTAGGCTGGTGCCCACTCAGGTAGCTAATTTCTCTATTACATAGGCTTTCACCGCCGCTGTGTCTGCCGCAATCATGTCGAAACGGCAGGGCAGGTTTGCCAATGCTGTAATCGCCGGCGGAGCCGTGGGGGGAGTCCCGATCGCTTGTTCGACGGCATCGGGGAATTTTGCCGGATGGGCCGTAGCTAAGCAGATCATGGCTGTGTTGGTCTGATTTTGAAGCCGATATTCATAGGCGGCTTTGACGCCGGTAGCGGTGTGCGGATCTAAAATATAACCGGTTTTTTGCCAGACATCTTTAATGGTTGTCAGGATAGTCTGATCATCAACCCGGACACTGGCAAAATTATTTGTCATTTTCGCAAAAAGGTTTGAGCTGATGACAAGTTTGCCGGAATCAGCAAATTGAGCAAGCATCCCTTTTAACTGTTGTGGATTGCGGTCATTAAGATAGTAGAGGTAGCGTTCAAAGTTGCTGGCCAGCTGAATATCCATCGAAGGACTTAAGGTTGGCTTGACTTCGCCGAGACTGTAGGTACCGGTATTGATGAAACGATACAGGATATCATTGGCATTGGTAGCGAGAACCAACCGTTTGATCGGCAAACCCATCTCCTTTGCCATCCAGCCGGCAAAGATATTGCCGAAGTTGCCGGTTGGTACGACGACGGTAAAATTTTTGCGGGCGACAACCGGAAGTTGGCTGTAAGCACTGAAATAGTAGACAATCTGGGCCATGATACGGGCCCAGTTAATCGAATTTACGGCCCCTAATTGGTAGTCATGCTTGAAATCGAGGTCGGCGAAGAGTTCCTTGACAACTCGTTGTCCGTCATCAAAATTCCCCTCTACCGCCAGATTGAAAACGTTGTCATCAAGCACCGAGGTCATCTGTTTTTCTTGTATGGGACTGACCTTGCCATGCGGATAGAGAATAAAAATATTGATATTTTCTTTGCCGCGAACCCCATGGATTGCGGCACTACCGGTATCACCGGAAGTAGCTCCAATAATGTTCAGCGACCTCTTTTCGCGAACCAGCAGGTATTCAAAAAGGTTGCCGAGAAATTGCAGGGCAACATCCTTGAAAGCATAAGTCGGTCCATGGAAAAGTTCCTGGATATAGAGATCTCCGACCTTTTCCAGAGGGACTACGGCTTTGTTGGAAAAGGTTGCGTAGCTGGCCTCAATGAGCCTAAGTAAATCTGTCGGCGGGATATCATCACCGATAAAGCGGGAGAAGATAGCCATCGCCAACTGAGTGTAGGGGAGTTCTGCCAACTCTTCGATCTCGGAGGAAGAGAAAGAGGGGATGGTCTCCGGCAAAAGCAGACCGCCATCACTGGCCAATCCCATCATTACCGCCTGATTGAACGAAATGGGGTCGATCCCACCTCGAGTACTGATATATTTCATAAGACTGAAATTCCAATATTAATCAATAAGCTCTGTAACCACGAAAAGCACAAAGAGCACGAAGGTTTTTTTACAGAACTTCATGCTCTTTGTTGTAGAAATATTCTTTACTTATCGGGCCGAGAATTCATGAACCGCATCGATCATCGCTTTGGCATGGTCGATCGGGGTGGTCGGCAAGATGCCGTGACCGAGATTGAAAATATGACCATTACGATTTTCAGCCTGCTCGATGATTCTCTTTACCCGTTTTCTAATCTCCGGGATTGGGGCAAAGAGGGCAACCGGCTCAAAATTACCCTGAACGCCGTGTTCAGGACCAATTATGTCCCAAGCTTTTTTAAGATCTTGGCGCCAATCGAGGCCGATAATATCGCCACCGGCAGCTACTACCTGCGGTAGAAGGGTAGAAGCCTGATTGGCAAAATGGATTTTGGGGACATCATAAGCATCAAGAGCGTCAAAGATTTTACGGTTATAAGGAAAGACATACTCCTGATAGTCAAGAGGTCCGAGACAGCCGACCCAGCTATCAAAAAGCTGTACGATCTGGGCGCCGGCCTCGATCTGGGCTTTCAGGTAGGAGATGACGGTTTCACTGATCATATCCATCAATTTATGGTAAACTTCAGGATTGGCGTACATCAAGGTTTTGACATGCAGGTACTGTTTTGAGCCTCCGCCTTCAACCAGGTAGCTGGCCAGAGTAAAAGGGGCACCGGAGAAACCGATCAAAGGAACTTTGCCTTCGAGTTCGCGGCGCAGGATACGAATTGCGTCCATGACAAAAGGCACCGCTTCTTCAGCATCTATAACATGGAGTGTTTCAAGGTCTGCGGCTGAACGAATCGGCCTATCCACAACCGGTCCCTGTCCTTCATGAAATTCGATGGCTGAACCCATCGCTTCGAGAGGAACCAAAATATCGGAAAAGAGGATGGCTGCATCAATCTCCATACGCTGTAAAGGCTGCAAGGTAACCTCAACCGCCAGTTCCGGGGTCTTGCACATCTCCCAGAAGGAGTGTTTTTTTCTCAAGGCCCGATACTCGGGCAGATAACGACCCGCCTGACGCATCATCCAGACTGGGGTGCAGTCTACATCCTGGCGGCGGCAGGCTCGTAAAAAGCGATAATCATTTTTCATCTTGTCATAACTCCTATAAAAGCTTATATAAATTTCGCTTGGCTGTTGTGTTGCTTAAGCAAGTACACAACTAACATAATTGACCATATCATTCAAGAAAATTGTCACCTTTACACACCACTGCCGGAGGTGGAGACTGTTGAATTCTCATACTGATTTAACCCCTCAATTCTGGCGTGATTATGTTCTCTCACGCAAACGATCCCTGGCTCGCAAAAAAGTTGCCACCGGCAAGAAGTGGGATCAAATGGCAAAACATTATCATACTTTTGAAGAGGATGAAGCTTTCGTTGCCGAACAGGAGTGGATCAAGGAAGGTCTGCTGCAACGCGAGATGCTGGGGCCGAATTTAGATGTTGTTGATATGGCATGCGGCCCTGGTACCCACTGTTTCACTTTTGCCGAACTTTGCCGACAGGTAACTGCAGTTGATGTCTCGAACAAGATGATAGAACAAGTAAGGTTGCGACAGGATGAGAAAAATGTCGATAACCTGACTATTGAGTGTCAGGATTTTTATGATTTTCAGATACCCAGGCAATATGATACGGTTTTTGTGTCGATGAGTCCAATCTTGAATGAACTCGACAGCGTCGATCAATTGTTAGCTATGAGTAATCGCTATATGGCTTTGATCTACTGGGCCGGGGTTCGGGATAACCCTCTTTTCCAACGCTGTTACCAGTTGATTTACGAAGAAGATTACCAATGGGATGCAATGGATGTAACTACTATTTTCAACTATCTTAACGCTCTCGGCTACTCTCCGGAGATCACCTACCTGCATCCAGTGTGGAAACGCCACGACACCTTGGCAAATACGGTTGAGCATATGATCTGGCACCTCGAATTTTATCGCCCTTTAAGCGAGATTGAAAGAAAGCGAGTTAATGATCTGGTCGCTCTTGAAGCCGATGCCAAGGGGATGGTGACCTATTATACAAAAGTTCGTAAAGGGGCTCTTTTTCTTGATAAGGAAGCCGGTCGTTTGTAGCGTGTATTTTCTGAAGAAGACAAACAGATAAACTGTATTGACTTTATCTTCTTTTAGCTGTATAGTCTTATAAAATTTATTGTTTTCTTATTTGCTTATTTCTTTGCTACGGTTTGGAGGATTCTATGGATACAGTGAAGAGCGACACAACAAAAGCGGTAAAGATTATTGACGGGGTTTGGTGGGTTGGTGTCAACGATCACGTTAATCCACTCTTTGAAGGGATGTGGGCTCTGCCTGATGGCATGAGCTATAACGCCTATCTGGTTCGGGGAAAAGAGAAAACCGCCCTGATCGAACTCTCTCGTAATGGTTTTGCCGAACCCTTTATCAAAAAGGTCGAAGAGATTCTTCCTTTAAGTGAGATCGATTATATTATTCATAATCACCTTGAACCGGATCATTCCGGTATTATCCCGATTATCTACAAGAGTTGTCCCCAGGCAAAAGTCATTGCGACAGCCAAAGGCAAGACTTTTCTTGAGCAATTTTATGGAGAAGGAGAGCGGGTTGAGGCGGTCAAAGATGGCGACTCCATCGATCTGGGTGGTCGCACCTTGCGCTTTCTCAACTACCCTTGGCTCCATTGGCCCGACACCATGTTTACCTATCTGGAAGAGGATAAAATTCTTTTTCCCTGTGATGCCTTTGGTGGTTTTGGTGCGGTTGATAAGGGACTGTTTGATGATGAGATTGATCTTGAAACCTACTGGCCCGAATCAAAACGTTACCTGGGAACCATTGTTGCTTCGTATTTAGGCCACGTTGTCAAAGCGATCGATAAATGGGTTAAGGGCGGTATGGGCATCAATATTCTCTGTCCTTCACATGGTCCGGTCTATCGCAGTAATCCAATGTCAATTATCAGTCGTTATCAGGAATGGGCCAAAAACAATAAAGGTGACAAGGTTGTTATGATTGTCGGTTCGATGTGGGGCAGTACTCACGAGATGGGGGCTATCGTCAAGCATCGTCTTGAAAATAACGGTCTTGAAGTCAAATATTTCGATGCTGCCCTGGCCGAACCGGGACAGGTTTTAGGCGAGATGCTTAATGCCGGAGGGATTGTTTTCGGAGCTCCGACCTATGATGCCAATATCTATCCCCGCCTCGAATACTTTCTGATGCTTTTTAAAAGCAAAAAGAAGAACGGCTATCCGGTGGCAACCTTTAACCAAAACAGCTGGAACGTTAATATCACGCCAAAAATCAACAGTTATCTGGAAGCCATGAAGTCCCAGATCATTCCGCCTCAGGTTGTCGGTCACGGAGCCCCCGATGCCGAAGTAAAAAAAGAACTTGAGCTGATGGCGGACAATTTAACTGCCAAGATGAAAGATACCTGTTTCATCCCGCAAACCTGATCTTATCCTGATAGATCATTTTAACAAGGTCCCTGTCATTTTTTGCCTGATAGGGGCCTTTTTTTTGTAAAAAGAAAGATGTTTCGGTCTGTACATATATCAATATTGACTGTGGGGTTCTTTATTGTTATAAGGCGGTGCTATGGAGATGATAATCCAGAAGATTATAATTTATGCCGTCCCGATTCTTTTCGGTCTGACTGTTCATGAGTATGCCCATGGACTAATGGCTGACCGCCTGGGTGATCCCACACCCCGGACGATGGGGCGTTTGACGTTGAATCCTTTTTATCATCTTGATCCAATCGGAACCCTGGTTTTTTTTATAACTCAGGCTTTCGGCTGGGCTCGACCGATATCGATTAACTCTGACAACCTTACTTCACCGCGTCGGGATCTTATGTGGATAGCACTGGCCGGCCCTCTGGCTAATTTTCTGTTGGCCCTGTTTTGTGCTTTGCTCTATCATCTTATTAACTCCCTGACTGGCGGAAATATGGAATCTGGGGGAGCCTGGTTCATAGTGCCGTTTCAACAGATGATAGTTGCTGGAGTTGTGATTAATCTTTCTCTGGGCCTTATCAATTTAATTCCGATCCCACCTTTAGATGGCGGTCGCATCCTGGCCGGCATTCTGCCGCAACGGCCGGCCGGCTACCTTGAGAAAATCGACTCTTATGGAGCTATTCTACTGCTTATTCTGGTGCTCAGTGACAGCTTGAGCTTTTTTCTCTTTCCCTTACTTTCGGCATTAACCGGACTACTTCTTTACGGAGCTATCTCTTTTTGATGGCAGCCTGAGGGAAAGCCTTTTTTCTTAACCATCCTTATAATTATCCCTTAAATATAGAAATTTAACGACAACACTTAAAGTGTTACATGAGGTTTTTTATGGCAGTCGCAAAAAAGAGGGTTGTTTCAGGCATGCGGACAACGGGTAAACTCCATCTCGGACATTACCACGGGGTTCTAACCAACTGGCTCAAGCTGCAAGATGATTATGATTGTTACTTTTTTGCCGCTGACTGGCACGCCTTGACAAGTGAATACCAAGATCCGGCAATCGTCAAAGAGAGTACCATGGATATTTTTATTGACTGGTTGAGCGTCGGTATCGACCCGGAGAAGACGACCCTTTTTATCCAGTCACATATCAAGGAGCATGCCGAACTTCATCTTCTGCTTTCGATGATTACACCTCTGCCCTGGCTTTTACGCAATCCGACTTACAAGGACTCCCAGACGGAAGGGCAGGGGGATGAACAGGCAACCTATGGCTTTCTCGGTTATCCGGTTCTGCAAGCCGCTGATATTATCATTTATATGGCTAACTTAGTACCGATCGGGGTTGACCAGCTTCCCCATGTCGAGCTCACCCGAGAGATCACGCGCCGCTTCAACCACCTTTACGGTGAAATCTTTCCGGTGCCTGAACCGATCCTGACTGAACTCTCAAAAGTGACCGGTCTTGATGGCCGCAAAATGAGCAAAAGCTACAATAATGCTATTTATCTCTCTGATGACAAAGAAACCTTAAAGAAAAAAGTCGCTTCAATGGTGACTGATGTTCAGCGGGCCCGCCGCAAAGATCCCGGCGATCCAGAAAAATGCAACCTCTTCCCCCTACATCCGCTCTATTCAAAAGCGGAAGAGGTGGATGAAATCTGTGCCGCTTGTCCCAAGGCCGAGATTGGCTGTGTTGATTGCAAAAAAATTCTTTTGCGCAACCTGATAACCGGTCTGGCCCCAGTTCACGAGAAGCAATGCTACTACCGAGAACACCCGCAGTTGCTTGATGAGATTATCACTGACGGTACCGAAAGGGCCCAAACGATAGCGCAAGAAACCATGATAAAAGTAAGAGCGGCTGTCAAACTGAGCTAATACAAGATGGTTCAGATAAAAGAACAAATTCGTTTACAAAAATATATTGCCGATTGCGGGGTGACCTCAAGACGGCGGGCTGAAACCATGATTTCTCAAGGTCGAGTGATCGTCAATGGAGAAGTTGTGGCCCGACAAGGAGTCAAGATTGATCCGTTAACCGATCAGGTTATGATCGACGGGAAGAAATTGGCCTTAAATTATCGCGTTACAAAAAAGACACTTCTCCTGCATAAACCGATCGGTTATGTGACCACCATGGACGACCCTCAGAACCGGTCTCTGGTCAAAGACCTTTACGCAGACCTCAAAGAGCGGCTTTTCCCGGTCGGTCGTCTTGATATCAACACATCGGGCTTGTTGCTCTGTACCAATGACGGAGAACTTGCCAACCAGCTGATGCACCCTCGTTATAAATTTGAAAAAGAGTATCAGATAACTGTCGCCGGACATTTTGACAAGAGTGATCTTGCAGCCTTAAAAGATGGGGTTGAGCTCGAAGATGGTCCGGCCCAGCCTCTCAAGGCGGAGATCAAGCACAGTCACAGCCGGCAAAGTGAACTCCTGATGGTGATTCGTGAAGGCCGCAACCGCCAGGTTCGCCGAATGATGATGGCTTTGGGTTTTTCGGTCATCACTTTAAGGAGAACCAGGCTCGCTTTCCTTACCCTTGATGGGGTGCAAAAAGGTTCATGGCGCTGGTTACAAGCGGCTGAAGTGAAACGTTTACGTAAGATGACAGAAGGGGAAAATCCCTGTAAAAATTAGGGCGTCAAAGATGAGCTCTCAACCACTAAAGGTAATTTTCCTCTGGCACATGCATCAACCCGATTATCGGGATGCTGAAGCCCGACTCGCCATGATGCCCTGGGTGCGCCTGCATGGTGTCAAAGATTATCTTGACATGGTAACAATCCTGGATGATTTTCCCAATGTCCGACAGAACTTTAATCTCGTACCCTCCCTGCTGGATCAGTTGCAAGGTTATGTTGATGGCAGTTTAAGCGACCAAGCCCTTGATCTCTCCTTGAAAAAAGCCGATTCTTTGACGGTTGAAGAACGGGTTATTTTGCTGAGCTCGTTTTTTCACGCGCATTGGGATAATATGGTCAAACCCTATCCGCGCTATTGGGAACTTCTCAAGCTACGTGGGTTTCATCCGGCATTAAGCTCACTTTATGAGGTTCAGCGTTATTTTTCGCAGCAAGATTTTCTTGACCTGCAAGTCTGGTATAACCTGGTCTGGATTGATCCGTCTTTTCGCAAAAGTCACGAGCTTTTAGCAAGCTTAATCAGTCGCGATCGAAATTTTACGGAAGCTGACAAACAGGCCCTCATAGAGATACAGCAGCAGATTCTTGGTAAAATTATTCCCGCCTACCGTAGCCGCCAAGAGAGCGGCCGGATTGAGCTCTCAACCTCTCCCTATTACCACCCCATACTGCCTCTACTTTACGATACCAATTTGGCGACCATATCACAGCCGCATGACCCTTTGCCGAACCTTAGATTTTCTCATCCCGAAGATGTTGCCATTCAGATTAATAAAGCAGTAGAACGCCATGAGTTATATTTTGGCAGCCGGCCGGCCGGAATGTGGCCTTCTGAGGGTTCGGTTTGTCAGGAAATCATACCTTATTTTCAACAGGCCGGCATTAAATGGATTGCGACCGACGAAGGTATTTTGGCCAACTCTATTGGTCGAGATGCTGAACGCAACCAGAGCGAACTCGTTAAAGATCCGGCCTCATGGTATCGCTCTTATCGGGTCGAAGAGGGGAGTTGTGGGGTTGATGTTATTTTTCGTGATCATCTGCTCTCTGATCTCATCGGCTTCGTCTATTCGCGCTGGAATGAACAACAGGCAGCGGATGATTTTATGCGACGCCTGATGGAAATCAAACAGGCCATGGGGAATCATGTCGAAGATAGGGCCGTAGCCATCATTTTAGACGGTGAAAATGCTTGGGAACACTATCCTGAGGATGGTGCTCCTTTTCTGCGGGAGCTTTACGGACGCTTAAATGATAGCCCGGAGATTGAAGCGACGACCATAAGTGACTATCTTTCCGGACGTAAAGAGCCCGCTCCCTTAATTAAACGGATTTTCCCGGGTTCATGGATTAATCGCAACTTCAGAATCTGGATAGGACACCAGGAAGATAATCTTGCCTGGGAATATCTAGGACAGGCCCGCCGTGCTCTGGTACTATTTGAACAACAGTACAGCGAACAGAAAAATTCCGATATACAGTTAAAGGAAAACATTAACAAAGCGTGGGAACACATTTATATTGCAGAAGGTAGCGACTGGTGCTGGTGGTATGGAGATGATCACAGCTCGGAAAATGATGCCGAATTCGATGAGCTTTTCCGGCAACACCTCATGACCGTATATCGCTGCTTGGGTGAAAAAGTGCCGGAATACCTGCACAAACCAATCATACAGGCCGACAAAACCTTACACCCAAAGACCGAAATCTACACCTTCATAAACCCAAAAATCGATGGCGACGTAAGCAGTTACTATGAATGGCAGGCTGCTGCTTTTTACGATATTGCCCAATTGGGCGGGGCCATGCACCGGTCGGAATATCTGGTAAAAGGCGTATTTTATGGCTTCAATTTGGAAAATTTCTTCCTGCGCGTTGACGTTGAACGTAAATTTCTAATTGAAGATGGCTATAACCTCGCTATAAACATTGTCGACGGCCGCCAGGAGAAAGTCGACTGTGAAACTTGCTATCTTTATGATGCTAAACGCCTGATTATGATCTATGATAATTTTGACAACCAAAAACAGGCTCGCATTGAGGAGGGCTTGCAAAATGGGGAAGAGATGCGTTTTGCAATCGATTCTATCTTTGAGCTGGAAATCCCATTTCGATCGATCAGGCTTGAGGCGGACGACGACCTTAATTTTTCAATCACCATAAAACAATATGGACATGAGGTTCAACGCATTCCTGCCAGCGGCTATTTGCACCTTACAGTTCCGAGCCAGGAATTTGAAGAACGCATGTGGTATGTCTAGTTAAAGCGCTTGAATTAAAAGACTTTTTTATTTTCTAACACAAACAAACGCCCCAGATATTTATTTCATCCCGAAAAAACCCTTCACTGATAACTTCTGATAAGATGTATTATGTTAACTTTGAAATAGGAAAAAGAACCATTGCCACCTCTTCCGAATTCAGCACGATTTAGTGCTGGACATCGTAAAATCCTCCTGCTACCATCAAAAGGTCATAACAAAATAACTACGGAAACTCTTACAACTAAACTTAGTGTCAAATGATGTATTTCATTTTGAGTTTCGGCCATTTCGTAGCTCCAAAATATTCATGATTTTTGTTGCGAACTAAATTATGAAAAAAAATATCGCCGTTGCCGGTAACATCGGATCCGGAAAATCCCGGCTCATTGAGTTTCTTTGCGCCAACTATCCTCTGGTTCCATTACGAAACATTTCTGATGAAAATCCTTATCTTGAAGATTTTTATGAAGACATGTCGCGCTGGTCATTTCATTCCCAGATCTTTACACTTGCTAAAAAATTTCAGCATTTCCAAAAACTCTCCGCGACTTTCCATTCAGTAATTCAAAACCGGACAATATATGAAGATGCTGAAATTTTTGCCCGCAACCTTTACCAGTCCGGCAAGATGAGTGAAACTGATTTTAAAACCTATTACAATTTTTACCAAATCCTTCTTCCAATTTTGCCGACTCCCGACCTTCTCATCTATCTTCACTCTTCTGTCGGGGCTTCTATAAAACGGCTGCAAACTCGTTCCGCTCCTCATGAAAAGCATATTACCAATGTTTACTTGAAGCGCCTGAATCGACTTTACGTCAACTGGATAGCCGATTACGACCTCTCTGAAGTCATTATTATTGATACTGAACAATTAGATTTTGCTTCCAACCTGATTGACCGTGCCGATATTCTTGAAGCCCTAGAAAGGTATATTTGATGACTTGTGGTCTCCATCAGCCTTAATCTTTATCGTTCAGTCAACATGCCCACCCTTTTTTAACTTGACAATTTACCCTTCATCCAGTAGGGGTTCCCGCAAATTATCATACCCCATTGGAGGATTTAGCACATGATTTGCCAGACTGTAAGAAAAGGAAATGAATGTTTTTTAATGAAAGCCAACGGCTGTTCTTTTGCCGGCGGCAGTTGCAAACCGATTATTGATAAATGCGAAGGTTGTGCAAAAATAACTGTTGTGGATGAAAAAAGTTATTGTATATGCTTTCCAGACCCGGAAAAAAGATGGCTTAACGGCACCTGTACAATGGCAACCCACATCAAACGTGACGTCGAACAGATCAAGAAGAAGATCAACCCATTGAAAGCCTCGAAAAAAGGTATTCGCAGTTAACAATTTCTATTTGTTTTTCGGTCCGATTTTCATCTTATAAGGCAAGAAGAATCTTGTATTTTCTTGCCTTATAAATTTTACACCCTTATTAATAGTGTATGCGGATTACCGGCGGTATCTTTAAGGGAAGAAAAGTCAACCCTGTAAAAAACCCGGCCATTCGACCCAGCAAGTCTATGGTTCGCGAGGCACTTTTTTCAATATTGGGACCTGGCCACTGTTCCGGGAAAATAATAGCCGACCTGTTTTCGGGTAGCGGCATTATGGCTCTTGAGGCCTTGAGCCGTAGCGCCCAAGCTGCATATTGCGTTGATTCAGACATTAAAAGTTGTAACCTTATAAAAGCAAATTTTAATTTATTGGATCTCCCTTGTGTCGACAATATTTTTCATATGAGTGTCTCACAGGCTTTGTCACAATTCTCTTCTTCTGGGATACGCTTTGATATAGTTTTTCTAGATCCGCCTTATGCTTTCCCTGAGTTAGGTGTAAATGCCATAGACATGGCCTGCACATCAAACATTTTAGCTTTTGATGCAGTCGCTGTGTTGGAACATCGACATAATGTCACCCTTCCTGAATGCCGGGAAATGTCGATCTCGAAGCAGAAAAAGTATGGTCACTCCATGCTTACTTTTTACAATTTGTAATTTTGCTAATAAAACTGTTGGAGAGCCCCTTGTCACAATTTTTAGATAAAACCCCACACCAGAATTCAGTCGCCGTATTCCCGGGTTCATTTGATCCGGTAACGGTTGGTCATATTGACTTGATCGAAAGAAGTGCCGCCGTTTTTGACGAAGTTATTGTTGCGGTAGCCTGTAACCAGGAAAAGACCCCTCTCTTTACCGTGGATGAGAGAATCGATATGATTAAGAATGTATTTGCCCAAAATCCTCAGGTTAAAATTGAAACCTTTAAGGGGCTTTTGATCAATTACCTTGTTAACAGAGATGCCCATGTTATTATTCGTGGACTCAGGGCGGTTTCAGATTTTGAATATGAATTTCAGATGGCCTTAATGAACCGTAAACTGGCCCCTGGAATTGAGACTTTTTTCATGACTTCCAGCGCTCTCTATACCTATGTCAGTTCACGAATAGTTAAAGAACTTGCCTCTTTGGGCGGCGATGTTTCAGACCTTGTGCATCCTCTGGTCGAAAAAGAAATTAAAATAAAATACTCCTGCCAATGAGGCTCCCCTGAATAACTACTGCAAAGTTGCCGGCGCTCTTTTATTATGGAGCTCTTGGGGGGTCGCAGTTAAAGAGCTACAGCTTAATTCGCTCCATATTGTATTTTTTACGACTCTTTTTTCCCTGCCGCCAATTCTTATCATCTCTTTCTACAGTACCGGATCACTCAAGCAAAATCTTACCGGCATTCGTCGACACTACCCACTTCTCACTCTTCTCGCCTTGAGTCTACTGCTCAACAATTATTTCTACTTTGCCGCTTTCAATCGAACATCGATTGCTATCTCTGTTTTTACCCACTATACTGCCCCGCTCTTTGTTGCGCTTCTAGCCCCTTTTTTGCTGTCGGAAAAATTCGAAACGCGTCTATTGGTGCCGCTCATTATCGCTTTGTTTGGCCTTGCGGCTATCCTTGCGCCGGACTGGCATTTCAACCTCTCTGCGACTGATGCGACAGGATCTCTGTATGGAATTGCTTCAGGCTTAGCCTACGCTTTCACGCTTGTTTTTGCGAAACGTTTGACCACCCTAATCAAACCCCTTTCCCTGGTGTTTTGGCAAGGTTTTTTTATCCTCATTATTTTGTCACCTTTTTTTACACTCAACCCTCTGTTTGCAATGCCGACCTCGTCCTGGCTTTTATTGATCGGTCTTGGTATCACTCACTGCTCTCTGGCTCCCCTGCTCTACCTTTCAGGATTAAAACATATCAAAGCCCAACATGCTGCTGTTATCGGTTACCTTGAGCCTTTGTCAGCAGTTTTTCTGGGGCTTCTGCTGGCCCATGAAGCTCCTTCATGGGCAACCTGGCTGGGTGGTGCGTTAATACTTTTTTCCGGTGCTCTGATTACCGGCCTAAGGAAGAAAACACAGATATGACCGTAACAAATAATCAATCCAGAATGTGGAAGATCAAAGAACCTCAACCTGAGTTACTTAAGGCTCTTTGCGCGGAGCTTGGCATCTCTTTTCGGCTGGCTTCAATCCTGATTAACAGGGGATTTGATAATCCACAAAGTGCCCATGATTTCCTCTATCCGTCATTACACAATCTTCCAGATCCTTTTTTGATGGCCGGCATGGAGAAGGCGGTTGACCGCCTGGTTCAGGCTTTTCGACGTCAAGAGAAGATTTTTGTCTTTGGTGACTATGATATGGATGGTATCTCGGCTACCGCAATTTTAGTCGACTATCTGAGACGAACCGGTTTTCAAGCAGATTACTCGATACCCTCACGACTTACGGACGGGTATGGGCTTAATTTGGAGAGCGTGAAAAAGGCAAAATTATCCGGCGCCGATCTGGCTGTCACGGTTGACTGCGGAATCTCCGATTACGAAGAGATTGTTGCGGCAAATTCTATAGGGCTTGATATAATTGTTACCGACCATCATCAAATCCCTGAGAAAATTCCTCCGGCCTTTGCCATTATCAACCCTCATCTTGAAGATTGTTGCTATCCGGATAAGGTGTTGGCCGGTGTCGGAGTTGCTTTTAATCTGATGATGGCCTTGCGGAAACGTTTACGCCAAACCGGCTTGACTAAGGATGTAAACCTGCTCCAATATCTCGATTTAGTCGCTTTGGGGACGGTTGCGGATGTGATGCCTTTAACCGGCGTGAACCGTATTTTCGTTAGCTTTGGTCTCGCAGAGATTAACAAGTCCTATCGTCGTGGGCTTCGGGCTCTGATTGCTTTATGCCATTTCCAGCGAGGTCAACTGATAAAAGCTCGTGATCTAGCTTTTCGCTTGGCTCCACGAGTAAATGCCGTTGGCCGTATCGCAGACGCCGGAACTGCGGTTGAACTTTTTTTAACAAAAGATCAAGCCGTAGCCACAAGACATGCTCAATATCTTGAAGAATGCAATGAACGTCGCCGACAGATTGAAAAAGATATCAAGAATGAAGTTGATGAGCTTATCTCCAAGGATGAAAGTCTGATTTCGGCCAAAGTTGTTCTTCTGGCTTCGGAAAACTGGCATCCGGGAGTCGTCGGTATTGTTTCATCCCGGATAGCTGAAAGCTATGGTAAACCGGCAATTCTGATTGCTTTGGAAAACGGAGTTGGGAGAGGCTCGGGACGCAGTGTCCCGGGTCTAAATCTGGTTAAGATCCTGGAACATTGCCAGTCGCAATTGATCCGGTTCGGCGGCCATGAGCAGGCCGTCGGATTGACTGTTGCGGAAGAAAATATCGCGACTCTACGTATACAGATCGAAGATTTTATCTCTAGCTCCGAACCCTTGCAGGCGAAGCTTTCAGATATTCTACTTGATGGTATTCTCAAACCCAATGAGGTTAACCATAAATTACTCAAAGAGTTGGAGCTGTTGCAACCTCTTGGTCAGGGCAATCCGGAACCGGCCTTTATCCTGCCATCAATGCAATTAGTTAAGGCTACAGCGATCGGTCAGAGCGGAAAACGGCATATGAAATTTATTTTTGCAGATAATAAAAATACTCGTTTGCCGGGCATCGCTTTCAATTTCATCGGCACCTGCCCACAGGCTGGTGAAAATCTTGATCTTGCCTTTACACCTGAGGAAAATATCTGGCAGGGAAAATCGGAAATTCGCATCAACCTAGTCGATTTCCGCCCCGGCCAGTGCCCTGAGCACCCCAAGAGTACTTCTTGAATGCCGCTCAAGGCACAGTGAAAAGCTCCAAGATTCTTTTAAAATATCATTCCCTCACGGAGCGGGATCCGACATGACAACTTCGGGCTTTTCACCTTGCCATCAACGATCGAAAAAAGGACTTTTACTCGTTATCGAAAGAGGGATAGCATATGCCATCTTTACGTCAGCCGGCATCATACCCAGTTCAAGAACCGCTTTGCCGCAGGAGAACATTACCCGGTTATCAATACGATGAAATGCTGCAACCGAGACGGCGCTGCCTAAGGCAATCCCGAGATCAATAACGTTAAAGTTGCAACGCCCCTCCCCTTCCTGGGAACAGGCTTGACAGTCGGCATAGCCGCAATCTCCGCAGTGGGGTACTCCAAGAGGTTTGAAACTTGTGCCGATCACCAGGACAGCAGGTACTTGGTAGATATTGTTGGCATCCCGCTGAAAGAAAGGAATATCTTCTTCTTCAGCTATCTTTTCCATTCTTTTGGCAACTCGGTCTTTCTCGTCAGCTGTCAATAGAGCCGTGACAATCGTATCTGACCCCTTCCCTTTAGGAGCAGTACGCGCAGCGGCGGCCATCAGGCGTGCAACCTCCAGAACAGCCTCCTTCTCCATATCTTTGTCAAATGTAATCATTTTTCTTCCTCGTAACTAAGGTGAAATTTTTATCTGCCATCAATAAGAAAATTGTAGCAAAGAGACAGTAAACATGATAATCGTTAATGATCATTATTGCAAGTGTCGGCGTTTTTTTAACCGGATTCATATTTGTTACTGACTATAGAAAGGTCGATAGAAGATGTCACAATCGACTCTCTGGGCTCCCTGGAGGATTGACTACATTCTCGAAGAGATGCCTGAAGAAAGAAAGACGGGATGTCTTTTTTGTCGCCTTCAGGAAGAAAAAAATGATCGTGACAACCTCATATTGGAACGGACTCAGCATAGCTATGTCCTTTTAAATCGTTACCCCTATAGTAGCTGTCATCTACTTGTACTGCCCTCTTCGCATGTTGCCGATCTTGATGAGCTTGAGGTCGAGTCCTATATCGACTTGATGCTACTCTTAAAAAAATCAATTAAAGCCCTGCAGAAAGCACTACATCCGCCCGGCATTAATGCCGGGCTTAATATGGGGGCTGCTGCGGGAGCCGGAATTGCGGCTCATCTCCATTTCCATATTGTTCCCCGTTGGCACGGAGATCATAATTTCATGCCGGTCATTGCCGACACCATGGTATTGCCTCAACACCTTGATTCATCGTATGAAATGCTGAAACCTTTTTTTAGCAGTTGATTAACTTTTTAGTCTGTTGAGAGGACTTACAGATGCGCTACTTGAAAATTGCTGTAATTTTGGTTTTTCTGTTGTTGGTTCTGGTTTTTATCTTTCAAAACAGTGCCGCTTTATCGGTAGCCGTAGAATTGAAATATGGAATTGGTGAATACGTTCTGCATAAATCACCCCCTCTCTATATGATTGTTTTCTCTGCGCTCTTTCTTGGTGTAGTCACGGTTGCTCTTTTTGATATAGTAATCATTTTTAAAAACCGTCGGCTGCTTAAAAAACAGAAAAAAAGTATTAGTGAGCTTGAAAGTGAACTGGCAAAATTCCGTAATCAGCCGCTCACCGAGACCAATGTTGCAATTGAACCGTCTACTGTTATTTCCCCGACGAACGCCAACGACAGTTCTGACAAAACTGTCTGAGCCGGTCGAAAATCCGAAATCAGTTTATAGCGTCCTGCATGCCTTTACCTTACTTGCTCCTTGTAGCACTGCTATCTCTACCCGTTTTCTTTCTTCTTTTTTGGCGAAGAAAGAAAATCTTCGCGTTCTGTCGCCGTTTTTTCGGACAGCCGGAGGGTGGGGACACATCTCAAATAATCGAGGAGGACAAACTGCCGGCTGAAGAGTCGACTATTTTACGGACCTATTTCAAGGGGCTTTCTTATGTGCTTGCCAATGAAACCGACAAAGCGGTTGCCGAATTTGTCAAAGTAGCCCGCATTAATACGACGACAGCCGAAATTTATCTGGCTTTAGGGCAGCTTTTTCGCAACTCCGGTGAAATGGAGCGGGCCATTCGGGTGCATCGGGACATTCTCTTGCGCCCCAACCTCCCAGACGAAGTGCGCCGTCAAACTTTTTTCGAGATAGGCCTCGACTATAAACGTGCCGGTTTACTCGATCGTGCCTGTCGAACTTTTGAAGAGTTATTGGTCCGAGATCCTGAAAATACTGCCGCCCGCAAGGAACTATCCTCCCTCTACGTAAACTTGCGGGAGTGGGGGAAAGCCCTCACCCTGCATAAATCATCGCCATCCACTAAAAATGAACTCAACCTCATTGCCCACTTGACCACAGAGGTGGCCAAAGCTGCGGAGGCCACAGGAAACAAGGAGAAGGCCCTTAAATTTTTTCTACAGGCCTTAGAACTTGATGATGGCTGCATTGATGCCTGGCTCCACTATGGAGATTTTTTAAAGAATGAAAATCAAATACTAGAGGCCCTGGACGCTTGGGAAAGAGCCTTTATCCTGAATCCCGATTTTGTTACTTTGGTGATAAGTCGCTTCTCCGGCTTGCCTGAAGAACAAAAAAATAAGATTGAAAAAGAGTTCTTCTCCCGTCATCTCAAAGAGTATAGCGAAAACAGAAAGTTCAACCTCGCCTATATAGGTTGGCTGATCAAATCCGGAGGGTTGGAAGAGGCTGGTAGCTGTCTTGAACAGGTTATGAAAGAAAAAAGTGGAGATGCCGAAGTTTTTTCCCTGGCCAGTAAACTGATAGACAAAATTAGCACTTCAATTGGGATTGGTGGAGAACTCTATAATTCAGTGGTGCGCAATTTTTTTTCCACTCAATTGCGTTTCGAGAAATCCTATCGCTGCCGAAAGTGCGGTTATCTGCTTGATGAAATGGCTTGGAAATGTCCTCGCTGCTCCACTTGGGACTCTGTTACAGTACGTTAGTCATTTACTCAAAAGGGTTAAACAATACGGATGATTTAAGTATTTGCGGGTGTTCCGTAAGTAAAATTTGTAGAGCTTTTTTAATGGCTGCCAACCCCTGTTGTGATTCCGGCTCTGCCGGATCTGAGTTGTATGAGATCTAAAGAGAAAGACAATCAGCGCGACTTTTATCGTTGCAACATTCAACTTCCCTTCTCCTTTTCGATAATCAAGGGAAAAGAGGTTATCGGTCCCTACTCCGGTCGGACTCTTAACTTGGGAGGTGGAGGAATGTATTTTGCCACAAACTGCCCCCTGCTCCAACCCGGGACCTTACTTCTGGCCGAATTCCAACCCCTTGAAAAAAGGGAAAAACCTTCCGAAGAAGTGTTGCCCGGAGATTTTATGGCCCGGGTAATTCGCGAGGAGATCGGAGATTGTGAATCAACCTTTGAGAGGCGTTACATTTTGGCAGTTGAGTTCAAATTCCCTCACAAAGCCACCAAAAATGATATCGTTGCCTACCTAAATCGCTATGAAGCACATCGAAAAGATCGCTAATCAATGTCATAGCGTCAAAACCCTTTACCCCGACTTTCACAGGCAATATGACACAAAAAACACCTGATGAGCGAAATAAGCTGGAATGTGCCATGGCCGAGTTGCGGCGCGATAAAGAGCTACGTTCACTGACCTATCGGGAGCGGGCACTCAAAATGTATCCGTGGATCTGTGCCCGGTGTGGGCGTGAATTCAGCGGCAAAAAACTTCGCGAACTCACCGTCCATCACAAGGATCATAACCATGACAACAACCCGCCGGACGGTAGCAACTGGGAGTTATTGTGCCTCTACTGTCATGACTACGAACACACGAAATACCCGGAGGAAGTGACACCCGGCAAAACGACACCAAGCCATCAGAAGAAACCCTCCTCCACCCACCAGCCATTTGCCGCTCTCGATAAATTGCTACAAAAAAACAAGGTGTAACTAGTGATACGTCAAGATGGTTCTGATCATAAATTGACGCCACAATATTTACAATGTTCAGCATCGTCATCATGGTTGCTGGCACCACATTCCGGGCAGGGTCGGTGGCTGATCTTTTTTTTGAATTGCTGGGTAATTTCTGTTGCTTTTTCAGTCAAGGTTTATATTGCCAGTGAACCGATAAAATCGGTTACTCGGTTATACCCTTTATCGTCTAGGTAGTTTTCAATCCCTGTAACGATTTCTCCGGCGGTTCGTGGATTGATGAAGCTTGCCGTACCTACCTCGATAGCGGTTGCCCCGGCCAGCAGAAACTCCAGTGCATCACGAACGCTTACGATACCGCCGATTCCGATGACCGGAATCGACACCGCCCGGGCTACCTGGTAGACCATGCACAGGGCTATTGGTTTGATAGCCGGTCCCGAAAGACCACCTGTAACATTTCCTAAAACCGGTCGTTTCCGGTCGAGATCAACGGCCATGCCAAGCAGGGTGTTGATCAGGGAAAGGGAATCACTCCCGGCCTCCTCCACCGCTTTGGCGACCGCGACAATGTCGCTGACATTGGGAGAGAGTTTGGTGATCAAGGGCGATGAGGTTTTTTTGCGAACGGCAGCTACCAGTTTCGCAGCAGCTCGAGGATCGGTTCCGAACTGAATGCCGCCGGCTTTAACATTGGGACAGGAGATATTGATTTCAAGTGCGGCAATCCCGGCAACTCCATCCAGTTTCGCGGCCAGAGCCGCATATTCATCCTGATTATTGCCAAAGATGTTGACGATTACAGTCGCTCTCAATTCTTGTAAAATCGGCAGCTCGTCAGCCAGGAAACGTTCCACACCAATATTTTCCAAACCGATAGCATTGAGCATACCGCAGGCGGTTTCGGTGATTCTGACGCCCGGGTTGCCGGTTTTAGGTTGCAGGGACAAACCTTTGCTTATTATTGCTCCAAGTTTAGATATGTCGAAATAGGGAGCATATTCGCGGCCATAACCAAAGGTTCCGGAAGCCGTTAACACCGGGTTTTTCAAAACCACTCCCGGAGCAATTTGAACCTTGAGATCAACCATCAGAAAACTACCTGTTGGGCCGGAAAGACCGGCCCCTGAGTACAGACTTTTGCCATTTCCACGCCAGTTTCACTATTTTTAGAGAGCACCGTCTGTACGCACCCTAAACAGACACCAAAACCACAAGCCATACGGTTTTCAAGACTTAAGAAACCGTCACATTCGGCCTTTTGCAAAATCTTTTGAACACTTCTCAGCATGGGCTCAGGTCCACATGCAAAAACCTGGCTCTGTGGATGTTTTTGCAATTCGTTAGTCAGCAGTTGAGTCACCAATCCTTGACAACCGCAACTACCATCATCGGTAATCGTCTGCATCTTTAATCCAAGGGCGGAGGCAGCCGTCAGTTCGTCAAGCAAAATCAACTCTGAATAGCTTGCGGCCCCGTAAAGCAAAAAGGTTCCAGTTAAAGATTGATTGCAGTCAAGAGCAGAAAAGAGGTGTGAGGCGATAGACGCGATGCCCATACCTCCGGCGACTAAAAAGAGAGACTTTTGCTCACTCTCCAGTTCATCTTTCGGATAACCATTTCCCAAAGGGCCGTGAACGGCCACCGAGGCCCCTTTCTCAAGTCCGCTTAACTGACAACTCCCCTTGCCAACGACCTTGATAATAACCTCAAACCAGTTTTCTCCCCAGCGACAGATACCAAAGGGCCGTCGCAATAATGGATCGAAGAAACTGTCGTCGGTACCGAGCATGACAAACTTGCCCGGTGCTGCCGCCCGGCAGAAATCTTTTGTCGCCCTAAGACGTAAGCGATAGATGTCTTGAGACAATTTTTGTTTGTAGATTACTTCCGTATTAAAAAGATACAATGTCCAACACCTTGTTTTCGCCATCGATAAATTTAAGACCAAATGTCATTTTCCCATCCGAGTTGCGCCTAACCCAAACTATTTCGGCCTGATATACCTTGTAAATTAAATTATTTGTCCTTATATGTAGATATTTATCCATGATGCAAGAATAAAATTATTGCTGTCAATTCGATTTATTCATAATGACATTTTAGACAAAAGATCGAAATGTTTTTTGCGTTCTAAGGAGGAAGCCCAACCGTCAAGTAATATTGACACCCTGCAAGTAAATCATTAGACAAATAACCATCTAAATGTTAATATCACCATATTAGTTTTTTCACAAATTTACTTTTACAAAAAAATACTTGCATATTAATCAGTTATATGATGGAGGGAACAAATGAAGCTGACGTCAATAGCCCTAGTGCTCTTTTTTCTGCTGGGATCTTTAACAGCCGTCGCCAACGATGCCCCGTCTGGAGTCATTTTAGTAACCAAAGCTGACCCAACCACCAACCGGAAACCTTCTATATTCACTCACTCCAAACACGAAAGCTATGATTGTGAATTGTGCCACCACGCTTGGGATGGCGACAGTGAAATAGAAAAATGTTCTTCCTGTCACCCAATTTTTCGCCATATTGAACATTTGAGTATGGACTGCAAAAAGTGCCATGAAAACTGGGAGATGTCCAGAGACATTAAAGAGTGTGGAACCTGTCATCCCGACAACGAGAAGGGCGGGGTTCCGAATATTATCAAGGTATCCCACCGGGCTTTATGTAAACGTTGCCACAGAAATTTAGCAGAAGAGAACAAGCCAAGCGGCCCGACAACCCCTTGCACCTCCTGTCATCGGGAAGAGTGAGCTTAAACGGGTTTACCTTTTCTGCCAACCCAAAAACTATAGATCTCGCCTTAAAAGCAGCGCAGCGGTAGCGCCATCGTCATAATATCCCGGACGATTTACGACAACTACAAATCCCGATTTTTCATAAAGGGCAATAGCGGATCGATTTACTTCGGAGACTTCGAGATAGATCGTTGCCACCTGCTGCAGACGCAGAAACCTGAACATCTCATCGAGCAAGGCCCGGTCGACTCCACACCGCCGCCTTTTGGGTCTGACTGCAATCCTTAAGAGATCAGCTTCAGGAGGGATTATTTTGCAACAGTTATAACCGTAAACAATTGCTTTGCAGGAGGATTTTACGATGATAGTGCTGGAGAGCAGGCTCGAAAGTTCGCTGAAAAGGCTTTCTTCACTCCAGGGTTTGCTGAAAGATGCCTGTTCTATTGCAACAATCTCGGGAAGATCTTCTATGGTGGCGTGAGTAAAGATAAACAAAGGGTTTCCCAGTACCTTCATGAACCACAATCAGAAGGGTCGCCGGCCAGTTTTTCCAAGGCATGGGGCAAGGCCGGCAAAATTACCTCGAGACATTCCCGGGCAGCTTTCGGACTGCCGGGGAAATTGATAATCAGGGTGGTGCCGCGAATGCCGGCAACCGCTCGTGAGATCATGGCATGAGGGGTGATTTTAAGACTCTCAAGGCGCATCGCTTCAGCAAAGCCTGGTGCCGGACGTTCAACCACCGCCATAGTAGCTTCCGGGGCCAGATCGCGGGGTGAAAAACCGGTGCCGCCGGTGGTCAGAATCAGGGCAATACTCCCACTGTCACACCACTTAGTGAGAGCGGCTTTTATTTCGTCAGGTTCATCACTGACAATCTTTTCATCGACTACGATAAAAGCTCCAGCCTCCCCTAACCTCTCTCTTAGAGCCGGCCCGCTTAAGTCCTGGCGCTCACCTCGGGAACCACGATCACTGATAGTCAGGATGGCTGTGCGTTGTCGCATCTTCGCCTCCTTTCCGCATATATTTATATTCAATCCCATCGATTAAGGCTTGCCAACTGGCTTCAATGATATTGCTTGAAACCCCGACAGTTCCCCATTTGTTGCCCTGATCATCCTTTGATTCGATCAAGACCCTGGTAACCGAGCTGGTACCTTTGTCGGATGAAAGTATTCTGACCTTATAGTCTTCCAGTGTGACCTTTTTTAGATCCGGATAAAACTTTTCCAGAGCTTTCCTTAAGGCTCGATTCAGAGCATCAACCGGACCCTCTCCGACCGAAGCCGTATGTTCAATGACACCGCCGACCTCAATCATTACGGTTGCTTCGGTCAAGGGCGGACGGTCATGCCTGAATTTATTAACCATAACCCTAAACCCCTTGAAGGTGAAGATCGGTTTATAGGTACCGGTCGTTTTTTTAACCAGAAGTTCAAAGGAGGCCTCCGCACCTTCGAATTGAAAACCTTTCTCTTCAAGATCCTTGATTCGTTTCAAGATCTCATCGGTCTCCTCTTTGGAACCTAAATCAAGGTCATACTCTTTGGCTTTATAGATGATATTGCTGCGACCGGAAAGATCAGAGATCAAAACCCGGCGTTTGTTACCAACCGTTTTCGGGTCTATGTGTTCGTAGGTTTGAGGATCTTTTTGAACGGCACTGACATGGATACCGCCTTTATGGGCGAAGGCACTACGGCCGACAAAAGGCAGGTGACGACTGTGACGCTTGTTGGCGATCTCATCAACATAACGTGATAGTGAAGCTAGCTTGCTTAAATTTTCCGGGTTGATCACGTTATAGCCCATCTTAATCTGCAGATTGGGAATGATAGAGGTCAGGTTGGCATTGCCGCAACGTTCACCGAAGCCGTTTATAGTTCCCTGAACCTGAGTAATGCCGTGGCGTACTGCCAGCAGAGAACTGGCAACGGCAGTTTCGGAATCGTTGTGTGCGTGGATGCCTAAAGGTGTCTCATCTCCCAATTCCTGCCGGACGATATCTATAATTGCGATCAACTCATCGGGCAAGGTACCGCCATTGGTATCACAGAGAATCAAGCATTTAGCCCCTCCCTGTCGTGCTGCTTTCAGGGTATCAAGGGCGTAATCGCGATTATTTTTAAAACCATCGAAAAAATGTTCGGCATCATAGAAGACCTCCTCCATGTGCCGGTTTAAAAAAGCCAGTGAGTCTTCAATGACGAGAAGGTTTTCAGGCAAAGTAATATGGAGAGCATTAAGGACATGGAAATCCCAGGATTTGCCGAAGATAGTGGCCACCCGGACACCGGATTCAACAATTGCCTTGAGGTTGGGATCATGTTCAGCCTGGTTCTCCAGTTTTCTGGTGCTGCCGAAAGCTGTCACCTTAGCATATTTCAGATCAACCTTTTTAATCTTATTGAAAAAACTGAAATCTTTGGGGTTTGAGCCCGGCCAACCTCCTTCGATATAGTGGATGCCAAAAGCATCCAGGCGCCGGGCAATCCGAACCTTGTCATCAGCCAACAGTGAAATATCTTCAGCCTGAGTTCCGTCCCGAAGGGTTGTGTCATATATTTTTATCATTTATACCGCCACACAGGTTCCCTGATTATCATCAGCCTTCGTTTTTGATTTCTTCCGCTAATTCAAACTCCTGATGTAAAACCCGTACCGCCAGTTCAGTATATTTTTCAACAATTACGCAGGAGACCTTGATTTCTGAGGTGCTGATCATCAGAATATTGATATTTTCCCGAGCCAGGGCTGCAAACATACGGCCGGCGACATTGGCATGGGTACGCATGCCGATCCCGACAATTGAAACTTTGGCAATATTTTTATCACCATTAATATCCCGGGCGCCAATCTCCTGGTTGATCTCCTGCAGTGACGTAAGGGCGAGATCGTAGTCGAGCTTTGGTATGGTAAATGTCAAGTCGGTCAGTCCTTCAGCCGAGATATTCTGGATAATCATATCAACGACAATTCCTTGGACCGCGATAGCGGAAAAGATAGAAGCCGCGATCCCGGGTCGATCAGGAATTCCGCAAATTGTAATTTTAGCTTCATTTTTGTTATATGCGACACCGGAAACGATGGCTTTTTCCATACCCTCTTCCTCCTTACAGACAATGGTCCCTTGATTATCAGAAAAACTCGAACGAACGTGAATCGGCATGCCATGTTTTTGGGCGAATTCAACTGAACGAATCTGTAAAACCTTGGCCCCAAGACTGGCCATTTCGAGCATTTCATCATAAGATATCCGATCCAGTTTGCGGGCTTGGTTACAGACATTAGGATCGGTTGTATAGATACCGTCCACATCAGTATAGATCTCACAGACTTCTGCCGACAAAGCTGCAGCGATGGCTACGGCACTGGTATCCGAGCCGCCCCGGCCCAACGTTGTAATATTGCCGTCCGCATCAACTCCCTGAAAACCGGCAACAACAACAATTAAATCTTTATCCAGAGCATTTTTGATCCGGCTGCCATCAATATCTATAATCCGGGCTCGGCTATGATCACTGTCGGTTCTGATAGTAATCTGAGAACCCAGATAAGAGATCGCTTTTTCTCCCAGAGTTTCAATAGCCATCGTTAACAGTGAGATGGAAACCTGTTCGCCGGAAGAGACCAACACGTCATGCTCACGACGATTATGCACAGGGTCTATTTCATTGGCCATATTAATCAGGCGATCGGTCTCGCCGGACATGGCTGAGAGGACAACAACAACCTTATTGCCGCGTTTTTTGGTGGCCACCACCCGCCGGGCTACATTCTTGATCCGTTCAATCGAACCGACTGAGGTTCCTCCATATTTTTGAACAACTAATTCCATCGTTAAAAACCTTATCCCCTAGCATATCTGTTGATGTTGTTGTAAATTAAAGCTGTCGTCAACGTTTTATTTGATTATTGAGGTACTGTCAACTTCAAACCTTAGAGCATTAATAAATTTTTAATGATTGTTGCTCCTCAAGGCTTGCACTAATGTAACCCCTTGTGATAAAGAAAATTTTGTAGTTCTTAATGACGCAGTATAAACCAGTATAATAACAGAAATGGAGTTGATATTATGTGTCAATCAAATGCATACCTGCTTGACCAGGCGGGCGGCGAAAAACTTCTCATGGAAGATGTCTCGTTTATAACCCCTCTTGAAGAGGGCGGGGTTGAACTAGTAGGACTTTTCGGTGATCGCCTAACAGTCCAGGCAACTATTAAAGAGATGGACTTACTTAAACACCGGATCGTTATGACCGAATTAACTGATCAATAGATTTTTTAATTTTATAAACATAAATGAAGGAAGAAGGATTAGAAAATGGCGGACATAGCTATCAAATTAAGTGAAAATCGCAAAAGCATTCCGGCTACTGAAGAGCTCGGTTTCGGGGTTCATTTCAGTGATCATATGCTGGTCATGGACTACAATCTGGAAAAGGGTTGGCATGGTACCCGTATTGAGTCCTACGGACCCTTTCAGATCGACCCTTCAATGATGGCTCTCCACTATGGTCAGGCGATCTTCGAGGGCATGAAAGCATTTCGTGCCGACGACGGCAACATCAACCTTTTCCGCGCCCGTGATCATTTTCGGCGTTTTAATGATTCAGCCAGGAGAGTCTGTATCCCTGAAGTGGATGTTGAAGAGCTCTTCTCAGGTTTAAAAAAACTGCTTGAGATTGACAACGCATGGGTGCCCTCAGCTCACGGAACTGCCCTTTATATCCGACCTTTTATCTTCGCAACCGATCAATTTCTTGGTGTCCGTCCTTCGCACACCTATAAATTAATGATAATACTTTCGCCGGTTGGAGCCTATTATGCTGAAGGTTTTAACCCGGTAAAAATCATGGTTGAAGATGAGTATGTGCGGGCCGTTCGCGGCGGCATTGGCGAAATTAAAACCCCTGGCAACTATGCCGCCAGTCTGCTGGCGGCCGTAAAAGCCCAGAAAAAGGGTTTTACCCAGGTTCTCTGGCTTGACGCCCTCGAATTAAAATGGCTGGAAGAGGTCGGAACTATGAATATCATGGTGAAGATCGACGGCGAGGTCATCACTCCCCCATTAAATGGCAGTATTCTACCCGGAATGACTCGGGATTCAACTATTAAGATCCTTAAAGACTGGAATATTCCGATTGTTGAAAAACAGATTAGCATTGATGAAGTCATGCAGGCCGGCAATGACGGCCGTTTGCAGGAGATGTTCGGTACGGGAACTGCGGCTGTCATTTCACCGGTGGGCTCCATCCATTACCAGGATAAGGACTCAATTATCAACAATGGCAAGGTTGGAGAGCTTTCACAAAAACTTTTCGACGAAATAACCGGGATTCAATATGGCACACAAGCTGATGTCAATAACTGGATTGATATCGTTAAAGTCTCGTAAACAGACCCAATCACTAAACTTCGGCTACGAATCCCGGATTCGTAGCCGAAGGTCTACTTTATGTTGAAAACCGCCGTCATTAATCTGGGTTGCCCTAAAAATGAAGTAGATGCCGAAAAACTCATCTACCTCCTTCTCAAAGCAGATTTCCAGCTCCTCGCCGAACCTGATGATGCTGAGATAATCATTGTTAATACTTGTGCCTTCATCCAGCCAGCGGTTGAAGAAGCCGTCAACACTATTTTACATCTGGCCAGTTTCAAGGAGGATGGCGCTTGCCGTCTTCTGGTAGTTACAGGATGCCTACCGCAAAGGTATGGGGCATCACTTTCTCAAGAAATTCCCGAGATTGACTTGCTTTTTGGAACGTCGGACTTTCATAAAATACCAGCCGCCATCAAAAAGTTTATGGCAAGCCACCGCCCTGGCAGCACTATTTGTGAAATCAGCATCCCGAACTACAATAAACTCCACGCTGTTCCACAACAAATCACACCACCTTTAGCCTATAGTTATCTTAAAATTGCAGAAGGTTGTAATAATCGTTGTTCATATTGCATGATTCCGGTCATCAAAGGACCGCAACAGAGCGTATCACTTGGAACCCTTATTTCTCAAGCCCGACAGATGGTGACCGCCGGAGTGCAGGAGATCAACCTTGTCGCTCAGGACATCACCGCCTACGGTAACGATCTTGCCGAAAAACCTCAACTTACTGACCTGCTCAAAGCCTTATGCCAAATACCTGCACTTGGTTGGTTACGACTACTCTATGCCTATCCCCACCGGATAACCACGGAGTTGGTTGAGGTGATGGCCCAAGAGAGCATGATTTGCAACTATATAGATATCCCAATTCAACATATCAGTGACCCCATCTTAACTGCCATGGGCCGTCATGACCGAGGCAAAGACATTCGTCAAACCCTTGAGTCTATGAAAACAAAGATCCCTGGTCTTTTCTTGCGCAGTACAGTTATTGTTGGATTCCCTGGGGAAAGCGAGAAAGATTTCAAAGAGTTACTTGATTTTGTTGCGGAAGGTCTTTTTGACTACCTAGGCGTCTTTTCTTACTGGCCGGAGGAAGGGAGTCGGGCCGCCCGATTTCCACAACAGGTTCCTGAAGCCTTGAAAGGGGAACGTTTACAAACTATACTAGATATCCAACAGGGTATCACTGAAAAACGTTTACGGGCAGAGGTTGGTCGTACAAGAAAAGTCTTGATCGAAGGACTCAGTCAGGAAAGTGATCTTCTTCTCCAGGGAAGAACCACTTTTCAAGCGCCAGAAATTGATGGTTTGACCTATATTACTGAAGGTAACGCTGAACCAGGCACAATTGTAGATGTAGAGATTCAAGACTGCCATGAATTTGACCTTTTTGCCCGAATCAAGTAGCTGTTACTAATCCATCTTTATTTTATGTTATTGCAGGGTGTGAACTGGTCAAAAATTGTTTTTTCTGGAATTGACAACCTGAATTTACCCTGGTACGAAAATAGCTTATAATTATAATGTCGAAGTTCGCTTATACAGAATCTATAGATGGGCTTAAGGCTTTTTTTGAAGGAGATGAATTTCGGCACCAGATAAAAGTCTTGCGTCGACGAATCGGTAGTCACATCGATTTTCTTGATGGTCGGGGGAAATACTATCGGGGCAAAATTACGACGATTGACAACCTTAAAAAAGTGCTACAGGTTGAAATTACTGAAGATGTGACTTACCCCAAACCGTTACCTTTACAGCTTATGGTTGCTCTACCAAAAAGTGGTAAGCTGGATGGTATTATCCAGAAAGCAGTTGAGCTCGGAGTTACTAAGTTTACACCTTTAATGACTTCCAGAACTGTCGTAAATATCAGTTCTGAAGAAAAAATTGACAGAAAGCACCGACATTGGCAACGCATTGCAGTTGCCAGTCTTAAACAATCCGGCAATCCATACCTACTCAAGATTGATAAGCCAATAGATTTTGTAGATTTGGAAGAAGCCCGTAAAGAGAAGATTTTACTTGTTGACAGGATCGTTTTCCACCCCCGGGCCCTTGACGCCTTGCCGGTCAAAAAGTGGAACTTGAATAAAGATGCCGCAGTGAAACTGCTTTTGGGCCCCGAAGGTGGTTTTAGCGAAAATGAGATAGATTTTCTACGTTCACACAACTATATAATATCCAGTTTGGGCAAGCGCATTATGCGCCTTGAAACCGCTGTCGTCTCCGCCCTTACTTTGGTACAATTTATAAAGGGTAATCTGTGAGGGCTTCGAAAAAACTCCACTTTCTTTGTTGAGCGCCGACAAGGAAGTGCCCTTGTGGTTTTCTCGAATATGAAGCTTTTACTTTGCCATTCATTCATGGTTTTTTTGTGTTTTGAGACCGGATCGGGAGGTTCTTGTGAAGTGTCCTAAATGTGGCTATACCAGTTTTGACTATCTTAGAGCGTGCAAAAAATGTGGCGAACTTCTCGATGACAGTCGCAAAGCTCTCAATCTGAAAATAAACGAGCCAACCCTCTTTGCCGGCTTAGAACATGGAGGTTTAGAGGCTGGAGGACCTGAAGTAGATAAAGCTCAAGAAACGCCGCCGGGCGCAGCTCCATATTTTCCTGAAACCGATTTTTCTCCGCTGACCGACGACTCACAACCGATTTCCTCTGCGCTTCCAACCCAAGAGGAACAACGCAGTGAAGCTTTGTCTGAAGATATCTCTTCTGGACTCAGCTCAGAACTTGAAACCCTTGGCAATATGGATGAGTTGTATCCCCGCCCAGAGAACAAAGAAATCTTACCAAATATTGAACTGGAATCCAGCAGTGGAGTTGAAGGTTTGGAATTGAATCCCTCTTTCAACACCGATAGTGACAGAACTGAAGAGTCTCCCGAAGAAGAGAAGAGCAAAGAAGATGAATTTGTTTTGTTTGCAGATGAGGACAAGGATGATCAACCGGTAACCGGCGGTGAGCCGCTGGAAAACGATATCCCTTTTGAGTTCTCGACGAATGATCTTGAAAATGATATCAGTCTCAGCGTTCCATCCGATACTACTGATAAAGATATGATTGAGTTGGAGCTTGATATGGAGGATGAAGAGAGTCTGGATCAGATTCTAGCAGACCTTGGAGGAAACGGTAATTCAAAAAAATAATAAGGGGAAGATCCATAAATCCGCCCCCCATTTTTACCTTTTTTCAATTGCTGCCGCTTTACTATTTGCTTAATGAACCTTCACTTTGCGGGGGCAGAAAGAGATGTGATACCTGTAGCCATACCATCCAGACCCAATCCGCCGGAAGCTGCATTCATATTGTTACGCTGCGACCATGCTTCAGCCAGTGAGTCGGCGATTCGATAACGCAGGAAACGCTCGCCTTCCGGACCGGAAAAGACTTTTGCTGCAGCTTCAACCTGCATCGCTTCAGCTTTTGCCTGGCTTCGTACCAGCAACACTTCAGCTTTAATTTTTTCCGCCGCCACCCAATTTTTCGCCGCAATCACCTGGGCTTCTGAGGCCATAATCACGCTCTCTTTGCGGGCCTGGGCCTCCTGCAATGCAGCTCGCTTTCGGCCTTTGGCTGCCTCCTCCATCTCCTGAGCAGCTACCACCGCAGCTTTCACCTTGACCTTATTGACTTCAATTATTGCTTCAGCTTTTTTAATCTCTTCAATTTTTTTCAGCAATGCGGCTGAAAAATGGAGTTTATTACATTTGAAAACAGTCAATTCCAGTCCACGAGCTGCTAACTGTTGGTTAACATCTTTTTTGATTGATTCAACATATTCGGCTTGCACCTTACCGTCATAAAAGGTTCCGGCATCATGGTATGCAGCTTTTTCCCGAGCCGTTGCCTTAACGATTTCGGTAACTATTTTATCAACATCACCATCACCTAAGGCAGCCAGGCGCAATCCGGCTTGAGCCGGAATCACTCTATACCAAACCGTAAAATCAGCCTTAACCTCATCGCCATCTTTACTTGTCAGCAATAGCCCTGAATTTTCTCCACTAGCAGAATCCGACAAAGAAAGCTCTTTTTCGTTTATCTCAATACAAGTCAGGGTTGTGGTGATCGGATTATATCCTGAGATAAACCAATAATGTTTCCCCGGAGCCAGGACGATTAAATTTTCTCCCTGGTCTGCATCACCCGTCATCACGACGCCCCGCTGATTGGCTTTTATCACAGGGGCAAAATAGTAACTTGCCGCAATCAAGGCAGCCACCCCAAAAATGAGAACAAGAACCATCAATGTTTTAATCAGTCTGTTCATAATCGATATATCCTTGTTAAATATTGAAGGGACAAAACCTTCTTAGCAAATCATCCCGGCTTTCGTCAACCTTTTCACGTTTTTTTCAGATTTTTCCTTTACCCTGTCGAATTACCTCATACTCACTGCCCGTCAGATCAACAATCGTTGATGATTCCGAATCGATGCTCCCGGCATCGAAAAGGTAACTGACTTCATTTTGAAAGGCACTTTCCAAAGAGAATACCGAGTCCCCTTGGCTTGAGAAATCCTTGACACTGACAGCCAGCAAAGCGGTACCAAGCTCAGCCGGAATCGTCAAACAGGCAGCCTGATCCGGGGATCTGATACCGACAGTACGACGTTTGGTAAGTACCATTTTAGGGACCAATCGGGAGGCCGGCAGGATAAAAGTATAAGGACCGGGAATCAGACTTTTCATCAAACGATATGCAGGATTGCTGACATTGGCATAGAGACTAATGTCTTTTAAATCGGCACACAAAAGAGTAATTTTTTTCTCATGACGACCGGTTTTCAGAGCATAAAGGCGATTGATCCCCTTTTTACTGCCTAAAGAACAGACAGCGGCATAGTTGGTATCAGTCGGAATTATCGCCAGATCCCCATTATTCAAACCCGTCAGTAACTGCCGGAGCTGACGGGTTTTGGGCAGACCATTATAAAGTTGAAGAATATTCATAGTCTAAAGAATCAACCTTCCTCAACGTTCTCCGCTTTTTTGCGGCCACAGATGCGGGCAACAATAATACTCATTTCGTAGAGTATTATAATGGGCCCGGCCATCATCAACTGACTGACAACATCAGGCGGTGTTAAAACCGCCGCTACCACAAACGATCCCAGAATTGCAAATTTTCGCTTTTCAGATAGAGTTCGGGCGTTGACCAACCCGATCGAGGCCAGAAAAGCAGTCACCACCGGGAGTTCAAAGACAACCCCGAAGGCAAACAGTAGACGCACAGAAAAAGAGAAGTACTCTTTTACGGTTGGCATTGGCGTAATGAAGTCAGTAGCAAATCCCATAAAGAATTTAAAACCAAAAGGAAAAACGACAAAATAACCAAACATCGCCCCGCCAACAAAGAATATACTGGCAAAGAAAACAAAGGGAAAAACATAACGTTTTTCATTGGCGTAGAGTCCAGGGGCCGAGAATCTCCAGATTTGGTAGATGACAACCGGAGATGCAGCGAAAAAACCGGCCAAGAGTGAGATCTTGAGATAGGTAAAAAATGTTTCAGTCAGACTGGTAAAAATTAAGCCGCTTTCAGCCGGCATAACCCCAAGCAGTGGAGCCATGAGCAAACGAAAGAGCTCTTCAGAAAAGAGATAAGCAACAACCGTAAAAACTGCAATTGCAATAAAAGCAAAAATCAAACGCTTTCGAAGTTCCTCTAGATGATCGGTGAGATGCATCTCATGATCTTCTTTCTTAGGATCTTGTTTCTCAGGGTTTTCAGTTTCACTCAAACTCATGATCCGGCTTCTACACTATCGCTCTCACCACTTGTCTCGGCAAGTTTGGCTTCGATTCCTTGATTTTTCGTGGGCTCGCTGTTTGCAGGAGCCGGAGGGTCTTCCGCATACTGAATCTTACTAATTTGACGCTGCTCTTCACTTTTATGCCGGTCACTTGTAGAGGTCTCTTCATCTTGGTAGACACTCGTTTTAAAATCATCCGCCGTTTTTCGGAATTCAGCCAGGCCGCGCCCCAAAGTTTTAGCCAGTTCCGGTAGTTTCTTGGGGCCGACAACAAGTAGAGCAACAACCAGGATAACAACTATTTCCGTAAGTCCTAAACCAAACATCTTTCACCTTAAAATATACATTTTACTACACCCTTAACAACGGTGACAATATTTACGTTTACCGTAAGGAAAAGTCAACTTAAATGTTGTAGTCATAATGAAGACAGAAAAAGGCATAAAAAAGGGCTGCCATGATGGCAGCCCTTTTTTATGCAATTAATGAAAAAACTATTACTTTTCTTCGATAGCATCAGTCGGGCACACTTCAACACAAGCACCGCACTCGACACATTTTTCCTGGTCGATTACGTAGACATCACCAGCTTCACTGATAGCATCTTCAGGACACTCTTCCGCACAAGTACCACAAGCTACACATTCTTCAGTAATTACGTACATTCTTTCCTCCATTTTAAGGTTCCGCAATTAAATCAGCTCTATTCAATTACTGTTTCAATTGCGGGTTTTTATTTGGCCGCCATCCTAAAAATAAGCGGCCGGTTAACTTAAACCAACGCATCAAGTTCTACGCTAAAAGCCCTAAATAGACATCACTTCTTTCTCTTTGTCAGCAATTACATTATCAACCTGCTTGACAAATTCGTCGGTCAGTTTCTGCATTTCAGTCTGACCTTTTTTGTTTTCGTCTTCAGTGATATCTTTATCCTTTTCCAAAGATTTGAGCATCTCGATACCATCACGACGATTTGAACGCAATGAAATCTTGCTGGTTTCGCCAATTTTTTTTACAACTTTAACGAGCTCCTTACGGCGCTCTTCGGTAGGTCTGGGAATTGCCAGACGGATTTGTTTGCCATCATTGCTGGGATTGATACCCAAGTCCGACTTATTGATGGCTTTTTCTATGAGCGGGATTATAGAATTGTCCCAAGGCTGTATGGAGATCATACGACTTTCCGGAATAGCCAGTGAAGCAACCTGATTTAAAGGTGTCAGGGTACCAAAATAGTCAATTTTTATTCCGTCCAGCAGGGAGAGAGAAGCTCTGCCGGTTCGAACTCGGCCTAAATCACGTCTCAAGGCTTCTATCGCTTTCTGCATACCGGTTTTACATTCGTCAGTAACTTCTGTAACCATCTCCAGGCTCATCTCTAACTCCTCTTTTGACGGTGCCGCAAATAAAATTAATTGCCTACACGGGTTCCGATTTCATCACCGCAGACGGCGCGTTTGATATTGCCATGTTCGGTCAGATTGAAAACGAGAATGGGCAGATTATTATCCATACAGACAGAGATTGCCGCCGCATCCATAACTTTCAAGCCTCTTTGCAGGACATCAAGATAGCTGAGCTGATCAAAACGCCTGGCCTTAGGGTTAGTAACCGGGTCACTGTCATAGATACCGTTAACCTTGGTCGCCTTGAGAATTATATCGGCCTGAATCTCCATCGCCCTTAAGGCTGCCGCCGTATCGGTTGAGAAGAAAGGGTTACCGGTTCCAGCAACGAAAATGACAATCCGACCTTGCTCAAGATGACGCACTGCCCGACGCCGAATATAGGGCTCTGCGACCTCATGCATCGAGATCGCCGTCATCACCCTAACCTGCACGCCAAGACGCTCAATTGCATCCTGTAAAGCCAGACCGTTGATAACCGTGGCCAACATTCCCATGTAGTCAGCCGTGGAGCGATCCATGCCTTTGGCGGATGCGGTTATGCCGCGAAAAATATTACCGCCGCCGATGACAATCGCAGTTTGCAGACCAAGCTTATGGATCTCAACAATTTCTTCTGCAAAACCTGAAATCACCGAGGGTTCAATACCATATTCACCGGCCCCCATCAGAGCTTCGCCGGAAAGTTTCAGCAAAACTCTTCGAAAGGCCAATTTCGGCGCCACGGAGGTTTCAGGAGACAATTTAGACAATGAGCTATTCTCAATACAGGTTGACATTATTTAAGTTGATCAGCTACTTCCTGGGCCAAGTCACAACTTCTTTTTTCCAGCCCTTCACCCATAACATACCGAGTGTAACGTCTAATACTTATATTTTCACCGGTTTTGGTAATCATCTGTTTAATGCACTCTTCAATCGAAAGATCAGTATCTTTAACGAAGGCCTGCTCCATCAAACAATTCTCTTTGAAGAATTTTTCAATCTTGCCGTTGATGATCTTGTCTACGATTTTCTCCGGTTTACCGCTATCTAAGGCCTGAGTCCGAAAAATACTGCGCTCACTCTCAACAACTTCGGGAGCAACATCTTCGCGCGCCAAAGCGACCGGTGCTGCGGCCGCAATATGCATGGCGATATCTTTGACAAATTCAACAAAAGCATCGGTCCTGGCAACAAAGTCGGTCTCGCAATTGACTTCAACCATGACCCCAATTTTTCCACCAGCGTGAATATATGAAGCCACCACCCCTTCTGAAGTAATGCGGCCACCTTTTTTAGAAGCTGAAGCCAGTCCTTTCTCGCGCAGATAAACCAAGGCCTCTTCGAGGCTGCCATCTTTCTCTTTTAAAGCGCCCTTGCAATCCATAATTCCGGCGCCGGTCTTCTCGCGAAGCTCCTTGACCATTGCCGCTGAAATCTGAGCCATTATATAATCTCCATTGAACAGGTTTTATCAAATTTTATAATTACCACAGAGAACACCCTGTGGTCTCTGTGGTAATTATATTGCAACTAAATTAAGCTTTGACTTCTTCTGCCGGTGTGGCGACGTCACTTTCACCTTCGCCAACTCTTTCGACGATCGGCATTTTGCCATCATCAACCACAACTTCGACCTCTTCTTCACGCGCCATAAGCCGCTCATCACGCAAGGCCCGGCCTTCGATACAAGCCTCGGAAATACTCGTGCAAAAAAGTTTGATGGCGCGAATGGCATCATCGTTACCAGGAATCACATAGTCAATTGAGTCAGGGTCACAGTTGGTATCAACAATTGCGACTACCGGAATACCCAGTTTTTTGGCTTCGGCCACCGCAATCGTCTCACGTTTGGTGTCAATAACAAAGATACAAGCCGGGGCTTTCTTCATGTTTTTGACCCCGCCAAGGTTCTTTTCAAGCTTTTCTCTCTTTTTCTCCAGCTTAAGAACCTCTTTTTTCGGCAACAGATCGTAGGTTCCGTCCTCTTTCATGGTCTCCAGTTTACGCAACCGGTTGATACTTTTTTTGATCGTATTAAAATTTGTCATCATACCGCCAAGCCAACGATTGTTGACCCAGTACATACCACTATTTACAGCCGCTTCCTTGATGCTCTCCTGGGCCTGTTTTTTAGTCCCAACAAAAAGAACATCTCCGCCTTCGGCCACAGTGTCGACGATAGCTTTATAGGCTGTCCGATAGAGTTTGATGGTTTTCTGGAGATCAATAATATAGATCCCGTTACGTGCCCCAAAAATATATTTTTTCATTTTGGGGTTCCAGCGCTTGGTCTGGTGCCCGAAATGAACCCCGGACTCCAGCAATTGTCGCATTGTTACCATTGCCATTTTGTTTCTCCATACATAAAAGATGTTGGTTTAACCTCCGCTCTCTCCTTAAACAGATACCAACCGGACCACCCGGCACCGCGGTATCTGTCTTTTGACTTGAAATCCTGACAATCCAGATCTGAAACCCGGTCAGCTCTTAAGTCAAAACAAGAAAACGTGTGAATTTGAACGCGGCCTAGTTACCACAAGAAAGCTCACTTTGCAAGGGGAAAAGAGAGTTCTCGTGTGGTCTCCGTACCAGTTTTCTATGGGATTATAATTTGATGTATATGTAAAAATTCAGAAATGGTAGACAGTAAAAGCTGATGCTTAGCAGCGAGCACCCCAAGAGTAATTATTCATAAGATGGCTGTACGAGAATAACAATTTTTCCAACATACCGAAGGGAGAGGGGTTTTCATGAAGCCAGCAAAATTTGTCGAGCCCTCTCAACATCAGTTGCAATCAATTGCCGCAGCTCTTCGATTCCGGAACAGGTTTTTTCTTTGCGCAGATATTCAACAAAGATAATTTTTAAATCCTGACCATAAAGATCTTGATCAAAGTCAAAGATATGAACCTCAACGGTTAGGCCGGTGTCAGCAAAAGTAGGATTGTAACCGATATTGACGACCCCCATATAACGCTCATTTTGATATTCGACCCAGACGGCATAAACTCCTTCACAGGGGTAAAGTTCAACCTCGGAAACCAGGTTGGCAGTCGGAAAACCGATACCCCGACCGCGCCCTTTACCGCGCCCTACCCGACCAACTATCGCGCAAGGACGACCTAGAAAACGAGAGGCCCGTTCAATCTCACCCCGCATTATTGCTTCCCGGATCTTGGTGCTACTGACCAATTCTCCATCAACTCGACAGGGAGGCGCCACCTCGACCTTAAAACCGTGAGCTCGGCCCAGTTCCTGCAACCGGGAAAGCGAACCTTCGCGGTTACGACCGAAGGTGTAGTTGTCACCAACGATGACCACGGCAGCCCCGAGGTGCCTGACCAGAACATTCTCAACAAAATCATTGGCCGTAAGATCGGCAAACTGGTGATCAAAAGGAGCAATCACCAGATTGTCGATACCGCAGGATGCGATCAAATCAGCTTTTCGTTCGTAGGAAGTGATCAAAAAAATCCGGCGTTCAGGAAAGAGGAGTTTTAAAGGGTGTGGGCGAAAGGTTAAAGCCGCAGCCTGCAGGCCGAGCTCTCTGGCCCTGGCAGTCGCCAGGGCGAAAAGAGAACGGTGTCCAAGATGGACACCGTCAAAGTTGCCAATCGCTACCACCTGACTCTGAGGTGGAAAGCAATATTCACGAAAATTATTATATATCTGCACGGTATTTCAAGATAACCTTTAATTATTTGAAATGGCGCAGGAACTCACCATCACGATCCATGACGACGGTCGTGCGTTCCCCCAACGATTTACTATAGGCTTGTAAAGAGCGGTAGAAATCGTAAAAATCGGGATCCTGACCATAAGCATCAGCAGAGATTTTAATCGCCGCCTGCTCCCCTTCACCTTTGATCTGTTCTGATTTCTTGTAAGCTTCAGAGATGATTATGGTGCGCTCCTTGTCAGCTTGAGAGCGGGTCTTGATGGCCACTTCTTCACCTTCCGAACGATAACGTTTGGCCTGACGCTGTCGTTCAGCCTGCATGCGGGTAAAGACATGTTTTTCATTCTCGCGCGGCAGATCGGCGGCCTTGATCCGAACATCGAGAACCTCAATACCATAAGCCTTCGCCGCATCGTTACTCTGGACGGTTACCTTATGCATGATCTCTTCACGCACCTTGGAGACAATATCAATAAGCGTCTCCCGACCCAATTCAACCCGGAGCTGTGAATAGATAATATCATCGAGCCGTGACTGAGCACCGGATTCGGTGCGCACTGATTGATAAAATTTAAGAGGATCGGTAATTCTCCATTTCGAGTAGTTGTCGATAACCAGATTTTTCTTATCACTGGTGATGATCTCGGCTGGCGCCGCATCGTAGTGTAGCAGCCTGCGATCAAAAAAACTCACCTGCTGCAGGAAAGGAATCTTGAATTTAAGTCCCGGATCCTTGACTACCTTGACCGGTTTACCGAGCTGCAGAATCATCGCCTGCTGGGTTTGATCAACGATAAAAAGCCCGTTGTAGATAAAAACTACGGCAATCACCAAAACAATTAATCCTAACTTTGCAATTTTCATCGTCCAACCCTCCCGACCTGAGATTGTGACCCGGTCTGGGCCGACTCTATTATACTACGGTTAAGGTTCGGACGGGCTTCAAGCGGTAGCAATGGTAACAAAGAACGGCTTACCTTGGGATCGATAATGACTTTGTCAATACCGCCTAAAACACCTTCCATCATCTCCAGTTGCATCCGTTTACGGGTAATTTGCGGAGCCATCTTGTAGGCCATTAAATTGGCCAGAAAACGATCCGCTTCACCGGTCGCCTGGTTAACCAGTTCCGCCTTGTAGGCCAGGGCTTGATTGGTCATCTTTTCAGCTCTACCCTTGGCTTTAGGCAGGATATCATTGCTGTACCCTTGAGCATCGTTGATCAAGCGGATTTTATTCTCTTTAGCACTGGCAACATCTTGAAATGACTGAATTACCTCTTTGGGAGGATGCACATCCTGGAGCTGGACGGCAACAATGTCGACACCGGCTTTATAGCTATCAAGAACATCCTGCAGGCGTTTTTCACAATCCTGTTGAACCTTGTTTTTACCGGTAGTCAGAACAATATCAATGTCATTTTTACCGATCACCTCACGCATCGCGGCTTCCGTCGCAACCCTTACAGTTTCAGTCTGGTTATTGATATTAAAAAGATAGGCGATCGGATCACTGATCCGATATTGAACAATGAACTGGGCGTTGACAATATTTTCATCACCAGTCAGCATCATCGATTCGCGCGGTACCAACTGATAACGGGCCGGGGGACCGGTAGAGAGTGAGCGAAAGCCGATCTCCAAGCGTTTCACCTGAGTGACTTTAGGTTTTAAAACCGTCTCTATCGGTTTCGGCAGGTGCCAGTGGGGGCCGGATTTAGTCGTATAAACCGCTTCACCAAAACGTTTAACAACACCGAGTTCATCCGGGCCGACAATATAGAACCCGGTCGCCAACCAACCCACCAGAAGTATCATAATCAACACAAGTGGTCCGCCCGGCAAGCCACCGGAGAACCCCTTTTCAGCCCGTTTAAAGACCTTTTTAATGATCTCCTCAATGTCAGCCGGTTGTTTTTTGCTGTCATTTTCGTCGCCATTATATTCCCAGGGCATCTCATCTCCTTACAATTATCAGTTATGGAGCTTAACAGTTCGAGCCGCAACTAAATAGTTGCAACAATAAACCATTTGTATAAAATTTCAATTAAGCAATTAAACAGGCAAAAGTCAACCTGTCATTAACAAACAAAAAAAAGACTATTGCCCTAACGGCATAATGTCACAACCTGCAGGCGGAACAAATGTGAAATGAGAGAGCGGCAAAGCCTTATCTGGACCGCTTTGCCACTTGTACGTAATCACAATCTCATTCGCAAACAGGTCAACCATCCGGGTCTCAATGAGAGTAAGTGATGATTCTGAAAAAATCATCTTGAGATTCTGGAAAGGGGGTGCCTGGTCACCTGCCAAGGGAGAGAGTTCAACCTCAATCCTTTCGTTCTTCTCGCTGACGACAAGATCAAATTTCTTGGGTTGCGCTTTGAGTTCGGAAAGCAGGTTGATGATAATCCGGGCTTCCTTGATCTCTTTTACCGAACCGGTCATAACCTGGTTTAAGTCCGGGGTATAGTACCAGAGGGTTTTGCCATCCGAGATTAAAATCTGCTTTTCCGGTATCTGGTATTCCCAGCGCATCTTGTCCGGCCCCTGAATCCATATCAGGCCCATACTTAAAGTGGTCTCGTTGCTGTCAGTGTAGGTTGTTTTCTGAGTAAAGCGACCATTAAAGGCTTCTTCTTTGCGGTATTGCCACCTGATCTTCGCCAAAATGCTTTCGCTGTCAATTTTTTCTATTTTTGCCGCCGGCGCTGTTTCAGCAACAGGACCACTCTTTTTTTCGACTGCTTCAACCACGACAGCTGAAACCATGATCAAAAGACTCAGCCCGAAAACCCATAAAAAAGAGCAAGAAATTGATCTGCAAAAATTTTTAATCATAATATTTTATCCGATTTAGAGATTAAAGACTCGCTTGCTGTTCGCACTGGTAACCGCTGCAACTTCATCGGGGTCGAGTTTACGTATTTTGGCGATCGCCTCAGCAACAAATCCGACATAGGCCGGCTCATTACGCTTACCCCGATATGGTATCGGAGTCAAAAAAGGGGCATCAGTTTCAACCAAAAGATCATCAAGACTCAACTTTTCGGCAACCTCCTTTTGCATATAACTTTTAGGAAAGGTGATAGTTCCCGGCAACGAGATAACAAATCCTAAATCGACAAAACGCCTAGCCCAGTTATAATCTGCTGAAAAACAGTGAATAACACCGCCATGCCGGTACCCCTCTTCAGAACAGATTATATCATATACCTCTTGATGGGCATCTCGATCATGGATCACCACCGGCAAACCCAACTCCCGGCTAAATTCAGTTGTCGGGCAAATTCGCGCCGCTGAACCGGTTTGGGGGAATGATCACGGTAAAAATCGAGGCCAATCTCCCCATACGCCACGACTTTGGGGTCGTCAGACAACGCCTTAAAACGTTCATATCCAACCTCATCCGCATTTTTACTGTCATGGGGATGAATACCGATTGTTGCATAAATGCTCGGATATTGATGGGCCAGTTCAATAGCTTTGATTGAATCAGCCATATTGGTTCCGATAACTATCATCTTCTCAACCCCGGCAGCCTGAGCCCGCTGAACCGCAGCATCAACATCGTTGTTAAAGGCACTTAAATTCAAGTGGCAATGTGAATCGATAAGTTGCATATTTATTAAGACCCTTCTAGAATCTG
>JAGHAQ010000046.1 GCA_021161425.1 Candidatus Tharpella sp. | reverse complement strand
GCGCTCGCCGCGCTTTCAGAAGACAATCCGGTATTATCCGGTGTCCTGGAGCAGATTGATTTCACCCGAACCATCGGTAAAAAGCCGATCCCGGACGCCAAGCTCCGCCAGCTCATCACCCATTTTCGTAAGCACCGGATGCGCAACGAGGATTTTGAGCATCGTGACCTTTTGGGCTCGGCCTACGAATACCTGGTCTACATGTTTGCCGAATCGGCTGGTAAAAAGGGGGGTGAGTTTTATACCCCTCGCGATGTGGTCAGCCTTATGGTACGCCTGGTTGACCCTAAAGAAGGCATGCGCATCTACGACCCCTGCTGCGGTTCCGGTGGGATGCTCATCTATGCGCGCCAGTATGTCGGTGAACATGGCGGCAATGTCGACGATCTTTCTCTTTATGGTCAGGATAACGAGGGTTCGGCCTGGGCGATCTGCAAGATGAACCTTATCCTGCATGGGGTTTTCGAGCGGGCTTTCATTGAAAACGACGACATCCTTACGGCCCCGCAGCATCTTGAAGGTGGCGAACTGGAACGTTTTGACCGGATTCTTTCCAATCCGCCTTTCAGCATGCCCTATGAGAAGAAGCAGCTCAGCCACCAGGAACGTTTTACCGCTTATGGTTTCCCGCCCGAAAAAAAGAAGGCCGACTTTCTCTTCGCCCTGCACATGCTGGCGGCCCTCCGGCCCAGCGGCATTATGGCCACGGTTATGCCTCACGGCGTCCTCTTCCGGGCCGGAGGCGAGTATGAAATCCGCCGCAAACTGATCGAAAAAGATCACATCGAGGCGATTATCGGTCTCGGGGCCAATCTCTTTTTCGGCACCGGCATCCCGGCCTGCATCCTGGTAATGCGCCGCGAGGGTGACAAATCTCCTGAACGCCAGAGAAAAATCCTCTTTATCAATGCCGATCGCGAATATGAGGAAGGCCGCGCCCAGAACTTTCTTCGGGCCGAACATGCCGAAAAGATCGTCCAGACCTTTTACAATTTTGAAACCATTCCCGGTTATTCCAGCGTTGTCACCACCGACCAGCTGGCGGCCGAGGATTTCAACTGTAATATCCGCCGTTATGCCGATAATTCTCCACCACCCGAAGCCCAAAACGTCCGCGCCCATCTGATTGGCGGCGTTCCCAGAACCGAGCTGGAACAACTAAGACCCCGGTTTGAGAGTCATGGCCTTGATGTAACCCGTCTCTTTATCGATCGCGATGAAGGCTATGTTGATTTTGCTCCTGCTACAGCCGGCAACGGCGCCCTGCGCAAGGCGGTCGATAACGATCCCGGCATCAAAGCCCGGGAAAAAGAGATGCTGACGGCCTATCGAACCTGGTGGACAACGCATTCCCCGCGACTGGCCGGACTACCGCAATCCTCTGACCCCATGGTCATGCGCAAGGAGTATCTGCAATCCTTCCAGGCCGCTCTGCTGCCCCTGGGGATTCTGGATCGTTTCAAGGTGACCGGCATTATTGCTACCTGGTGGGACAGTGTCCGGGATGAGATCCAGACCATCAGCGCCCGGGGTTTTGCCGAACTGATGGATGGCTGGGTCGATCTGATTCAGGATGTGATCGAGGATACTGAGACCAGAAAGACCGAACTCTTTGACCCCTTTGAGCATAAACTGGTGGTCAAACTGCTGCCCGACTACCTTCAGCAAATTGATGACTGCCGAGCCGAGATCGCCCGCCTCGAAGGCGAAAAAGAGACCTTTGAACAACAACATAGTGATGAGAACGAAGAAAATCAGGAAGAAGACGGGGAAGAGAGCGAGAGCAATTACGCCAAGTTCCTTGAAGAGGAAAAGAAGACTCTCCGCCTGGAGGCCAAAGAGTCCCTTGACCGAATCAAATATCTTGAACGCGGTTCGGGAGTAAAAGACAAGGGCTCCATCGCCGCCCTGAAAAAGCTTGGCCGGGATACAACTGATCTGGAAGCTGAACTTACAGCCCTGAAAAAAGAGGTGGCCCCGACCCAACAGCGCCTGAACATGATTGATGCCGAACTGGCTCCATATGTAAAAATCAAACAACAACTCACCAAAGCCCGACACCAGTTGAAGGATTTAAGCAAGGCCCTGCTTAAGGTGTTGAAAAAGAAACGGGCTGAGCTGTTCACCGATGACTGCCGCGAAATGGTTCTTGAACTTAGCCGGGAAGACCTGGAGCGGGTACTGCTCCGCTACGTCGAAGAACACCGCCAGGAAGTCCGAGCGGCGGTGGAGGATCTGTGGAACAAGTATGGCATCAGTCTGGAGGCGATTAAAACGGAACGGGATGCAGCGGCGGGCAGGCTGGATGGGTTCCTGAAGGAGTTGGGGTATGTCTGAAAAAATTCCTTTTGCGACCTTAGCTCAGGTAAACCCTCCGATCAACAAGCCTTTTCCCGAACCTAACTGCGACGTATCTTTCATTCCGATGCAGGATGTCAGTAATAGTGGAGATTGGTTCAACCGTCAGTTCAGAAAATTATTCGCTATTGGGGCCGGTTATACGGCCTTTCAAGAAGGGGATGTTCTATTTGCAAAAATTACCCCATGTATGGAAAATGGCAAAGGAACATACGCTGTTGGTCTAGTAAATGGGGTTGGTTTTGGCAGTACAGAATTTCACATATTGCGCGCTAAAGAAAAGACATCTTCCCGATTTGTTTTCCACTGGTGCAATTCCAATGAGTTAAGACAAGCTGCGGAAGTTCAAATGACTGGTTCAGCTGGCCAGAAGCGCGTTCCTTCAGATTTCTTTTCAAGATTTCTGGTGACTCGTCTTGAAAGTGATGAACAACGCGTCATCGCCGCCATTCTTGACACCATAGACGAAACCATCCGGCGGACTGAGGTTTTGATTGTCAAGCTCCGGCAGATAAAGGCGGGGATGCTCCACGACCTCCTAAGCTGCGGCCTCGACGACAACGGTGAACTCCGCGATCCCGTCCGCCACCCCGAACAGTTCAAGGATTCGCCGCTGGGCCGGATCCCGAAAGAGTGGGATACGCAAATGCTTAGCCAAACCTGCGACCTTTTTAACGGATACGCTTTTAAGCCTACTGATTGGCATACCACCGGCAAGCCAATTATTCGTATTCAAAACCTTAATGGAAGCATGGATTTTAATTATTACCCAGGAAAGTTACATAAAAATTATTCAGTACCTACTGGAAGTCTTTTATTTGCATGGTCCGGTAATCGCGGAACGTCCTTTGGCCCTTTCGTCTGGAGTGGTTTTGAGGGATTTTTAAATCAACATATTTTTAAGGTAATTTACCATGAGCATATTAATAGTATTTGGTTTTATTATGCCTTGAATAAAGTTAAAGAAGAAGTAGAGCATAATGCCCATGGTGCTAGTGGTTTAGTTCATGTTAAGAAGCAAGACTTAGAAAAATATCTTTTACCAATCCCATCGCCAGCTGAACAGGATGAAATATCCAAAAAAGTTGAAAGTATAGATAAACCTATCAAAAAAGAGCAACAAAATCTGGCAAAGATAAGGCTTATCAAACAAGGCCTCATGCAGGATCTTCTCACCGGTCGGATCCGGGTTCCAGAATCGGTGTTGAAAAAGTACCAGACCGAGGCTGCGACAGCATGAAGACTAACGAGAAAAAGAAAATGATCAACTTCTCCAAACAGGCCCCCGGTTCACCGGCAACACCGTTACTCACAGACGGTTACCAAGTTTTTTTAGGTAAAGTATCCTCGTTGCTGGCGGACGCCAGAAAGCAGACGGCTCGGGCGGTCAATACCGTTCTGGCTGCCACTTATTGGGAACTTGGCCGGAGAATTGTCGAATTTGAGCAGGGCGGCAGAGAGCGGGCCGACTATGGTACCCAACTGTTGCAGCGACTTTCGACCGATCTGAGCCAGCAGTTTGGCCGGGGGTTTTCAGTCGACAACCTGGAGAACATGCGTCTTTTCTACCTGGCCTATAGCAATCTCCCAATTTCCGAGACAGCGTCACGGAAATTGACCGACCAGGAGAAATCCGAGACCGTGTCGCGGATTTCCCGCCTTGATGATCTGATGACCGTTTTCCCGCTCTCCTGGTCCCATTACATTCTGCTTACCCGCCGTTGCCGCTCGGCTGAAGCCCGGCAATTCTATCAGGACGAGGCCTTGCACGGGGGTTGGTCGGTACGCCAACTGCAACGACAGATC
>JAGHAQ010000057.1 GCA_021161425.1 Candidatus Tharpella sp. | reverse complement strand
TCCCCTTTTAGCTCTGCAATTGCATCTAAAAGGACAATTACCACCAGAACGTGCTGTTACTTTCATGGAAATAAGCTATTGACCCAGTACTTTTTGGCGGCTGAATCTTAAAACGGGAATGGCTGGAATGATAAGGAATTTTAGATGATAATTTTAGGTCTTTCAGGATCGTTGACGCACGATCCTTCAGCCGCCTTGATGGTTGATGGCGAACTTGTTGCGGCGGTTGAAGAGGAGCGTTTTCTACGTGATAAACACGCCAAAAACAAATGGCCTTACCATTCCGCCCGTTTCTGTCTCGATTTCGCTGGCGTCAAACCTAGCGATATCGATTATGTCGCTTTTCCTTTTGCCGAGATGGGCCTTTTTACTCATCCCGGATGTTTCCATTTTGCCAGACGCTACTGGTATGCTCCGGATCGGGCTCTGGGTGCGCTTTTTAACGGCAACCGCCATTTCCGCCGCAATCGGCAGGGGATTTTGCAGCTCATGGCGGATCTCGGGATCGATCCTCAGCGCTCCCCATTTGTTCCGGTTGAACACCATCTTGCCCATGCCAGCAGTGCCTACCATCTCAGTGGTTTCGAGGGCAAATGTGCGATCTTGGGGATTGACGGTAAGGGTGAATATGCGACCACTTTTTTTGGTTATGGAGAAAACGGTGTCATTCATAAGATTAAGGAGTTTTATGACCCCGACTCTTTAGGTGGCGTTTATGGTGCTCTGACCCAATTTCTCGGTTTTGAGATGCTCGACGGAGAGTTTAAGGTGATGGGTATGGCCCCTTATGGTAACCCCGATAAATATGATTTTTCCCGTCTTTTATCCTGTGATGGCCGTGATCTTAAGGTCAATACCGAGCTTGTTAATGTTGTCGGCCTCAGGCGTTACAAAGACCAGAACCAGGGCTACTATTTCAGTCCCAAACTAATTGACTGGCTGGGACCCAAACGCGTGGGTGACGAGATCGATGATCCCTATATTGACTATGCCGCCGCTATCCAGAAATTGCTCGAAGAGACTTCGTTGGCCCTGGTAAAAACCTATCTCGGTGATATCTTGGCAGAGACCGGCCGTCTTTGTTTTGCCGGCGGGGTGGCCTTAAATGTCAAGCTCAACCAGCGTCTTATGGAATTGCCCGAGGTTAACGAACTTTTTGTCCAGCCGGCGGCCAGTGACGCCGGTACCGCGATCGGGGCGGCTTCGTTTGTTGCCTGGGAGAAGGGCGAAACCGTACAAAAGCTTAAACATGTCTACCTTGGTCCCTCCTATTCGACCCAAGAGTGTCTTGACGCCTGTCTTGAACATCCTCAAAAACCATGTTGGCAAAAGGTCGAAAATGTACCTGAAACCGGAGCTCGAATCCTGGCTGAAGGCCATCCTTTAGCCTGGTTTCAGGGGCGTATGGAGTTTGGTCCCCGGGCCTTGGGTAATCGTAGTATCTTGGGCGACCCGAGCCATTCGGGAGTAGCTGATACGATTAACGCCCAGATCAAATATCGTGAGCGCTGGCGGCCTTTCTGCCCGAGTATGCTCGATCGAGTGGCCCCTGAAATTTTGCAGACCGATCATCCCGCTCCCTATATGACTTTTGCCTTTACTGTGGCCGAGAGTTGGAAAAAGCGGATTCCCGAGGTCGTCCATGAAGATGGTACGGCTCGGGCCCAGATCGTTGAACGTGAGACTAATCCCCGCTACTATGCCCTGCTTGAAGAGCTCGAGAAACTACGCGGTATTCCGGTGGTTCTCAATACCTCTTTAAACCGCCGAGGAGAACCGATGATCTGTTCTCCGACCGATGCCCTTAATATGTTCTATGGTTGCGATCTTGAATATCTGATGCTCGAGGATATTTTGGTGACCAAAGGGGGAAAAGAGGGAAACCGCTAAAGCGATTTTTTCGGTTTGAAGGATGCGTACGATCCGGACAATGTTGGATATGCCAAATATCCTGTTTTTGCCGGGGCGTGTTCGTATAGGTCGGGGGTTGCATAAGAGAGGGTTCATGGCTGTGCCTTTGTGTCATCCCTTTTAGACTTTTTGCTCAATTCATACTATGCTGGAAATCAACCATCTTTCTTTCTCTTTCGGCGGCCGGCAGGTTTTGCGGGACATAACTGCAAGTTACGGGTCTGCCCGGATACATGGGCTGGTCGGTCCGAACGGTTCCGGTAAAACGACCCTGCTGAAAAACATATGTCGTATTTATCGTCCGCAAGAGGGGCAGGTGAAGCTTTTGGGTCGAGATTGTAAAACCATGGCTCGGCGTCAATTAAGTTCTCTGGTTAGTCTGGTGCCGCAGAACCCCAAGGTCAACTTTCCGATCAGCGTTTATGATCTTGTTCTGATGGGACGTTATCCCCATCTCAAACGTTTTCAGGCTTTGAACAATCATGCTCTAGCGGTGGTTGAACGGGCTTTACAGGCGACCAATACGGCTCATTTGAGGGAGCGTTCGTTGACCGAACTCTCCGGCGGAGAGGTGCAACTGGTCTTGATCGCCCGAGCCTTGGCGACTGAAGCCTCCCTGATCCTGCTGGATGAACCGACGGCGAGTCTCGATATCGGTAACTCACTGGCTATTATGGAGTTGTTATTGGAGCTTAAAAAACAGGGCAAAACCATCCTGACCTCAGTGCATGATCTCAATCAGGCGCGTCGTTTTTGTGACACCATCACAATTCTAGAAGATGGCGCGATCTACTTTTACGGACCCTCTGAAAAAGCTTTTACGGAAACCGCCTTGGAGGAGGTTTTTCGGGTCAGCCTCGCAGACTCTGCGAATCTTCTAGAATTTCATAGTTTGCCGGTGTAGTCGTAATAGATGATGAAAATTACGACTCTAACAACCATTTTTATATTGCTTACCCTTTCTTTGGTCGCCACTCTGGAGGCCGGAGTGGAGTGGGAGATGCCGGCCACCCCTTTGCCGATGGAGCAATTGTTTGAAGGGCTCAGTTATGTCAGATGTGATTCCAGGGTTGAGGGTGAATGGCCCCGTCAGATAAGTTTCTCACATCGGGTTTATAACTACCGTAGCGAGATTTTTAATGTAGAGACGAAAACAGTCAACCTGGCTAGTGCTCCGGTTCGGATAATCCCGCATGCGGTCGGGGTTAGTGAAATTCTCTGGGCTATCTGTCCACGTCAGCGTTTGCTTATGTTTAATGAGGTGGCGGCTGATCCCCGATTTTCGATGATTGCTGATGAAGTGGTGGGGCGCGGGCGGATTTTCAGTTACAAAGAGAGTGAACTGGTCATCGCGGCCCAACCCGACATGGTCTTTACCGTTGCTTTTTCCGACGCCGTTTTCAAACAGAGACTTCGTCAGGCCGGTATTGCAACCCTTGATCTCGGATCTCAGGATTCATTTGAATCGGTCATTGAAGAGATCAAGATTCTAGGTCAAGTTCTCGGCGAGAGTGGCAATGCCGAGGCCCTGCTTGATATTATCGCCGAAAAACGGGCTCTTTTGCAGGCCGCTTTGCCCTTGCGTAAGAGGTCTTTACGCCTGCTCTACTATGATCTTGGTGGCTATATTCCCGGTGTAGCCTCAAATTTCACCTCACTGTGTGAACTTGTCGGGGCTGTAAATGTTGGCGCCGAACAGGGGATTAAATCGTGGAAACAGGTTGATCACGAGACCCTGCTGAAATGGGATCCGGAGATAATTATTGTTCCCTTAGAGAGTAAACTTGAACAAAAACTTAAGGCCGACCCCCTGTTGCGCCATGCCCGGGCCGTCAAGGATGATCGGATTCTGACGATTCCCGGTCTCTATCTCCGTATCAATTCGCAATTTCTTCTGCTCGGGGCTAACCTTCTGGCAGGTATTGTTTACCCCAATGAGTTCTAAACGTTTACGGATGGTCTCCGTTGGCCTGGGAGGTTGTCTGATTCTCCTGCTTATGGGTGGAATAATACTCTCTTTGACACATGGCTCCTGGGCTCTTGAGAGTAGCCGAGTGGCGGAAATTATTCTCGCAAAGTGCGGCCTGCCGATTTCCGTAATTCCCTCTCCAGTAGAGGTTGCGATTGTCTGGGACGGGCGTCTGCCCCGGGTTTTGGCGGCGGTCCTGGTCGGCTTTTCACTGGCGGTTGCCGGGGCCGTAATGCAGGGGATCTTCAAAAACCCGATGGCTAGTCCCGGAGTTATCGGTATCAGTTCCGGTGCGGCTCTGGGGGCGGTTCTAGCCATCTATCTGGGGTTGACGGCGATTTTTCCGGCCGCCCTGCCGATTATGGCGGTAGGCGGTGCCCTTATTACTCTGGTTACCGTCTATATTATTGCGACCAGTGCGGGCCGCACTTCGATCGCAACCCTGCTTTTGGCCGGTATCGCCTTAAACCTTATTCTCGGGGCGGTAACCTCTTTTGTTATAACCTTGAGCACCAGGGAGTTCGATGTCGGTCGCGTCATTGTTACCTGGTTGATGGGTGATCTCAATAATCGCAACTGGATGCATGTTGAAATTGTGGTACTGACGGCGTTTGCTTCGCTGGTATTAATCTCATTTTATGTGCGTGATCTCAATATCCTGATGCTCGGTGAGGAGAGTGCCGCCAACCTTGGGGTCGAGGTCGGTCGGGTTCGCAATGTTCTTTTTTTCGCTGTTTCAATGATGACCGGGGGAGCGATTGCGGTAGCCGGTGTTATAGGTTTCATCGGCCTGGTTGCTCCCCATATGGTGCGAGCCGTTGTCGGCCCCGACAATCGTCGTCTGATACCTCTGGCCGGGCTTTTAGGAGCGGTTTTTCTGGTTTACGCCGATTTTTGTGTTCGCCTGATTATTCCGGTCGATCTCAAAGTCGGGGTTTTAACTTCACTTTTGGGCGGTCCTTTCTTTATCTATCAGATTGTTCGTTATCGTAAACGTTTTGAATATATGTAGGCATAAACGGTTGATTGATATGGTTGATGATATACCGATTTTGCGGTTTTCTTGACAGGCAAGATATCAGTCAAGAATCAACTTGACCTTGGCATCATCCTGTGTCAAGCTGTCGAGAGTGGAAAAGGGCACCAGAGTCTTGGGAGATGTGGCTGGGCAAATTGCGGCGATACATTTTTCATAGGAAAGAAAAGAAAAAAATATTTACAAAGGAGGAGAGATCATGGCTGAGAAAATTTTTCGCGTCAATATGGGTGATCTGAGTGTCAAGCTTGAAGATGTGCCGGCGGCCTTGCAGGGTCTTGGCGGACGAGCTTTAACCTCGGCGATTGTTGCCGCTGAAGTGCCGCCGACCTGTCATCCTCTGGGTAAATATAATAAGCTGGTTTTTGCTCCCGGTCTACTCTCTGGAACCCGGGCCGCTAACTCCGGACGTCTTTCGGCCGGGGCTAAAAGTCCTTTGACCGGGACGATCAAGGAGAGCAACTCCGGTGGTACTGCCGCCCAACTTTTGGCCCGGATGGGAATTAAGGCATTGATTATTGAAGGGGTACCGGCTGAGTGTCAATTTTACGCTTTGAAAGTCAGTACTGAAGGGGTTGTCATCACACCGGAAAATGATCTTGTCGGGGCCGGAAACTTTGCCGTGGTCGAAGCTCTGGAAGGGGCCGGTCAAAAAAATTGTGGCCTCTTAAGTATCGGTCAGGCTGGTGAGCGTTGTCAGCTTGCGGCCAATATTTCAGTTAAAGATCCGGATAGTAAATTCCGCAGTCTGGGGCGTGGTGGTTTGGGGGCTGTGATGGGTTCAAAAAGGGTTAAGTATATCTCAATCGACGCCTCTGATGCTCCTAAAAGTGTATCTCTGGTCGATGAAGAGAAATTCAAGGGGGCGGCAAAAATCTTTGCCAAGGCCCTTATCGATCATCCGGTTTGCGGTTCTGCTTTGGGCGCTTACGGTACCAATGTCCTGATTAATATCGTCAATGAGGTTGGTGGTCTGCCAACTAGGAATTTTCGTACAGGTCAATTTGATCAGCATGAGATGATCAGCGGTGAGAAAATGGCTGAGCTAATTGAAGCTCGGGGAGGTAAACTCAAACATGGCTGCCATGCCGGTTGTGTCATGCAGTGTTCCCAGGTCTTCGTTGATAAGAATGGGAAATATGTGACCTCCGGTTTTGAATATGAGTCGATCTGGGCCATGGGGGCTCACTGCTGTATTGCCGATCTTGATATCCTCGCCCAGGCTGATAGTATTATGGATGATATCGGTGTCGATTCAATCGAGACCGCAGTTACGATTGGGGTAGCGATGGAGGCCGGAGTTATTGAATTTGGTGACGGGCCGGGTTTTCTCAAACTTCTCCAAGAGATCAAAGAGGGGAGTCCTTTAGGCCGCATTATTGGTTCCGGGGCGGCGGTTACCGGGAAAATTTATGGTTTGACCAGGGTGCCGGTGGTCAAGGATCAAGCGATTCCAGCCTACGATCCCCGCTCGGTTAAGGGGATTGGTATTACCTACTGTACTTCAACCATGGGCGCCGATCATACCGCCGGCTATACGGTCGCTACAAATATTCTTAAATCGGGTGGTTTTGTTGATCCTCTGAAAAAAGAGGGGCAAGTCGAACTCTCTCGTAACCTCCAGATTGCGACAGCGGCGATTGACAGTACCGGACTCTGCCTTTTTGTCGCTTTTGCCGTTCTCGATGACGCCACCGCCCTGCCGGCGGTGGTTGAAATGCTTAACGCTCGGTACGGTATCTCTTTGACTGGTGATGATGTAACGGCTTTGGGTATGTCGGTCCTGAAAACCGAACGGGCCTTCAATCAGGCGGCCGGTTTTACCAATGCCCATGATCGTCTGCCTGAATTCTTTGTTGATGAAACCTTGCCGCCCCATGATGCGATTTGGGATTTCAGCGATGAGGAGATCGACGAATTCTGGAATTTCTAAAGGTTTGTCCTTTATTTGACAAAAAGTCACGCATAAGTTTGCTCTATGAGGAGTTGTTACCGTGAAAAAAAGCTGAGGAATCATTGTCGTTATGATAATCTCTCCTCAGCTTTTTTACACATCCAGAAAGAAATCACTTTTCAATTGAAGAGATAGGTGGTTATTAGCCGGTAGGTTTTATGAATAAAAGCGGATTTTTAAAAGTAATCATATTCAAGGTAATGGTTTTTCTCTTCTTGCTCTTGGGTTTTGGTGGCTGTGCCTCGCTTGTGGTTAACCCGTTGCTTGAATCTCTGACCCGTTCACTGGAACAAGAGACCGATATCGAGCTTCTTGTCGATGGCAGCCCGTCGCTGCTCCTGATGATCAATGGGTTGATTATCTCAGATCCTGAAAATCCGGCACTGCTCAGGATCGGGACCCGGGCCTTCAGCGCTTACGCTATCCTCTTAGATGAAACCGGCGAGCCTGAGAGGGCTAAACTCGCCAGTGAAAAAGCCCGGCGTTATGGCTTTAAACTGCTTGGCCAAAATCGAAAATTTAAGGAAAATTTCAAACAGCCACTGGCTGTTTTCAAACAGGCATTATCATCTTTTGGCAAAGGTGATGCGGCTGACCTTTTCTGGGGTGGACAGGCCTGGGCTTTATGGATTAAATTGCAGGGTGGGAGCCCTGCGGCCCTGGTTGATCTTCCGAAAGTCGAAGAGATGATGTTAAGGGTACTCGAACTTGATGAGTCGGTTAACTTCGGTTCGGCCCATCTGGTGTTAGGGAGCATCTATTGCTCGTTGTCGCCGATGCTGGGTGGCAAGCCTAAGGTCGGCCGCCGCCATTTTGAGCGGGCTTTAGCTTTGAGTCAGCATCAATATTGGCCGGCTCAGGTTGCTTTTGCTGATTCTTATGCCCGGCAAACCTTTAATCGAGAACTTTTTGCAGAACTTTTGCAGGAAGTTCTCTCGCAGCCGTTGGTCGAAAACGAGATGGCAACCGCTAACCGCCTGGCCCGAAAAAAGGCCGCCGATTTGTTGGAAAAGATCGACGAAATATTCTAGAGGAATTTTAAATTATGCGATTGTGGAAAAAAAATTATTGGTCCAGCCTCCTATTTTTGCTTTTCGTTTTCCTCTTAAATCTCTGCATGATCGTTGGTGATGCTGATGCCAAACGGCCGAAATATGTCTTTAAAATGGCCAGTCTGGCCCCCGAGGGCAGTATTTGGGCTCAGCGTTTTGATCAGTTTGCCCAGGAGGTTCGGGAAAAAACCGGAGAAGAAGTTGGATTCAAGGTCTATGCCGGCGGGGTCATGGGCGATGACCGGACGATGTTTCGTAAAATGAAGATCGGCCAGCTGCAGGGTGCCGGTTTCACGATGACCGGCATTAGTGAGATCGTACCTGATTTCCGGGTCATGGGCATTCCCTATCTTTTCCACTCCTACGATGAGGTCGACGAAGTTTGGGATAAGCTGATGTCGCGTCAGATCGAAGCCTTCGCTAAAAAAGATATGGTTCTCCTGGCGATGTCTGAAGTCGGTTTTATCTATACGATGTCGACTAATCCGATCTCCACCCTTGAGGATCTCAAGGAGAGCAAAATCTGGGCTCTGGAAGGAGACCTGCTTAACCTTGCCTTTATTGAAGCGGTGGGGATCACCCCGATTCCACTCTCTTTGCCGGATGTTCTGGTCTCTCTGCAGACCGGTATGGTTAATACGGTTTTTAATGGTTATTACGGATCGATAGTCTTGCAGTGGTTCACCAAGATAAAGTATATTACAGATTTTCCCTTTGGTTATGCCTACGGGGGTCTGGTCTTTGACAAAAAAGCCCTGGATCGATTGCCTAAGGGCTATCTTGTTATTATCCAGACGGCGGCCGAAAAATATTTTACCGGTAAACTAAAAGATGATACCCGGCGTACCAATCTCGAGGCGCTGGAGACGTTAAAGGCAAACGGGATTACCGTGGTTCCGGCGGATCCTGCCACAGGTGTAGTTCTGGCTGAGTTCCGCGACCAGGTTGTCGCGGAGAGTGTCGGGAAATATTTTTCCGCCGAGATCTATAATGAAATGATGGCTATTCTCGAAAATTATCGTAAATCCCGCCCTTGATCATGTAAAATAAGGTGCATCTCTTGAAAATCTTGAAAAATCTTGGTCGTTGCTTCAATCTGGTTGAAGAGATCTTTATCTCTCTTCTTCTGCTGGCCATGATTTTTCTCGCTGTCCTTCAGATCTTTATGCGCATCCTTTTTGACGGTGGTTTTGTCTGGGCTGATCCTCTTCTGCGTCATCTCGTACTCTGGGTCGGTATGTTCGGGGCGGCCTTGGCGACCAAGCACGGCAAACACATAACGATTGATGTTTTTTCGCATTTTTTGCCGGATCGAGGGGCTCTCTGGCTCAATCTTGTCCTCAACCTCTTTGCCGCAGTGGTCTGTGGCTTTCTTACCTGGGCGGCCTTTTTGTTTATCAAAAACGAGATCGCATTTGACAGTGGGCGGGCTCTTGTTGGAATCCCCGTCTGGGTTTTGAACCTCATATTTCCACTGGCATTTGCCTTGATGGCGGGCCGTTTTTCAGTTAAGGTTTACGACCAGAGCGTGACGCTGTTGCAGTTCAAAATCAGTTCCTCCGGATCAACCTGATGAAATTCATAGTTTTCGCGCTGGCTTTGCTCGGCAGTCCGCTGTTTGTGGTGATTGCCGCCTTGGCTCTGCTCTCTTTTTATGGTG
>JAGHAQ010000077.1 GCA_021161425.1 Candidatus Tharpella sp. | reverse complement strand
TCACTTAAGAGGCCGATATTGCGCGAAAATTCATCTTCGATAAGCTTTTTGATATTCATAGTTTTTGTTTTGTGGTCGGTTTGTGTGGTTGCCGGCGATTAGCTTGGTTGGGCGTTGCCGGCAAATCTCTTTAACGGTTCCAGATTATATACTGTAATGTGCCATGGATGCCGCCAGATTGCAAGAAAGATGTTGTTGTAAAGGGGGACGTTGTTGTTTTATTGCTTTAGCGGTTGTAAAGGGGGCGTTGCTAATTAGTTGAGTATGTTTATGGGCGCGGTTTTCGGTGGTGGGTGTTTTCTGATAGCGCGATATCTGAATCCGGGTGTTCAAATGCCGGTGTCATTCGGGAAATCTCGGCTGCTGTGCATCCATATTTAGCTGCAGCATACTTCCAGTTTTTCAGGGTTTTGACGATTGCTTTTATGTCGCTTCTGGCGACAGATTCAGGAACTTCGAAGTGTTCGGCTACTTTTAAGGCTGTTTTGATATCGTTATTTCCCGCAGGATCAATGTTAAGAGAAAAATTACGATCATCCGGGTTTGGATTGATATCAAAAAGTGGTGCCAGCCCCCATCCTGCAGAGGTATGTATAAGCCCGTGATTGCGAAGATGGTTGTCTGTGTTGCTGATCAGTATTCCCAGTACCATCCTCTTCCATAACTCTTTCAGATCTGCTGTCGGCCGGCTGCTTATTTCAGAGAGCTTTTCGGAGATATGCAGGTAAGAGTAGTTTTCAGTATCGTTGTCACTTGCATTCAAAAGGGTCATCGTAGAAATATACGGGATTCTGAGAAGACCGCTTCGATCGAACCTTTTTTCAATCAGAACAGTTTTTTGTTCTCTTTTTGAAACGGTTATGTTTTCGATCTCAAAAGGGGGAACCATGAGACCACATTCCGAAGCCAGGTGAAGCGCAACAGCTTCCCAGCGAACGACATCATATTCGTCTTTACTGCTTTCGAACTTGGCAATATTCAGAGTCATATCAGGAGACAAAACACTTGCTTTCGGTCGTGCTCCACCGAGTGAAGACCCAGGTGTCAGCAGAAGTTTTCTCGCTTGATGGCTTTCTTCTACTTTTTCGGATGCTTCCAGCAGTTCTCTAAGTCTAATCAGTGGCGGGACTGAATTTATTGTTGGTGCCGTCAAATATTTTTTATCGATCCGGAAACGAAATGCTCCCATTCTGGATAGATCATCTACCATCAACAGGAAATCGATGTCAGTGAGACTTCTCGGGTGTTTATCTTGAGCTTTAGCTTTATCGTTGAAGGTGCGTCGCATTAACATGCGTCCCCAGCGGTCTGGTGCAGCATCTTCGAAGCAGCCGAACAGAGTTTTATCGCCTGAGTGAAAGACTTCTTTTGAATGCAGTGGAGAGAGGGCCGGGTCGATCGCAAATGCTTCAGGATTGGCTTGCCACTTGTCACTGTACTGAAATGAAGAGAAACCTTTGTTTTTACGGATAGAGTGCCACAGCGTACCGACGAAATAATCTGTGCCATCAATATTTATGTCCACAAAAATTTTGCTTGCACCGGACATTATTTTTTCCTTTTAAGCCTTACCCTTTGAGGTAAGTTTTCTTCCTCTATGATCACTCCAACGCCATCATTTTTAGCCGCTGCGACTTCTTCCAAATTTTTTAATAGTCCCAGCATTTGTAATACAGAGGCATAATATTTTATTGCAACAGAGGGGTCACCTTTCTCAATTTTTGCAAGGGTGACACGGCTGATTCTGGCTCGTTCCGCCAGGAGATTCATCGTAATCCGTCTTCTTTTTCTGGCATTCCTGATGTTTTCTCCAAGAGTTTTCAAGGCGGTGATAATTGAGAAAGGAACCTGCAGCATAATATAGTCCACTTAATATAAATTATAATTTACTTTATATGGGTTTTGTATATATTATAGTTTACATTAAATCAAGTTTAATTGGGGGGACGTTTAATTGGGGGGACGTTGTTGCTTTATTGCTTTTTGCTTATAAAGGTTGAGGTAAATTGAAGTTGTGCAGCAGGTTGGTCAGGGTTTTGCCGTGGCCGCATTCGATGAAATCGGTATAGCCCAATTTTAAGGTTCTGTTGATCGATTCGCGCCAGCGTACCTGGCCGGTTATCTGGAGCGGCATCAGGCGACGGATTTCCTCCCTGGTTTTTACGAAATCGGCTGTGAGGTTGGCGATGAAGGGGATTTGGGGATCTTTTATGGAGTAGTTGTCAAGACAGAGCTTAAGTTCCTGTTCCGCAAAAGCCATCTCTGAAGAGTGAAAAGGGCCGCCGGTTTTTAAAAGGATCAGGCGTGCCTTTTTGTCACTTTTCAAGTGGTGGCAGGCCAATGCCAGGGCCAGGTGGTGGCCGGACAGGACCACCTGGTAGGGGGAGTTGTCGTTGGCAATGGTTACATTCTGGTTCGCGTATGAGTTGCCGGCGCAGACTTTAGTGATATATTCAAGATCGAGCGGTTTACGGCTGACGACTGCAGCCATGTAGATTTTATCTTTTTCGCCGTCCTCTTTTCTTTCTTCGACACAGTATTGCATAGCCGTAGCCCGATGACTGACAACCTTGATGGCATCGCTAAGGGTGATGGCTTGAGCAGCGATAAGGGCTGAATATTCACCCAGTGAATGGCCCATGACCAGGGCCGGTCGGATGCCTTGGTGCTCTAAAGCCAGATAATGGGCCTGGTTGGTGATGAGGATGGCGAGCTGGGTGTTGATGGTTTCCTGCAGGGTGGCCTTACTGCTTTCAAAAATCAGGCTGGCGAAATCCAGACCCACGATTTCCGAAGCTTCGGCGAAGAGTTTACGGACGAAGTCGTGGGCTTCGTAGAGTTCACGGCCCATGCCGGGTTCCTGGGAACCCTGGCCGGGGAAAAGAAAAACCGGGCCGGGTTTTTTAAAGGGATCGGGCATCGTAATCACTTTTTGCAGCCGTTTCTTAATTGTTACTATCCACTAATATGCCATGAATCCTGCCGGATGGCAAGTGTTGTGAATCGGTTATCGTGCCTAAATTCCGAATCTGAAATTACAAAGTCGTTTCTATTATGGTGTCGGGTTCGACGGTAGAGGATAATGGGTGCCATTTTTGTAATTCTATTAACCTCTTGTAATTA